>CAWVVN010000001.1:0-95161 GCA_963933605.1 uncultured Verrucomicrobiales bacterium
ATCGCCTTGCGAATGATGTCATCAAACCTCGGGTCGCATTGCACGAGATTGGCTGCTGGCATATAAAGCTGCTCTGGCAGTTTGCTGGTGAGCAGCTCATATAACATGACACCTACCGAGTAGAGGTCTGTACTTTGATCAACAGCGCTCGGATTATGCACGACTTCTGGTGCGGTATATCCTGGTGTGCCGAAGGCGGTGTCTGATTCGTGATCGCCGACTGGGCGAGCTAGGCCAAAGTCACCTATTTTTGGCGACAGCTGATCGTTGAGGAGAATGTTAGCGGGTTTGATGTCCCGATGGAGAATGCCCTGCTGGTGGGCGTTTTCGAGACCGTGGCAAATTTCACAGATGATGCGGCCAGCCTCGACTTGATCAATGGTTTTTCCATAAGAGGCATGATAAAGAGAGCTGCCATGCACCATCTCCATGACGATGTAGAGCATGCCATCGATTTCCCCGAAATCATAAATGCCGATGAGGTTAGGGTGGTTGAGTTTGGCCATGCTTTTGGCCTCACTCTCAAAAGAGGTGCGAAATTCAAGGTCTTCACCGAAGTTGCGGGGCAATATCTTAATGGCTACTTCACGATCGAGGGACTTTTGTTTGGCAAGGTAAACGGCTCCCATGCCTCCTTGCGCGATGAATGATAGGACTTCAAAATTGGGGAGGAGTTCTGCAATTTCCTCTGGCTCTGGCGCAACAAAGTTACTGGGTGATGTGTCCGTGCTCATAGGTGAATATCCTGAAATTGTTGAATTAACGTTAGAATCGCGATTCGATAAGGGTGACCCTAGTTTAATTCGGATTCGATTTAAAGAGGATAAGAAGCATTATTGGCTGTTGAAAAACTGTTCCTTTCGCCGTTCTTGTTGCTCTTTGATGGCAATCGATAATGCAGAGGGAAATAAGTTATCAGGTGGTGTTCCCATATCTTTGAGGATTGTTTGAGAGGGGCTGAGGAATTCGCCTTGGTTTGATCTGTAGCCAGGTCCAATGTAGATGTCCGTGCTGTCACGCATTTCGAGGTGTAGATGAGCTGGGTAGTAGTTGTTGGCGGTTCCTACGGTGCCGATGACTTCGCCTAGATGAACGCGTTGGCCGTGAGCTGCGTAGCTTTTGTCCAAGTGAGAGTACATCGATAACAAAATTTTCCCTTGTGGATTTCTGTGGGCGACAATGAGTGTATTGCCCCAGCTCAGTGACGGCTCTCCACGGTAAAAAACGATGCCATTGCCAATGGCATAAACCGGATCACCGAGGTCGGTGTTCATGCCTCCGATGCCGTTGATGTCGTCGCCTGTGTGATGACCTCCTCGCGCGGGGTTGTTGTCCCAGAAATGCTGGGCATTGTAGCTTAGCGCTCCATGGGCAGTTCCCATTGCCGCAGCCATACGTGTTGCGGTCGGAATCAGGGCTCTTTCAAAGGCCGTGAGCTGAATGAAGCGCGGGTCAAAAGGTGGCGCTTTTTTGGTGCTGGGAAGCGGGAAGCCGAGAGGGGCATCTGCTTGTTGGGCTGACTCTAGTGATTTGACCGGAACGCGGGAATCTTTTGTGCTGCCGGTTTTTCCGAGGATTACCAAAGCAATAATGGCAATCAATACGGAGATGACGACACCGTAGAGAATTCTTTGTTGGGCGCGTTGGACTGTGCTCCTCGGCATGGCTAGAAGTCTAGGAGGATCTCCGCACGACGATTGGCTCGTCTACCTGCCGGTGAGTCATCACCCGCAGCATTGGTGTTGGGTAGCCGCGGTTTTGATTTTCCGTAGCCGACGATTTCCATCTGCTTTTTGTTGATGCCATTTTCGGCAAGAAACTCCATGACTTGCTCAGCACGCTCCCGTGATAGGGACAGGTTGTATGGGTCGGACCCTAGTGCATCGGTGTGCCCTGATATGGTCAGCATCTTTTCTGCGCTCGTCTTGAGAAGGTTTGCGACAATAGTGAGCTGCCGCTTGGTGCGGGGGGTAAGATCTTTTGCATCGAGATCAAAGTAAATGGCCAGAGTGTCTCCGCCTTTTGGGTTTTTGATGAGAGGGCTATAGTAAATATCGCCACCGAGGACACGTTGGGTGTAATCGGCAAGTAGGTTGTCTAGATTGATCTCGGTGATTTGCCACGGTGAGTCGATATCGTTTCTCTTGCTGGTGATGGAGAACATAGCTAGTTCGCCTGTGTTTTTTGATTTGAGACGAACGAGCCATCCAGAGCTGGTATCGCGCAGGAACATTTTGCGCAGAGTTTTTTCTTTCAGAAGGGTGTATTGGCCTTCTTCAAAGATGATGCAGAGACCGGCAAGCGTGGCGTAAGATACTTGGGAATTGTCAATATACTTACCCGCAGCAGCAGCATCGAGCTTGGTGATTGCGTTGATGAATTGCTTAATAGCGATCAATGCGGATTGATCGCCTTGAGGTCTTGTAGGTTCTGGTTGATCCTCATTTTTGAGAGCTTTGTTGAGCGTGTTTTGATTGGTCTTTGGGAGGGTGATATTCTTAACCTGCCATTTTCCCGCATCGGTTTTTTCCAGATCGATGAATATCTTACTCTTGTCAGCAAGGTTGAGAGACCATCTGTCAGGATAACCTGCTACACGGGAAAAAGGATTGGAGGGGTCAAGATTGAGTCCTGAGTTAGCAGCGAGCCTGTTGAGTTGATCTGCCTGAGCTCGAGTGAAGTTGGTCTTGCCGAGGTAGTCGATCAAGGCTTGAGCATTACCAGTTTCGTTTGCTGTGAGGACGATTTCACGGATCTTGCCGATCAATTCTTCTGGTGTGGCTCCGATTGCCTCGTCGCCTTCCTCCATGTTTCCGAGCTTATCAATGCTATCCAAGTTCCCGCTGATTTTGGAGCGATCATCTTGTTTTGCTGTTTCCTTACTGGAGGAACATTTATCGATCAGAAAAAAAGTAACCACGGCGCTCAAGATGAGGACACCAGTGAAGTAGATAAGTGGATTTTTTTTGGAGCTTGTCTCTTCCATGGGCAGGATATTAGCCGTAAAATCAACAACTCCAACTCAAAAAAGGAGACATTCAGGCACAATTATTTGCAAGGGGGGTAGTGCTTGATTTGCTGCTTTAGACTGAGGCTAAGCTCCCTAAGTTCTTGATGTTTTTCTGAACCCGATTCTGCAGGGTCAAAGCGAATCGCTGAATGTAGTTTGATGGCTGGCAGGAGTGATTTTTCCAAATCATGACGCAACGCTGTATCTAATAGTAGTAAGCCATGCAGCCATTCGCACAATGGGGTGCCTGTTGGGCGACGACCGATTTTCTTGGCGATCAAAGGTTCGAGCTTATGAAGGGGAGTGTAAGGGGCGTTTTTTGGTCGTTGGTAGCGATTGAGTGTAGGGTCTGTATTTCTCTGGCGAGAGCTCCATAATCGCCAGCTTACCCAGATAGCAACCAAACTGAGGATAGCGGCAACGACGTAAAACACTCTGGTTTTATTGGCTTCTCTGGTGCGCCATATGAGGAAGTCTTCGCGGGTAAGTTGCCACCAGTCAGCAAGCCGCTGCCTCCAGCCATCGGTAAGAGCAGCCTCCATGGATTGCCAAGACGGAGGGGTGAGGTCGACATCAATCCATTTTCCTTTAGTTATGCCGTTGGCAGCATTCGGCTCAATCCATACGCGACTCCAAGCATGCGCATGCAGGCCACGCATGACCCATTCCCCCTCAGCTTCACCACGTTCATTGACGGCATAGCCAATGCAGTAACGTGAGGGGATGCCAGCTTCTCTTAGGATAAGAGTGGTGGCTGTAGCAAAATATTCACAGTGGCCTGTGCGAGAATCTTCTAGAAAGAGGCTGATAGAAGATTGACGTTTGCCGCGGTCAAATCGTGGTGTCGTGAGGTGTGTGCTGTAGGTGAAATCATCGATGAAGAAGTTCTTCAGTTTGGAGATCTTGGCTGAGGTGCTCAGATTTTGGTTGTAGAGATCAAGCTGATGGCAGATGCGCTTGATGGCATCTATCTCGGTGATCGGCACGGCAAGATCAAGGTTCAGATTTGAATTAGTCTGCCCACGAGGTGCTTCCTCGGTGTTGGAGAAGTTCCCTAGCCAAGCAGCATATTCAACCACGTTGTAATTCGGGTTTGCCATGCGGATGGTGCCCAGGGTGTTGCACTCGATGAATGCCTCCTTATCGAGGTCGCCGATGGCAATAAACTCATCAGGAATAGGCAAGGGGTGCTCCCTTATCTTGGCGTCGACCTCTCCGATGATGCTGATTGGCGCGATGTCGCTGAGCTTGGGAGGATCTTGGGTAAACCAGCGAATGTCTCGTTCGCCTTCCACGGTGGCAGCACTGGAGGAACCCTTGTATCCCATTGCATCATAGTTATTGCCAATGTCATTTGATTTTCTGTGTGAGTAATTCCATCTCGCTCGAGAATATCTGTTATATGTGGCTGATCGAAGTAACTTGGGTTTTGGCCCATTGTGGACCTTCATTCGCCAGACAATATTGGGGTTTTGCTTGATTCGACCAAGTCTGCCAATGTTGGTTCTGGTCTCAGTTGCTGACATGGTCTGGTTGAGCGTGACCTGCTGTCCGCCTCCTCTATAGTGACGAAGTATTTTAAACATACTCCATTGCCCGACCCACGATAAGGAAAGTAGAAGTATGAATGCACAGCTCCATGCCAGCGGCCTGCGGCCGTTATTTTTGGTGCATGCGTAGAGGCATACTCCGATCAAGATAGATAGGCCAATATAGTGGAATAAATCGTGACGGCTGGCCTTGGCCGTAGCGAGTATGATGATGCTAATATAGGGGTAGCCAGTATTGAATAGTCGGGGCGTGATTTTACGGCCTGCTTCGATATCTTGAAGCATTTTTCTTCTCGCAAAAATAGAGAAGGTGCTGAGGGGGATATTTTTAGCTTTTCCAAAGCGCTGAGCTAGCTCCATGGGTAAAAAGACAAAAGGGGCCCATACAAAGAGGGTATGAATTCTTCCCAAGCGCATGCCGTCGATCCAAGAGATCATGGCTATCAGCACGGCACAGAGAATACATAGGTTCCACGCCTTGATGTAGGATTCATATTTGAAATCCCAGCGTATGTTGAGAATTGATCGCGACTCCAATAGTAATGCAGCAGGGATTGCTGCAGCTAAATGACCGGTGAGATAGCCCCAATACAGCAGAGCTAAGCCAACAAGTAATTTGGGAGGTGATGTAGTCATATACGAGCTGAATTAAGAGGCGTTCGTGGACAGGTCAGCCTCTACATGACTGGCGCGCAACCAGTGAATGGTAACGGGTGAGGGGAAAAGCTGTTGAAGTTGATCTGCTTCTTCCAAGCTGTGGCAAACAGAGAATACCTTGAGCTCCATACCGGCACGGTGAAGGCGTTCTACTGTGTCACGTCGTTGTTTGCACCATCCGGTGAAAATGCAAATAGAGGCAGTTAATTCATCGCGGTATTGTAACACGAGTTTCTGTAAGGCATCAAAGTCAGCTCTTGGCTCTGAATTTACGCCAGCGAGTACTTCGAGTATGCTGTCTACCCGATCTTCGCCACGCCCTGAGCTGAAAATGAATGCCTCGTCATGGATGAACATTAAGTCCAAGAGAGACTCCCGAGTGTCAACGCTTACCGCAAATGAGGCAGCTACTGAAATGGCTTCTTCAAATAAATCTGCCTGCTCGGCGGAGGCAAAGGTATCGAGGATGAGGCCATACCGAGGGAAAAAAACATCCTCATATTCTTTGACGATCGGCTTGCCTGTGCGGGCCCAGCTTTTCCAGTGAATATGCCGAAGGGGATCTCCCGGGCGATACTCGCGAACACTGGTGAAATCTCCCGATTGACCAATGGTATTCGATAAGGCCTCGCCACCGAGTTGGAAGCGGGCGCTGCCGGGGAGGTGTAGTTCAGGTATGCGATAGCGGTGCGGAAGCACGATGAGTTTATCCTCGCTTGAATGAGCGCTGCGACATCGCTGGAAAATGCCAAGGGGGTCTGGCAGGAATATACGAAGATCTCTAAGGATGATGATGCCGCGTTTTTTGGGCACGATTGTCAGAGGGATTTTTGTGTGCTCTCCAGGTGCTAATGGACGAATAAAGGAGGAGGGTTTGCTGGAAAAAAGGGTAAGACCCTTTTGCAGCCATTCCCATCGGTAGAAGCAAAATGTGCGATCAAAAATATTCCGATGTTCTTCGCCGGGTTCGCGTGAGTTGGTGAAGAGTTCTTGGCTCGGGCGGTTGTCCGGTACCATCTCGAGGAAGTTGGCCCCGGAGACGGTCCTTTTCCCCGTGTTGTGAATGATAATATGATATTGCAATGGCTCACCAGCAGTTGCTAACCGTGGTAATCTTCTGGTTGTCGTGACCTTGGCTTTACGAAACAGGAGCCACAGAATGCTGATAGTGAGCATGGCAAAAATCATGCCCCGTATTTGATAGACGGGCCCCAAGCTATACATGGGCATTAATGTCCAGGAGATAGGGATAAGAAGAACGAGCAGGATGCCAGCTGGTCGTGCTCTCTGGCTGAAAAAATGAGCAACGGCGGAGTTGTTGAAGTAGATCCTGTGGATCAGTCTGGAAAAAAGGGGAGATGGTCCGCGTGCCGCCATGATGATAGTGGTGGATTAGACGGGTGCTGGAGTCTGCTCGAGGATGTTCTCAACGATGGCGCGTCCAGTAAGGCCGTTAAACTTAGCTTCAGGAGAAACAACCAGCCGGTGAGCGATAATGTCGGGAGCAAGCTGCTGAATCGTTTCAGGAGTGACATAGTCCCTGCCTTCAAAAAGTGATAGCGCCTGAGAGACTTTCATCAAAGCCAGGGATGCGCGTGGGCTTGCAGGGAGTTGGACATCCTCGATGTTGCGAGTGGCGCTCGTCAGGGCCACGATATAGTCTCTTAGCTCAGCGCTCACACGGATATCGGCGACGGCAGCGGTGAGGCCTAGCACCTCATCGAAGGTGGCCGATGGCTTGAGATCATCAAGTGGATGTCCGCCATTCTGGGAGGCAAGAATAGAGGATTCCTCTTCTGGACTGATGTATCCCAGTGAACACTGCATGGTGAAGCGATCCATCTGAGCCTCTGGAAGTGGGTAAGTTCCACGAAATTCAACGGAGTTTTGCGTGGCAATGACAAAGAAAATTCCGTCGATGTGGTGACATTTCCCTTCAATCGTTGCCTGGCGTTCTGCCATGGATTCTAAGAGCGCGCTTTGTGTCCTCGGAGATGCGCGGTTGATTTCATCAGCTAATAGAATATCGGCAAAAATCGGCCCTGGATGAAAATTGAACTCGCTGGTTTTTTGGTTGAGAATAGATACTCCTAAAATGTCAGAGGGTAATAAATCGGGGGTGAATTGAATACGGCTGAAATGAGCGCCATCAATTGATTTGGCAATTGTTTTGGCGAGGGTTGTCTTGCCGGTTCCTGGATTGTCCTCAAGTAAAACATGCCCCCCCGAGATCATGCAGGCCAGAATGTTACGTATGCTTTTTTCGTGCCCCTTAATAATGCTAATGACGGATTGTTCGAGGCGTTGTGCTATATCGAGATGTTTCATGCAGGCTTGTTATATGGTTGGTTTATTCCTGTTGGGATAGGGTTGGGTGCTTATTTCTGCGCTGCGGCGATGTTCTCTTCGCAGCGCTTGATGTGTTCCTTGAAAATTGCTTTTAGAAATGTCAGTGATTTGGGTGGGGTAGCGTGATTTAATTGCTCCCAGCTCTTTTCATTGAGGGATTTTCTGCCGCTATTGCGAGGGTAGCGGAGATCGATGTTAATGAAGACGCGGGGTCCTTTGGCTGTGTTTGCGATGAGATAAAGGGGGTAGTCGTATAGGTCTGAGGCCTGAGATTTTGTTCTCGCCGAAACGCCAATCCAGCCAGCACTCGTTGATGTGCCGAGGATGTGAGCTTCGGCGGCCTGTTTTTCAGCCCCTCGGACCAAACGCTGCAGGTCTTTTATTAGCGCGCTTTTGTCAGTGCCCTCCAGCATGGCGCATTGAGATAGGCTGGCTTTTATATCACCATTGCGAAGTTGCTCGCGATAGTCATGTAAACACGTTTTGGCAGCCTCCTCTGATACGGCATTCAGACTTAATGGTAAAGTGATGCGAGCGGTTTGGGCAAAGATCGTTTCGAGTGATTGCTGCTGAATTTGTTGCCGCAGATCAGTTAGCTGGTTATTGATGTTTGTTACTTCCTCATTGTTGCTGCTGCCCGTAAGCATTTTTGGGATCATGTCGATGGGGGCGATGTGCCAGCCGTCTTGATCTTGCAGCATCCAGATTTCCTCGACTTGATGATCGGTGCTGGCACCAGCTTGGCTGCACTCGAGCATAGCTACGGCAAATTTACCCTTAAGGGCAACTTCAGATACAAGGTAGCGGGTGTTGTCATGTTTAGGTATGCTGCACCAGTATTTTGCGATGTGAGTGACTATAGAGTGATGGTTTTTTGTGTTGCCGAAGTAATCATCATCAAGGGTGGTTAGCCTCATGAACTTGGTGAAGTCTTGCTCTTTGATAGTGCGGACGAAATCATTGAGTAGTTGCTCGGTGGTTTCATGCTTACTCGCTGTTACCTTTTGTAAAATGACGGTCGCGAATTTCTTTCTTAATTCACGGTGCCGGCCTCCAAGTTTGCTCTCTGTAGGTGAGTCTAAATGATTGAGTGTGGAGGGGAGCTGGATAAATGTTTTGCCATCACGGTTTTCTGTTTGGAAGGTGAATATTTTGTATGAAGCGTCTGCATAAGAGGAATTGGACTCTTCGGGATTAAAGCATCCCACGAGAACCTTTCCTGATTTTTCGTCAGCTTCAATCACTTGAGTGATGCGCGAGGGGTTGGTGAAATAGTGCCAATCGTTTTTAGGCGTGCCCTCAAGTTTTAATGTTTTGGCGACAAGGTCGATCGATTTACTTAATTTTCGTGCTTCTTGTTCGGAAGCTCGGCCAATGCTGGCAAGGATGCCCAGGGTGTTTTTGCTTCGGCATTGCTCTAAGAAATAAGAGGTGGCCTGTTCTGCTGTCATTTTATCAAAGCCTGCTTTTTGCTCAATGGTGGTGAGCTTGGATTTAATATCAGGTAGTGCCTTTTGCCGATGCTGTGATTCGTGCAGGATCTTTTGTTTGGCCATCCAGGTTTCTAATGCCTGCACTGATTGCTCGGCTTTTTGGTCATAACCATAGCCAGTATTGGAAAATGACCCAAGAAGTGGCGCGGGTATCCAGAGCTTGTCTTTTCTGAGCAGTGCAACGGGGTGAATGCGTGTATTGAGTGGGTTGATGGTATTTTCTGCTCGGACGAGCACAGCGCAAAAAGCAGAGTCCATTAATTGAGCCTCGATACTTAGGATGTCATTTGCTTTGAAGTGGCTCTGCCTTGATCGTTTGATCCGTGTCTCCAGTTCGCTGCGTCTTTTGGGGCTGCAGTGCTTCGATAGCGCAGTATGATCGCCAAGCTTCAGTTCCCCGTCCGAGATGAGCTGAAGATAATGCAACGCTGCATGGGCTTGTTTTTTTTCCTCAGCAGCAAGGAAGTCATCAGCAACAACGAATTCTTGATCCTCTGCACGACAAGCTGCGCTTACTATTATCGCAAAGGTAGCGAGGGCTGATAATAACTTCATCGAAGCTGCATGGTATCTGTTGATGGCGAACTTGATCTCAATAAAGTGGCTATGGCGTTTGAAAAGTTAACGAGGGGAATTGAGTGCTACTTGGTCAGTGCTTCAAAGGCTTTCTCTTTTTGCTCCGATTTTTCCAAAGGAGTTATGGGTAGAATTTCACCCTCATCTGCAAACATTGATGGTTTCTGAATGATTGCTCTGCCACTTGATTTGAGACGTGCATTGAAGTCGTCATGTGGGCTGTGAACTGTTCCCCCGAGGGTTACTGTGGTGTAAATACTTCCGTCTTTTGGAGCGGAGAAGATTTTTGGTGCCGGTGTTTTGTCGTCGAAAAGCCTAGAGGGAATGCCTACGTTTAATTCTCCTGAGAGCATGCCCTGAGCATTTACCGAGATGTTCCCTTCAATGCTAAGGAGCTTGCTGCTTATGAGATTGAGGTTGCTAAGTGATATGCCGCTGAGGTTGCGCATGATCGTGCCTCTGCAATGCGTAAATGACGGGTGAAGGTATTGAGATTTGCCGGTCAAATCTCTCAAATCATTAAGCATGGGCAGCTCGCTGATGTTCAATTGATTCGAGTTGAAGGGCATGATGAAGCTCAGCGCATTTACGTCATCTTGTTTGGGGTCGTATGAAAGAGCGCCCATATCGCTATGGATGTAGCCTTCGATGATACGGCCGAAATCTTCACCTAACATATCCTCTATTGGGTAGTTGATGGATTTTACGTCTAGCGTAACAGGCTGGTCTTTGTCTTTGTAGATGATTCCTTTGATGAGTAATTCGCCCTTATTGTTGTCGCTGGCTGCGAGCCGAGCCTCTATTTCAGCATTCGAGGATTTGAGCGTTAGGATACCTGACGATACTTCGAGATTGGGCCAGCCGGGGATATCGATAATGCCATTGTTAAATGCAACTTGGTAATGACTATCAGGCAGCTGTTGGAGTGATGCATGAAGCCCTTTCACGGAAGGCGCCCCTTCGCTAGCTCCGAAAAGCAGGTCTAGTTTTTCGCACCGGTATGATTTGAAGCGATAATTAGAGATGAGGGAATCAATGCTCTCGGCTCTGTTTCTTTCAGGAAGTTGTAGTTGGATCGTTCCGTGATTGGCTAATATTTCCTCCCCATTCCAAGCGCGTGATAAAAAGCTGGTGACTTTAAGGTCAGCTTTGATAGCTGAAAATGTGGCAGACTGGAAAAAGGTATCTTTGTCCCAGTTGATTGCGGCTTGCGATGCTGCTGCTGATAGGGGGGTAACTCGTAGCTGTTCGATTTTTGTTGTATTGCCAGCAAGAAGCTTAGTGACTGAGGTTTCGGTTTTCTCTTTGAAGGATGCGCCGTTGTATCTGGCTATAATAAAGATGGTGAACGCAACAAGTACCAGTGCTAGGCCTGACGCAGTTCCGATGATTGCCCATTTTAATTTAGGATTTGTCTTTTTGGAGGGCTGCTTTGAGCGCCTTCTGCGCTTTTTAACCTTGATGACTTGAGAACCGTCAGGACGTGTGACGAGTTCACCATCTTTGATTTTATCTTGATGCTCTTTGTCTCGGTTATGATGCTTGAGTTGAGCCATCATTTCGTCGACCGAATAATGGTCGTGGTCGTTGCCGGATCTATCGGTTTTAGGTTCCATATAACTTCAATAGTTTTACTGGTTTTGGCGTGAATGAGTTTCCGGGATTCTTTAAATGCCCTATGTTTGAATGCCCTATTGGCTAGCGATTTCTCCAAGGTTGGCCAGTGGGATCAACAAGTTCGGCATTCACGGTGATGATGATCGCTTCTCGGATAGTTTGGCTGGCTTCGGAGCGGAAAAGTCTGCCAGCAAAAGGAATATCTCCAAGAATGGGGGTTTTATCCTCAATCTTGATTTTTTTACTCGTAATCAGACCTCCAAGAACCACGGTTGCTCCGTCCTGAATCGTCAGCGCTGCATTCGGCATGCGTATGACTTTGAAAATAGGCATCAGAATGTTGTTCTTCGTTATTTCTATGCTTTCAGTGCTGCCTAAGCCCCCAGCGGTAAGAGTGGCAATGGGTGATCCGAAATTCACAAAACCCTCAAACTCGACTAATTCTGGACGTAGAGAGAGCTCGATGTATTTTTTGTTGGGGCCGACAACGGGTTCAACCTCCAATGTAATGCCAGTGTCTCGTGTTTCAAATCCTGTAGGGGTTGCCGGCGTGACAGGGAAAATCTGCACCGAGCTTCCAGCCTCATCGCCAGAGCCTGTACCTGTAGTTCCAACAGACTGCGGTAGCTCGGGTGGCTCATACTCTGTAGGATAGATGAATTCACGGATGATCTCTATTTTGGAACGTTCGCCGCTGCGTGTGATCGTAGACGGCTTGACCATGATGTCTGCAGCTTTGCTTTGATCGAGGCCGCGCATCATCATGTTAATGACCATGCCGTTAGTAATTGCTGAAACACTGAGGATGCCCGGTGCCCGTTGCGTGCTGTCGGACGAGATGCCTGCCGTGTCGTTAATGAAGCTAGTAATGGCATCTGGAACAATGGCGCTGTTGCCGCTCCTATTGCCGGATGTGATGGGATTGCCGCCGAGAGCAGTTAACGGGCCGCCGTTGCCAACGCTGCCGCCGCCGAGAATGAGGCCGCCGCTTAGGTCCAGAGGCGTAATGGCCCAATCAAAGCCGAGTTCTTTGACCTTTTCCTCACTAACGCGAATGATGGAGGTTCTGATGATGACCATCACAGGCTCCTCGTTGGTGACGATAGAGACGAGTTGATCCACAAGATCAATATTTTGAGGGCTGTTGCGAACCATCAGGGTGTTGTCTGAAGCGGAATATGATGCCGAGGCACCTTCAGGAAAGCTGATGCCGTTTTGTTTCATGAAATCAGTGATGTTCGCGCGCGCTGGCAATTTGCCCTCTTGGCCGTCGTCGTCGCCAAAGGGATCGTCGCTGAGTTGATCACTGCTGGCCGTCGCAGCCTGAAGAAAATTCGGTGGTACACGGAAGGTTCGAAAAACAAGGCCTTCATTCAGTGAGCCGATGGGGCCTACAAGAACGCTGACACCATCGACCCTCCATTGGCTTCGTGTTTGCTCGGTGATATAATCAAGAAGTTTGGAGAGCGGAAGGTTCTGAGCGTTGATGTTGACACGATTGCGTGAAATAGCTTGGGCGGCATCGGATGATGGGTCACCGAGGTTGAGTAATATATTGATGCCGGCCTGGTTGCCTGATGGGTCTGGGGCATCTCCTTTTCGGCTTTGTAACCTCACAAAGTCGAGTGCCTCTTGAAGACTTTGGTTTTCCATATCAGTGTTATCGACAATGATGCCAGCGAGTTTATTCCTTAGGTCGGTAGTGGACACGGATGATTCATCGAGGGAAATGGTTGGAGGGACGCTTTCGGCGGCTGGCACGTAGAGTTCCCAATTTTTATCCACTTCAGCCAGCATCGTTGCCCTAGCCTGGTCTCTGGCGGCTCGATAATAGTCAGATTTGATGACACTAATGCGTTCCATGCCTCGCCGAGCGGCTTTATTAAATGGATCGATGCGAAGCAGTGATTGGTAAGTTAGGTGGGCGGGATCATACTGCCCGATTTGATGCTGTGCCTCTGCCTGGCTTAATAAGCGGCGGACCTCGACGACATCATCAACGTGATCCTGGGTGAGGGCTGGGTTGTATCGAATGGGATCGTCGATTTGTCGTCTGAGTTTGAGCGCCCCCTCATGGGCGGGGGATATTTCAGGTTTGAGCACCTTATCCAGAAGATCGCGCGCCTCATCGTATCTGCCATTTTTGGCAAGGCCTCGGCAATGCTCTGTCGTGGCTTTGGCATAACGCTCGGCAGCAGCTGAGCGGAGTTCCTGGCTGAGTGAGCCTCCCGGGAGCAGGGAGAACGCCTGAGCATAATTCTCGGCAGCTGTGCCGTAATCCGCTTTTTGGTATGCCATGTCACCACTAGCCAGAAGATCGTAGGCTTTGCCGGCGTTTTCGACTCTGCGGTTAAGCTCTTTCTGCACGACAGATTCCTCTGCTGAGGCACAGGGGGTGGGGGACAGCGCGCAAAATGCAAGTAGGCTTACCTGCAGGATGTGGGCGATCTTCCAAGGCGCAAATCGCCGGTGAGATTGTAAAGACGGTAGATCCATTTAAATCAGTCCATGATTTATAGACAAGAGAAGCTTGCTAAGTAAGCGTAAAGTTCAAAAAAATAAGCTTTTATCAAAGGTTGCAACGCCGCCGCCGTGTCGATAATTATCGTGTTTGGGCGATGCCGTCGCGGTCAGTATGGCAACAGGAGCACATCAAAAATTGCCTGCAAAATGGGCTTGTGATGATCTTTTCTCAAGCTAGGGTGTGCCCGCAGGTCACTATCTACTCATTTAGTAATAACTACCATGACAACACCCGCTCACATTATACCCCCAGTTGACGTAAAGGATCAAGTTGCAGACCCCATCCTTGGACAAGACTCCCCCGAGGCAGCCCGCATGGCTCTTGCTCATGCAGCTTATGACTCGAAGGTGGAAGGAAACATCGTATTCACTCGAGTGGATGCAGCCATTAACTGGATGAGGAAAAATTCCTTGTGGCCGATGCCCATGGGGCTTGCATGCTGTGCGATTGAGCTCATGGCGACTGCCTCTTCACGCTTTGATATTTCCCGTTTCGGCTCTGAAGTGATGCGCTTTTCACCACGTCAGAGTGATGTCATGATTGTGGCAGGAACGGTCACTTACAAAATGGCCCTTGCCGTCAAACGTGTTTGGGACCAGATGCCTGACCCTAAGTGGTGTATTGCCATGGGGGCTTGTGCATCCAGTGGTGGCATGTATCGCAGCTACGCAGTGCTTCAAGGCATCGATCAGCTGCTGCCCGTAGATGTCTATATCTCAGGTTGTCCGCCGCGGCCCGAAGCTCTCATTGAAGGTCTGATGAAGCTGCAGCGTAAAATTGACGGGGAAGAATCCGTTCGTGACCTGAAAGCCGATCCTTCTGTTGCCAAATAATTTTTAAAGTCGATGAATGCCCAAGAAGTAGCCCAACAAGTTCTGGAAAAATTCCCGTCTTCCACGTCCCATGAGTTTCGTGCTGAACACACCGTAACCGTCGCTCTCGATGACCTGAGGTCGGTGATGGAGTTCTGCTTTAAAGAGCTCGGTCTGAATTTTCTTATCGATATCTCAAGTGTCGACAATATGGGAAGCGAGCCCCGTTTTGAGATGGTTTATGAGCTTGCGACGCTCAACGACTCTGTGCATTTACGTGTCAAAGCCGCTGTGGCAGATGCCGTAGAGGTGCCAACCGTCAGTGATATATGGGCTACCGCCGATTGGCATGAGCGCGAGATCTATGATATGATGGGCATTAAGTTCGCAGGTCATCCTGACTTGCGTCGTATCCTCATGTGGGAGGGCTATCCTTACTTTCCGTTGCGCAAGGAATTCCCTTTAGCGGGCAAACCAAGCGAGATGCCCGATGTGGCTAGCACAGGAGTAGCGCCTATGGAAGGTGGGCCCTTTGTGACTAGTGCCGGTGCAGATTCTCGGGTAAAGGCTGAGCCTAGGGCGAGATAGAAAGCGCAAGATCTGAGGCGGGCAAGATAGGCGGTATTTGGGTGGCTAAGCTGCCTGCACAGGCCACAGCAGAGCTTTTTAAGTTGATTGGACTCAGGCGGAATTTTCGTGTCTTTAAGTCTCGCGAGGTTATTTTGTAATCAATGCCTCCTCGCAGACATCGTAAAAGGATATCACATTGTAAAACGCTAGCGTTTTGTAAAAAGCTAGCGTTTTGTAAAAAGATAGCGTTTTCCCAATGGAATGTCATCACGGCTTTGGTGCTGGTTCTGCTTTCGCTCCACTTGGTGTTGATGTTTGCGGGCGGATTGCCTGAGGTATTTTGGTACTATGAAAACTTTGGGCTATCATGGAGTGGTATTACCCATGGGAAAGTGTGGCAGCTGCTGAGCTATGCCTTGCTGCACGGCGACTGGTTTCACCTTGTCATCAATCTCTTCATTCTATGGTTCGCGGGCGGCAGGGTAGTGCAAATGCTGGGGCAGCGAAAATCTCTGGAGATCATTGCGGCTGGCGTATTAGTAGGGGGTTTATTGCATTTGCTATCAGGCTTACTACCGGTGACTGGATATGGTGAAAGTTATCTGGTGGGTATTTCTGGCGCGTGCTTCGCCTTGTTGCTGGCTTTGGCTACGCTCTCACCTCACACGCGCTTGCGATTTATGCCAGTAAGCGGCAAGAACCTTGGGCTTGGCATCGTCATCGGGGAGGCGTTATTGTGGTTGATGCATCCTGGTTTCGGCTTGCCCGTGTTATCATTGCTTGGTGAGCAGATGGTCGCTTGGGGCGGAGCGGCTCTCTTTGAAATTAGCCATGCCTGTCACCTTGGTGGTGCCTTGGCAGGATGGTGCTTAGCTCGAAGAGTTTTGGCCCCTATGACTACTTCAATTTAGAAGAGGGGCGATGAGGTAAAAGATGCTCGACCTGTGTATTGATTTGATTGATCCTCACCACGGTTATCACTGGTTTGCGCTGTGCTCTCGTCATTGCTCGCCGGTTATCATAACCACTACCTATTCAATACTCATCCAATATCCATCCCACATCTAACATACGTATCATTATGAACATTCAAGTAGGAGACAAAGCTCCCCAATTCAATCTCGTTACCCTCACTGAGGAGGGCCCGCAAACAGTTCAACTTTCAGACCTTGTTGCTAAGTCGACTACCGTCCTCTTGTTTGTGCCGATGGCATTCACGGGCGTTTGCACGCAAGAGTTTTGCTCAATCACTAGTGAACTTTCAGTCTACAATGATTTGAATGCGCAGGTGGTCGGCATTTCAGGAGATAACCCGTTTGCGCAAGCCGCATGGGCTGAAAAAGAAGGTATAGGAATCACTCTGCTAAGCGACTACGAGCACACCGCTGCCGAAGCGTATGGAGTTGCTTATGAGTCCTTCCTCCCTGAGAAAAATCTGATCATGGGTGGTGTTCCTAAGCGTTCCGCATTTGTGGTCGATCAAGAGGGTGTCGTTCGATATGCCGAAGTGAATGATAGCCCGGGAGATCTTCCCGACTTCGAGGCGATTCAGGCTTGCCTGAAGTCGCTCTAACGAGTCACTAAAATGCTATGATTTGGGCTCTGCACGGAGCCGTCGGTATGGCGGCAGACTGGCGTGAATTCGCCGCTGCCATGCCAGCTCACCTTGGCGGGGTGCGCCGTCTGGACTTATGGCGATTTCTGGACTGTTGTCCGATGTCGCTTGATGAATGTGGCCGGGCGCTTGCCGAGGAGATCAAGCGGGTTGACCCAGAGCCGACATTGATTGGTTATTCGATGGGGGGTCGGCTTGCCTTGCACGCCATGTTAAATCAGCCGGGGCTCTGGAAATCTGCGGTTATTATTTCTGCTCATCCTGGCCTCAAGAGTGAAAGCGATAGGGTGCAACGGCGCGAAAAAGATGCTGAGTGGTCAGCACTGGCCTTAAAGAGCGATTGGGCGGATTTCTTAGCGAAATGGAATGCGCAAGGTGTGCTGGGTGGCGAGTTGGAGATGCCAGATCGCATCAAACTCAAAGAGCGCCGTGTCTCTGTGGCCAGGTCGTTTGTTGACTGGTCGCTGGGCACTCAGGATGATCTTACTGCTGACCTTGCTAAAATCACGTGTCCTACTCTCTGGCTGACGGGTGAGCGTGATGCTAAATTCACCCAATTGGCAAAGCTGGCTGTGCCCCAATTATTGCATGGCAAGCACCAGGTTATACCCGAATGTGGTCACCGTGTGCCATGGGAGCAGCCGGATGCCTTTCAACGCGCATGTGCAGAATTTCTTGGCAATGCACTTGAAACTTAAAATGTAAGACCTAAGACTTCTGCCATGTGGAAATCAGCGCACGACTTTGAAGACGTATTGTATGAAAAAAGCGAGGACGGGCAGATCGCCAAGATCACCATCAACCGCCCCGAAGTCAGGAATGCCTTCCGGCCTGAGACAACAAAAGAATTGCTCACGTCTCTCGATCTTGCCCATGAGGACCCTGGGGTCGGCGCGATTATTCTCACAGGTGCTGGGGACAAGGCGTTTTGTTCAGGAGGGGATCAGAAGGTCAGAGGTCATGCCGGCTATATTGGTGGCGATGGCGTGCCGCGGCTGAACATTCTCGATGTGCAGCGCAAGATTCGTAATTTACCCAAGCCCGTGGTGGCGATGGTCGCAGGATATGCGATCGGCGGTGGCCAGGTCTTGCAGGTTGTTTGTGATCTGACTATTGCTGCTGATAATGCGATCTTTGGTCAGACCGGTCCGAAAGTGGGATCCTTTGATGGTGGTTTGGGTTCTAGTTATCTCGCCCGTATTGTCGGGCAGAAAAAAGCGCGTGAGATCTGGTTTCTTTGCCGGCAGTATGATGCCCAACAGGCGCTCGATATGGGGCTGGTCAATACCGTGGTGCCACTTGCCGATTTAGAAACCGAAACCATCCAGTGGTGTCGTGAAATGCTGCAGCACTCACCCTTGGCCCTGCGCTGCTTGAAAGCAGCTCTCAATGCCGATTGTGATGGCCAAATGGGATTGCTCGATCTCGCAGGCAACGCAACGATGCTCTACTACATGAGCGAGGAGGGTAAGGAGGGCAAAAATGCGTTTCTCGAAAAACGTGACCCTGATTTTTCTAAGTTTCCACGGGTGCCTTAATCACCATTATATTGGGCCCTCTTGAGGGTTTGCATGTTGTCAGTAATGAATGAGAGGGATCCCGTTATTTCTTGTTTGATGGCCAGCATGAAAATGTCCTTCCGGGCTGGCGTTTTGGTTGCGGGTTGGTTGCTGATTTCTCCATGTTGTGGGTGGATAATCCACTTATTGGGGTTGAAGAAAATGAACTCCTTAGGCTCAGTTGACTCTGAAATACCGGTGTCACTTGGCTGAAAAAGGTTGCAAATCCTTGCTAGTAGTGGCTTTTTCACTCTCGTCATGGCCGATGAAAAAGAACGCAAGACGCTCGAGCAGCGTCACCAAATGTCCGACCTAGAACGCCTTAGGCACTCGTGTGCGCATGTGCTTGCTACCGCGGTGCTCAATATCTGGCCGAATGCGCAGTTAGCAGGCGGTCCTCCGGTCGAGAGTGGTTTTTATTATGACATCGATCTCGATCACTCGATTACACCGGATGACTTTGAGAAAATTGAGGTGGAAATGAAGAAGGTGGTGAAGGAGAACCAGACTTTTGAAAAGATGATCGTTTCTCGTGACGAGGCAATGGCGATGGCAAAGAGTGGTCGACTGGGAGGTCTCTCTGAGCGTGACGCTGTGAGCCAGTTCAAGATTGATTTGCTCAACGACATTCCTGAGGATGAGGAGATTTCCATTTTCAAGAATGGTGAGTTTTGGGATCTCTGTGCCGGTCCGCACGTTGGACGCACAGGCAACTGTAAGGCCTTCAAGGTGATGAGTGTGGCAAGTGCCTTTTATAAGGGAGACAACACGCGCCCTCAGCTGCAGCGGATTTACGGCACCTGTTTCAAGAATAAGACGATGCTCACCGAGCATTTGGAGAAGCTTGAAGAGGCGAAAAAGCGTGACCATCGCAAGCTCGGTAAGGAGCTCGGCATTTTCCACATCGATGAAGCCGTTGGCCAGGGACTGATTCTCTGGAAGCCGAAGGGTGGGCTACTGCGTCGTGCACTCCAGGACTTTATCACCGAGCAACTCGACAAGCAGGGTTACTCCCAAGTATTTACCCCGCACATTGGCAAACTTGACCTTTACCGCACCAGTGGCCATTTCCCTTACTATCAGGATAGTCAGTTTGCTGCCATTCCTGAGCGTGATGCGTTGGCTAAACTTTCTGACGAAGGAGCAACGTGTGCGACGCTGACCAACGGCCTCAATACAGGCACGATCGAGGGCTATATGCTACGTCCGATGAACTGCCCGCACCATATCAAGATTTTTGCCAGTGACCATCACAGCTATCGCGACCTTCCTGTGAGACTTGCCGAATTTGGCACGGTCTACCGCTGGGAGCAGAGCGGCGAGCTGGGTGGCATGACCCGCGTGCGTGGATTCACTCAGGACGACGCCCATCTATTCTGCACACCGGACCAGGTGGCGGAGGAAGTGCAGGAGTGTCTGGGTTTGGTGAAAACTGTGCTGCAGACGCTTGGTATGGAAGATTACAGTGTGCGTCTCTCTCTGCGTGATCCTGATAGTGATAAATACGTAGGTGATGCGGCCAACTGGGACAAGGCCGAGGCTGCCCTGCGTGAGGCGGTGCAAACACTGGGGGTAGATTACATCGAGGAAGAAGGCGAGGCCGCGTTTTACGGGCCGAAAATCGACTTTGTGGTCAAGGATGTCATCGGCCGTGACTGGCAACTGGGCACGGTTCAAGTCGACTACAACCTACCCGAGCGTTTTGACCTGACTTATATTGGGTCTGACAACAAACCGCACCGTCCCGTGATGATCCACCGAGCTCCGTTTGGTTCGTTGGAGAGGTTTGTTGGTCTTCTCATTGAGCATTTCGAAGGAAAGTTCCCAACCTGGCTCTCCCCTGAGCAGGTGCGTGTATTGCCGATCTCTGAGAAATTCAATGAGGCAGCTGATGAAGCGGTCAAATTGCTGGCCGATGTTGGAGTTAGGGTTTCCTGTGATCGCAATGCTGACAAGGTTGGTGCCAAGATTCGCCTTGCCAGATTGGATCGTGTGCCTTATATGCTGGTCATCGGAGCGCGGGAAGCTGAAAGCGGCACCGTCTCTGTGAGGCACCGGGATCGGGATGATCTGGGTGCCATGCCACTTAATGAATTTGTTTCAAACATCCAAACGGAAATTGCCAGTCGGTCACTCTAGTATGACGACGAGATTGGTTATACGTTGATTGCCCTGACGCATGGATTATTTTTCTGGCATATTTTTGACTACCACACGTTCCAATGACGTGAGTCTCGGCAAGTATCATTACGGTGCTGCCACCCCATACTAAAATTCCTAACCAACCAAAGGAGAACACCATAGCTAAGTCTAAGAAAAAACCATTCCGTCCACGTCGTGACATGACACGTGTCAACGAACGTATCCGTGCACCCAAAGTGCGTGTTGTATATGAAGATCAGCAACTCGGAGTAATGAGTTCGCGTGAAGCCGTGGAAAAGGCGAAAGCCGTCGGTATGGATCTTGTGGAGGTTGCCCCAAACGCTAGCCCGCCAGTGTGTCGTGTTTGTAACTACGGAAAATACAAATACGAACAGGCAAAGCTGAAAAAGAAGTCGCCTAAAACCGTCAATAAGATCAAGGAGATTAAGCTCCGCGTCGGTACGGATACACACGACTACAATATCAAGCTTGCTCGCGCTGAGCAATTTCTCGATGAGGGCAATAAGGTTCGCGTTCGGCTTCAGTTTCGTGGTCGTGAAAATGCTCACCGTGAAATCGGATTTGAGGTGCTGCAAAAAGTGGCGCTAGATCTCAAAGAAATAGCCAATGTCGATCAGCAGGCTCGCCTTGCTGGACGTGCGGTTAACATGATGCTTTCACCACTGCCCAAAGAGCAGCGTAAGCGTAAGTTCTACCTCAGCCACGGCAATCTTGTTGATCCTGATGATGAGGGTGATGAGAATGTCGAGTTCGATGAAGATGACTCTGGCACACCCGCAGGTGAGGAGTAGTCTGATCATCCCCCGTTAAGACTTAGTTGCTGACACAGTGTCGCGTCTCCTCCTTTTTGATATCGATTGCACTCTGGTTGATACAGGAGGTGCAGGGATGGCGGCATTAAAGCAGACAGCTTGCGAGCTGTTTGGCGCGGAAGGCCCCGAGCTTGACTTGGCGGGAAGCACGGACTGGGGAATTGTGCGTGGCATGCTTGAGCATTTTGAGAGCGACATAGAGCTCGAGGAATTCTACCGAGTTTATTTACAAAAGCTCTCACCCAACCTGGCATCGTTTGCGGGGAAAGTACTCCCAGGGGTTACTTCGCTTCTGGATGATATTGCCGACTCTGATGCCGTTTTAGGATTGCTGACTGGCAATATTGCACATGGGGCCAAGGCGAAAATCGACCACTATGGCCTCGATGGATATTTCTCGATCGAGGTTGGTGCCTATGGTGATGACCATCACGATAGAAATCAGCTAGGGCCAGTTGCGCTTGAGCGTGCTCGTTCCAAGCATGGAATTGATTTTCAAGCGGAGCAGTCTGTGGTGATTGGAGATACCCCTAAAGATATTGCCTGTGGTCAGGCGATGGGAGCCGCAACTCTGGCGGTCGCAACCGGGCGATTTTCGGTAGCGGAGCTTAAAGGTTTTGGTGCGGATCTTGTTGTAGCCGATTTATGTGATCCACGGGTTTCATCATTTTTACAGTAGTTAAGCTGCGAGTTGCAGCGCACAAAAAAGGCACGGCGAGTGCCGTGCCTTTCTATTTGTTGATGATGACCAATAACTACTTGGCGACCGAGGCGCCGAAGCCAGCATCTTTGACTGCTTTGACCAAGTCCTTATCAGAAACACTGCCTTTGGCGGTGACTACCGCTGAGTCAGGCATGCTTACTGCGGCTTTTGAAACTCCTTCAACCCCTTCAAGTGCGGACCGCACTTTGTTAACGCAAACCACGCCTCAGGTCATGCCGGTGATTTCAAGATTTACCGTTTTTGTTTCCTCATCTTCGGCTTTGACTTCATGAGGTGTGTTAGTGGGCAGCTCTACTGCTGCTACAGTGCCAATGGGAAGCGCTGCTAGGGCACCGAGTGCCATTAGTTTTTGAATAGTTTTCATGTTTATTGTTGTTGGTTTAGGTTGAAGCGAAAATCGCTTACCCGCAAATGTACGGGTAATACATAATCAACATGTTAACATAGGCAGTATTTCTACTGGATGCAAACGGGAAAATCCAGAGGTCAAGCTAGCTGGTTGATGCTAATGCGAGCACTGCGTTTTTCCTGCGGCTGCGGTGCCGGCGAGATGCCCTGTTGTCCAGGCATTTTGGAAGTTGAAGCCGCCAGTAATGCCATCAATATCGAGAACTTCACCGGCAAAGTAGAGGCCAGCGGTTATTTTGCTTTGCAGGGTCGTCATATTGACGTCATTGAGTTTTACTCCGCCGCAGGTAACAAACTCGTCTTTGTTGATGCTTTTTCCTGAAACCTCAAACTGACCGCCGATCAGCTCTTGACTGAGGCGTCGAATATTCTCCTTGCTGAGTTGTGACCAGATGCAGTCATCAGCTATGCCAGAGGCCATGCAGAGGCGCTTCCAGAGGCGCTTGGGAAAATGCTCAAAAGGTGCTCTGCCGCATACCTTGCGCTTGCCATGATGGCTACGTTCTTGATTGAGGGTTTCCGCAACATTGACATCCGGTAACCAGTTGATGCTGACTGTGAATTGATAATTAAGCTGGTGCAGGTGACGCGCACCCCAAGCCGAGAGCTTGAGAATACCGGGTCCACTAAGGCCATGATGAGTAATCAGCAAAGGGCCCTTGGCCTGTAACTTGATGCCCATAAGTGACACCGAGGCATTGGCAACGGATACCCCAGCGAGGGATTCAAGACGATCATCATCAATATTGAAGGCAAAGAGGGAGGGGACATTAGGCACTAGCTCATGACCGAGGGACTCGCTTAAACGTGCTCCAGAAGCAAGACGGGTTCCTCCGGTGGCAAGAAGGAGGGATCGGGTCTTATGCTTTTCTCCCGCATCGGTCGTGACGGTAAAAACGCTGTCGCCACTAGCCTTTTGAAGGTCATCAGCCTCGTCAGCGGTAACCGAAACTACAGCGGTTGATGTTTTGAGGATAACGCCCGCTCTTTGAGCGGAACTCTGAAGGCAGTCGATGATGGTCTGGGAGCTGTCTGTGGTGGGAAACATTCTGCCATCGGCTTCGGTCTTGAGCTCAACACCACGCTCTTGGAACCAGTTGACGGTATCCTGAGCTCCCCAGCGGTGAAAGGGGCCGATCAATGATTTGCCGCCTCGGGGGTAATGTTCTGTCAGGGCTTTGGCCTCAAAGCAGGCATGGGTGACATTGCAGCGACCGCCGCCAGAGATCTTGACCTTGCCAAGCGTATGGGCTGTTTTTTCAAGGATCAGCACAGCTGCTCCAGGTGCTGCTTCAGCACAGGTGATTGCGGCAAAAAAGCCGGCGGCACCACCGCCGATGACCACCAGATCCCAGTGGTCTTGATTAGACATCTTCTTCTAGCTCAAACTCGGCCCAGCCTACGGACTCGTTCAGGGCAGCTACGGAATCGTGTATCAGTAAATCCAGATCGGGTTCTTCGCCTTCGCTGTTGAAGCCGAGGAGGGGGCCGCCATGCTCTACTTCTGGAGGATCTTTATCGATGCCTGAGTGACGCACGTAAAACCAATCGAGAATGCCCTCGCCTGTATCTGGTAGCCATTGAACGATCAGCTCGATGGTGGCAATGGGGTCCTCATCACCGAGTTCACGTTGGTTGCTCATGTCTTCCTCATCACAGTCGATGCCCGCGATTACTTCAAGCTGGGTGTCGTCTTTGTGTTCACCGAGAGCCGATTCGATTTTTTGGAAAACAGCATCTTTTGGGGAAATGATTCTCATGCTCGAAGGGTTGTTGAGGGCGGCAGCTTTGGCAAGGAGATAGCGAGTAGAGTTTGTCTGTTTTGGGGGCACTGGATGGATTCAGATGCTGAGTAAATCAGTCTAATCTGAATTCGCCTTCTTCGTCAGATCCCATCCAGCCAAGTTTGCCGAAGGCAGAGAGGATCTGCATGTTGATGTCATCGCCATCATCCTCGGCATGCTCGACGGTGGCAGAGCTGGCCAAGCCGCGCATGGATTCAATGCTGATGACCGTTTGCATGCCGGGGAAAGTAATCCAGTCACCCCAGTCTTTTTTCTCGTGCTTGGGCTCGAGCTTCTTGCTGCGGAGTGCAAGGATCACTTCGGTAATACTTGCAGGGGGCTCCATATCGGGCAGGTGGACGCGAGTTTCCATGAGTTGATTATATAAGGGTGGGGCTTAATTTGCTAATAACTAGGGAGCCAATGAACTAGGGTGCTTCGGAGGCACTTTTGATGGCCTCAAGTTCTTCCCAGCGGCTGTAGAGCTTGGGAACCTTCGCCTTGGCTTCGTTGAGCTCAGTTTCTAGGGCTTGCCAGTTGTCACCATGTTTTTCGTACAGGTCCGGAGCGTTGAATTGGGCCTCTAGCTGGGCGAGGGTTTGTTCGGCGGCGAGGATTTCTTCTTCAATGGTTTCGAGCTCCTTCGCCTCAGCCCACTTAAGTTTGCGTGGGCGTTCTTTACGCTCTGCCTTCTTGTTTGCGGGGCTAGCTTTATAGAGCTTGCTGGTGGCGGCACGGGCGGCTTTTTTTTCTAAGTAGTAATCGTAGTTGCCCACCTGGTAGTCGACGACACCGTCACCCTCGAAGGCCAGAATATCTGTGCACACGCGGTTGAGGAAATAGCGGTCATGGCTGACGACAATAACACTGCCTTTGAATGCGAACAGGGCTTCTTCGAGTAGTCTGAGTGTATTGAGGTCGAGATCGTTGGTGGGCTCGTCCAATACGATAACATTACCGCCCTTTTTGAGGATTTTCGCGAGCATCACGCGGCTGCGCTCGCCACCACTGAGTAGTCCGATTTTGGTATTAATCCGTTCTTCGGTGAACAGGAAACGTCTCAAGTAGGCACGCAGGCCGATGATTTCCTTGCCGAGTTGCACATTTTCCTGACCTTCGCCGACTTCTTCGAAAACCGATTTGTCGTCATCGAGTAGCAGCCGATTTTGATCGATGAAGTTGATGTCGGTCTTCATTCCAATATCGACCTTGCCCTGCAGGGGATCGAGTTGGCCGAGCATGATATTGAGCAGAGTGGACTTACCCATGCCGTTGCGGCCAACAATACCGAGCCGTTGACCGCCCTCGATTTTTAGGCTGACATTAGAAAACAGCCATGGTCCGTCATCGTAAGCCATGCCGACATCCTCGATCTCAATGACTTTGTTGCCTAGCTTGGGGGGGGCGGGGATGATGAGATCGACGTCGAGTTCTTGCTCGGGAGCATTCTGGTCAGCAACTTCAAAATAGCGATCCATGCGGTCCTTTGCCTTGGTCGACCTGGCCTTCGGGCCTCGCCGCACCCATTCGAGTTCACGACTCAGGAAGCGCTGGCGTTTGTGTTCATTCCTGGCATCGGCCATGTCACGTTCAGCCCTTGAGAGCAGGTAATCGGTATAATTGCCTTGGTAGCTGTCACACTTTCCCTGTCGGATTTCCACGATACGCGTGGCGATACGATCGAGGAAATAGCGGTCGTGGGTAACAAAGAGGCAGGTGCCAGTGTAACGGGCGAGAAATTTTTCCAACCACTCGATGGACTCGGTGTCGAGGTGGTTGGTCGGTTCGTCGAGAATCAGGAAATCAGGTTTTGCGAGCAGCGCCCGGCAGAGTGAGACACGCCGTTTTTCGCCACCGGATAGAGTTCCTACGATGCGCGCGGCATCAGGTGCGTGCAGGTGGGAAAGCAGGGTGGTTGCCCGGTGTTCGAGGTCCCATCCCTCGAGGTGAGTGATTTCATCAAGCACCTCAGCACTGCGGTCGCTATCGGCTGGGATGGTTTCGTATTCGTTGATCAGGTCGAGGGTGTACTGAGCGCCGGCTAGCACGTTATCATAGACGTTAGCCTCATCATTGAGTTCGAAATTTTGCGGCAGGTAGCCGGTGACGAGTCCTCGTTTGCAGTTCACCTCACCGCTGTCACCTACGGCTTCACCCGCAAGGATTTTCAGGAAGGTGGATTTGCCACAGCCGTTCCTGCCTACCAGGCCGATACGGTCACCTTTTTGGATGGCGAGAGTGGCGCCATCGAGTACGGTGTGTGAGCTGTAGCTGACGCAGAGTTCACTGGCGCTGACGATGGAATCGGACATGCGCGGCACTATACGTAGGGATGGCGTCTTGTCATGCTTTTTGCCAATACAAGTGCCATACAGCTGCATGCAAGAGTATGATGAGTCCATGATGTGGATACGGCAAACGGCATATGAATAGCTTGCAGGATCGGCATGGAGATGTAGTCTGCGCCGCCTCGACCGATGTCTCTGCGCTCTCAAATAAAACCTGGCCAAAGATGGATTAGTGAAACCGAACCTGAATTAGGTGTCGGGATCATGCTTAAGGTCGAGTTCAAGCGTGTTGAGGTGATGTTTCCAGCTGCCAATGAGCGCCGGCAATATGCTTTGGATAGTGCGCCGCTTCGCAGGGTGGCACTGAAGGTGGGGGAGATACTCGAGACCCATGAGGGTGATGTGGTCGAAGTCGATGAGGTGCTGGAACGTGACGGTTTATTGGTCTATCTCTGCGGAGATCGTGAGGTTGAGGAGTCAGGCTTATCTGACACGATGAGCTTTAATAAACCCGAGGACCGTTTGCTTGGAGGCCATGTGGATGCTCTGCACACCTATGATCTAAGGGTCGAGGCTTTGCAGCGTCAATGCGAGGTGATGAAGTCGCCAGCGCGTGGTTTTGCAGGTGCCCGAATGGATTTGATCCCTCATCAGCTTTATATCGCAGATGAGGTGACATCACGGCTTGCTCCGCGTGTGTTATTAGCGGACGAGGTTGGCCTTGGTAAGACGATCGAGGCCTGTCTGATTATGCATCGGTTGCATTTGACCGGCCGGGCCGACCGTGTGCTGATCTTAGTGCCTGAGCCTCTGCTGCATCAGTGGTTTGTGGAGCTGCTGAGACGGTTTAATATGCTTTTCAGTCTATTTGATGAGTCGAGGTGCGTGGCCATCGAACAGGGCGGCGAGGGTGAAGAGAATCCTTTTTTAGACAGTCAGCTTGTTTTGTGCAGTGTTGATTTTTTGGCCAGTGACGCTCAACGCGCCCATCAGGCTGTGGCAGCCGGTTGGGATATGCTTATTGTCGATGAGGCACATCACTTGGAGTGGAATACAGATGCTCCCAGCGTAGCCTATCAAGTTGTGGAATCCTTAGCGCGGCAAACTGAGGGTTTGTTACTGCTCACGGCGACACCGCGCCAGCTTGGTCCAGATGGACATTTTGCCCGCTTACGTTTACTCGATCCAGAGCGCTATGTGGATATTGAGACCTTTCAGCAGGAGGCGAATCACTACGAAGAAGTAGCGGATGCAGTAGGCAGGTTGGTGGAAGGTTCTACTCTAAGCTCAGAGGACCGTGCTTTATTTGCCTCACAATCTGAGCGCATCCATGGTCATTGCCTTGCCCTGGATGGTGGTGACGAGTCCGCACGTGAGTTGTTGATCCGTGAGCTGCTTGATACCTTTGGCACGGGGCGGGTCATGCTTCGCAATACACGGCAGGCCTTGACGGGTTTCCCAGATAGAAAAGCCTCACTGGTATCATTGGATACAGAGGCGGAAAAAATGATCTGGTTGGTAAAGCTACTCCAAGAGCTGGGTGAGGCGAAGGTGTTGCTGATTTGTCGGACCCGGGAACTCGCTGAAGAAATCCTCGAAAAACTTCAAAGCATCATCAATATCAATTGTGGTTTTTTCCACGAAGGCATGACCTTGCTGCAGCGTGATCGCTCCGCCGCATACTTTTCTGAGGAAGAGGGAGCCCGCCTTCTGGTTTGCTCCGAGATAGGCAGTGAGGGTCGCAACTTCCAATTTGCACATCACTTGGTGTTGTTTGATTTACCTGACGATCCAGAGCTTTTGGAACAGCGCATCGGTCGTCTAGACAGGATTGGCCAGCAACAGACGATTAATATTCACGTGCCCTATGTGAAGGGGACACACGGTGAGGTTTTGGCCCGTTGGTATCACGAGGGCCTGGGGGCCTTTGAACACAGCTTGCATGGCTCGAGTGAAATCGTGCGCGAGCTCGGTGGGAAACCAGCCCATGAGGGCATGGATGAACAGACATTGCAGGCATTGATTGATGCTTCCAAAGATTGTCGTGCACGGGTTTCTGAAAGATTAAAACGCGGCTATGATAGGCTTCTAGAGCTGAACTCAAGCAGGCCAGAGCTGGTGGCTGATCTCATTGATGAGATGAATGCCATGGATGCCGACAGGTCATCAGAGGCCTTTTTGGTGCGATTGTGGGATCATTTTGGTCTTCATATCGATGAGCTGATAGATCGTTCTTATCTGCTGCTTCCCGGTCATTTGATCACAGACTCTTTCCCGGCACTTCCAGATGATGGGCTTAATGTGACCTTTGATCGAACACGGGCACTTTCACGAGAGGATGCCACCTTTATGAGTTGGGATCATCCAGTGGCTCGCACCGCACTTGAGCTGCTGCTCACCTCGGAGGCTGGCAACGCATCATTCGGCGTCTGGGAAGGAGCTCCCGAGAAAGGAATCCTGCTCGAGACCTATTTTGTGGTGGAGTGCGTGGCTCCGGTATCTTTGCACAGTGACCGCTTTTTACCCACGACACCCATTCGAGTGCAGGTAGACCATCAAAGCAATAACCGCAGCCATGAAAAACCTTTAAGCGCAGATCATCTGCGCGTTGGCAATTTACATCAACTCCTGGGGCAGGAAAAATTCCGCCGTGTGATGTTGCCCGCTATGTTGGAGATGTGTCAGAACATTGCAGCCGAGCATATCATCTCAGTGGTAGCAAAAGCGTCCGCAGAATGCAGTAGCAAACTGGGGGCTGAAATTGATCGCTTGGTTGCCCTCGGTGAAATCAATGACCATGTCAGTGAGGATGAGATTGCAGCTCTGCGCAGCCAGCATGACACCTTGAGTGCAGCCATTGGTAAATCACGCCTGCGATTGGATTCAGTAAGGGTGATTTTTTGCCAACCGTGAAGAAAGCTTGAGCAGCGGCTGAAACCATCTACTTTGGGGGGCGGATACCTTACACGAAAACCACTAATTAAACTATTTAATCATTATGGGAAGAGCCTTTGAAGCACGCCGAGCAGGGAAAGAAAAACGTTGGGGCGAGATGTCCAGATTGTACCCTAAATTAGGAAAAATCATTACTATGGCAGCTAAGGCTGGTGGTTCGGATCCTAACTCCAATACGGCACTGAAGACCGCGGTGAACAATGCCAAGGCTCAGAACATGCCTAAAGACAACATCGATAAGGCCATCAAACGCGCAACTGCAGCTGATGCCGCCAACTACGATGAGGTCAGCTACGAGGGTAAGGGTCCTCATGGGGCTTTGTTATGGGTCGAGTGCGCTACGGATAACACCACCCGCACGGTGGCGAACGTCAAAACAGCCTTCAACAAAGGCGGCGGGCAGGTCGTCAATAGCGGATCTCTCGACTTCATGTTTACACGCAAGGCAGTGATCGAGTTTGCAAAAACAGACAGCCTCGATCTTGAAGAGCTTGAGCTCAATCTCATCGACTTCGGCTTAGAAGAAATGGATCTGCAAGATGACCGAGTTGTCGTTTATGGAGAGTTCACCAGCTTCGGGGAACTGACCAAGGCCTGTGAAGACATGGGCATTGAAGGTTTTAAAGCGAACCTGCAACGTATTGCCAATAGTCCGGTTGAACTGACCGAGGCTCAGATTGATGAAGTGGAGACGCTCATCGACAAGCTGGAGGAGGATGACGACGTCCAGGCGGTGTTTACCAATCTGGCGTAATCTTGCTCGGTGGTGTTATTTTTTATGGCGTGCTATTTCCTGCCACAAACAGAAGAATGTCGGCACGACAAACATACTGAGCAGCACAACGAGTGAACCGCCAAAGATGGGAACCGCCATCGGCCCCATGATGTCAGCCCCGCGTCCTGTCGAGGTCAGCACTGGCAGTAGTGCCAAGATGGTCGTGGCAGAAGTCATCAGGCATGGTCGGCAGCGGCGTTTGCCAGCGAGAATGGTAGTGGCCCTGATTTGTCCGATGGTCTGAGGAAGGTCTTTTTTGAAGCGCTGGCGCAGATAGGTGGAGATGACCACGCCGTCGTCGGTGGCGATGCCAAACAGGGCAATGAAGCCGACCCATACCGCGGTGGAAAGGTTGATCGGGTGAATCTGGAAAATCGAGCGCAGGTTGTGACCAAAGACGTCAATGTTCATAAAGCCCGGCTGAGCGTAGAGCCAGAGCAGCAGGAAACCTCCTGAGAAGGCCACGGCGATGCCGCTGAAAATAATGATGGTGTTGATCACAGAGCGGTTTTGCAGATAGAGGATCGAGAAGATGGCGAGTAGGGCGAGCGGCATCATGACCATCATGTTTTGATCAAATTCGAGAGCCGACTGATAGTTGCCGGCGAATTCATAACGAGTGCCTCCGCTGCGTTTGAGCTTGCCTGCCTTTTCCTGTGCTTCGAGGTAGGCCTGAACATCCTCGACCACATCAACTTCTGCGAATCCCGGGTTAGAGCCAAAGGTGACGTAAGCAGTCAGGAACGTATCCTCGCTTTTGATGACCTGTGGACCTCGCACATACTCGATGTCGACGAGTTGCCCGAGCGGGACTTGTGCGCCTTCACGGGTGGTGATGAGGATTTTTTTAATCGCTTCAATCGAGTCACGGGCTTCACGAGCGTAGCGGACCTGGACGCCGTAGCGTTCCCGTCCTTCGACGGTGGTGGTGACAATTTCGCCGCCGATTGCGGTTTGGATGGTTTTGTGGATGTCGATGACATTCAGGCCGTAGCGTTTGGCGGCCTCGCGGTCGGGGTGGATTTCGAGGTAGGGTTTGCCGACGATACGGTCCGCATTGATGCTGTTGATGTCGAGTCCGGGGATATTGCTCTCGCGCATGAGACGCTCAAGTTGAAGGCCGAAGTCCTCGAGGGCCAACAGGGTGGGGGCTTTGATTTTGATGCCCATGGGAGCGCGCATCCCAGTGCGTAGCATGACGAGGCGGGTTTCGATGGGCTGGAGTTTGGGTGCACCAGTAACTCCAGGGACTTGGATGACATGGCTTATTTCCTGCCAGATGTCATCGGCACTCTTGATATGCGGACGCCATTGTCTGAAGGGTTTTCCTTTTTTATCTGGAACAAGTTTGCCCTTGTTATCGTAGATGTAGTCTCCTTGCTCATCGACTTTGAATGTGAGCACACGCCCTTGGCTATCAGCGCGAAATTCGGAGCGGTAATTGACGATCGTCTCGATCATGGAAATGGGTGCGGGGTCGAGTGCGGATTCTGCACGGCCAATTTTGCCGACGACCTGATAGACCTCGGGGATGGTGGCGATGGCGGCATCGAGCGTTCGCAGTGAACCAGCGGCTTCATCGATCGACGCGTGTGGGCTGACCGTGGGCATGACAAGGAACGAACCTTCGTCGAGTGCTGGACGGAATTCTTTGCCGAGTCCGGGGAATTTCCGATCGATGTCCTGATAGAGCGAGGTGTTTTTGATGCCCTCGGGTAAGCCGGCAGTGAGTTGTCCAAAGCCAAGCCAAATACACCCTGCCACGGCGAGCATCATCAGGGGTATACTCAGAAAGATGATTTTGTGATCAAGAATCCAGCTTAGGATACGGGTGTAGGCGAGCTCGGCAAACTTGAACGTGAGTAGCAGGCCGCCGAGAATGATGATGACAAAGACGAAGTTGGTGAAGGTGGCGGAGTCAAGGCCAAGCGGCATCCAGTGTTTGGCCAACAGCCAGCCAACGATTAGAGCGGTAACGATGTTGATGCTGAGTCCGCCTATTTTTTGCAGGTGAGGGGGTAGTTTTGCATGGTAGGCATTGATGAGAGCGAGGGCAGCTAACACCAGAGCTAGAGCGATCGAGAAACCGAATGCGATTCCCGCGCCGATACCCAGAAGTGCGGTGATGAGACCCTTGCGACTGAGGATTTTAACGGACGCTTGCGAGGCTTTGTTTTTTTCCGAGGCGAGCCATTTCGGAAAGACCCCTAATAGGAGGTGGGCGATCGGCGGGATGATGGTCAGGGCGACGATAATGGAGGCGATCAGGGCAAAGGCTATGGTGGAAGCGAGGGGACGATAAAGCCTGCCGGCCTCTCCGGCCATGGTGAAGACAGGAATGAAGCTAACGATGGTGGTCATCACAGAGGTGGTGACGGCACCAGAGACCTCGGTTACAGCTTCGTAGATAATGGCTGCTGAGCTTGTCTTGGAGCTGTTTTCCCGAGCTTGCTGCAGGTGTTTAATGATGTTTTCTGTGAGCACGATGCCAACGTCAACCACCGTGCCGATGGCAATAGCGATGCCAGAAAGAGCAACGATGTTGGCGTCCACCTTGAATAGCTTCATGGCGATGAAGGTGATCAGCACGGCAAGGGGCAGCATGGCGGAGATCAGGATGCTGCTGCGTAGGTGCAGGATCATGATGACAACCACGATAATGGTGACCAAGATCTGTTCGAGGAGTGCGGAGTCGAGCGTGTTGAGCGTCTCGGCGATGAGGCCTGAGCGGTCGTAGAACGGCACGATAGTGACCTTGGAAGTGTTCATCCATTCCGGCCAATGGTCGCGCTCATGGGTGTTGGTCCAGGGTAGCCAGGCGTCTTGCTTGAGGGTGGTGTCTGCGGCTGCTTCGCTGGCAAATGCTGGGCTGATGTTATGATCAGCAGCAAATTTCTTCACAGCGGCTCGATCTGTTTGTTGCCAATCAATGGTCACTTTGGTGGGTAGCGCTGCTGAGATTTCCTTGATCTTGGCTTTGGTGTTTTTGATCGTGGCCATCGGGTTGGCGCCATAGCGGGCAACGACAATTCCTCCGGCGGCATCGGCTCCATTGACGTCAATGACACCGCGCCTCATGTCAGGACCGAGCTGAACGGTGGCGACCTGGGCGACGGTGATTGGCGTGTTGTCACGGACGGCTACTACGGCATCACGCAGGTCATCGAGTTCGCGGATGTATCCTGTGCCTCGCAGGATGTATTCCACGCCGTTAATGGCGAGGTTGCGGGCGCCGGTTTCCATGTTGCTTTTGCGAACGGCATTGGCAACTTCGGCCAGGGTTACATTCCAGGCCTGCAGTTTCATCGGGTCGACCTCGACCTGGTATTGTTTGACGAATCCGCCGACTGAGGCGACCTCGGCAACACCGCCAGCGCCGAGCAGCGAGTAGCGAACATACCAGTCTTGTAGGGAGCGGAGCTCCTCAGGGTTCCATCCTGGGGCTGGGTTGCCCTCGGGGTCTTGGCCCTCAAGGAAGTATTGATAAATCTGTCCCAGACCGGTGGCATCGGGGCCTAGTGCCGGCATGGCTCCATCTGGGAGTAAACCGACGGGCAGGCTGTTGAGTTTTTCTAGAATCCGGCTGCGGCTCCAGTAGTAATCGATATCTTCCTCGAAAATGAGATAAACATAGGAAAAACCAAACATGGAGTAGCTGCGGACTTCCTTCACGCCGGGGATGCCCAGCAACGAGACGGTAAGCGGGTAGCTTATCTGATCCTCAATATCTTGTGGCGAGCGTCCCATGTACTCGGTGAAGACGATTTGTTGGTTGTCGCCGAGATCGGGGATGGCATCGACAGCCACGGGGTCACGCGGGAAACTGCCGGTGTCCCAGTCGAAGGGGGCGACCCGCACACCCCAACCGATGACAAAGGTGAGCAGAATAAAAACAACTAGTTTTTGATTCAGGCAGAAATGAATGAGCTTATGCATGGTGAGAAGTTCTATAAAGATGATTCAAAGAGCGTGAAGGACCCTAGTGGTTACTATGATCGATGGTCGGCTTTTTGTTTTTAGAGTTTGGATTTTTGAGCGACAGGGTGTCGGTAACGTCTCCGCAGCTATACATTCCGCTGCCGAAGTAGGGGTTCTGGACCTTGGGAATGGGGGAGAGCCAATCGGCACCTTTAGCTCCGTCGGCCATGGGGCAGTGAACGACGTAGAGGTTGCCGAGCTGGTTGATGCCGTGTTTTCTGATCAGGGAAATGAGATGTTTTGAAACGGCAGGGAGTTTTTCGCGAAGGGCTTTGAGTTCGGTGGTTTGTTCGAGTTGCTGAGTGGCGCTTAGCAGTTTTCCCTTATCCTCGTCTTCGGGTAGTGCTGCGATGGCCTCGAGCAGGGCTGGGATGGCCTGGCTGGCAGGTTTTGCCTGGTCCTCGGCAAGGGGTTGGGAGATTTGCAGGTAGGCGGCGGTGGTTTTTTGCAATGGCAGGATCCATGTAGGATCGACTTGGGTGGCTGGGATGGCTTGCCATGGCAGCCCGGTGAAGCGTCCGGTTTCAGACATTTGGTGGCGGATTTTTCTCAGTGATGCACGATTGGGGGAGCTGATGGCAGCAAGGGTGTTATTGAGGCGCATGGAAAATTCATTCCAGAGAGCGAGTTCCTTGGTTTGGAGCTGGTCGGTTTCGATGCTTTCGAGCGTGGATTTCATCGTGCTCAGGTGGCTGTCGGCCTGCTCGGCATGCCTATTTTGGATGGCTTGTTCAAGTTCACCGTAGGCACGCAGCACGGGTGGCCACTGGGCGAGAATTTGTTGCGGGGCATTGATAGCGGATCGCTCTACCAGGCCGGCATTAGGATTCATCATCGATGGGCGGGCCTTGATCTGGAGTTCGCTGTCGAGTTTGTAGGCACCTTGGGTAACGACGAGTTCACCAGCATCGAGGCCGTGATCGACGATGAAATAGTCACCCGTTTTCGGTCCTAACACAATTTCTCGGCCTTCGAAGACGGGCTCGGTTTTTTCGGGGATGCGAATGTAGACGATGGCGCGTTTGCCAGTGCGGAGCACGGCGGATGCGGGAACGAGTATGGGGTTTTCCGTGGCTTGGACTGAGGGGATGAAGCCGAATTCCTCAGCGGGCACCAGGGCCATGCCGCAGATGTCACATTCTCCAGGGCCATCTTTGACGATTTCAGGGTGCATCGGGCTGATCCACTTGCCTGCTAGATCAGCACTGAGCACTCGTCCGTGCAGGGCAACGTTTGCTTCGGCGGATGCGTTGGCAAACATGCCAGGTTTGAGCAGAAGGTCTTTATTGTCGACATTGACCCGGACTTTGACGATGCGGCGTTTTGGGTCGAGTTGAGGGTCGATAAAGGCGATGCGCCCGTAGAAGGTTTTTCCGGGTATGGCTTCGACGGTGAAAGAGACTTTCTGGGCGTAACGCAGCCATGGGAGGTCAGATTCGTAGGCCTCCATTTTCAGCCAGACCGAGCTGAGCTTGGCGATGCCGAAGAGCGGGTCGCCGGTTTTAAGATACTGGCCTTGCTTGGCGTTGAGTTTGACAATGATACCGTCTTGTTGTGCCGTCAGGGTGATTTGATTACTTGGTTTGCGCTGTGTTTCGATGGCGGCAATCTGTTGCTCGGTGAGTTCTAATAGGTGAAGTTTTTCGCGTGCGGCGGCGAGTAGATTGAGGCGGAGACTGCGCACGGCGGGCGATGATGAGCTGCTGACTGATTGAACGGCCTGGATGAGTTCTTGTTGGGCGACGTAGAGTTCCGGGCTGTAGATTTCAGCAATGGCGTCACCTTTACTGACGGTGGTTCCTGTGAAGTCGGCGTAGAGTCGGTCAAGCCTGCCACTCATGCGGGCGGTGGTGGTGACAATGGTGCGTTCGTCGTAGTCGATTTTGCCAAACAGCTTTACGTTTACCTGTGCTGGAGCGCGAAGCACTGGGCTGACGCGTAGATCGAGTAGTGCGGCGGCTTGATTGCTGATGGTGATTTCACGGAGACCGCCATCGCCATTTTCAACCTGGAGCGGGATGAGGTCCATGTTGCAGATCGGGCATAGGCCTGGGTTGGGTTGGCGGATCTGGGGGTGCATGGAGCAGGTCCAGACCTCTGCGTTTTCGGCCTTAGAGGTTCCTTCATGGTCATGTTTTTTTGAGGGCAGTGCGAACCACCAACCCGCGAAAAAAAGGATCAAGGGAATCAGAATTACGCCTGGTTTTTTAATCAGAAAAGTGAGCGCTTGGAGTATCTTATTGTTTTTCATGGCAGTCTTGGAAATGGATGGCTGGATAGAGTTTTTTAATGAATGGCGGCCGCGCTTTTCAGGGAGGCATATGCTTTTCCGAGTGAGGCATGATTGCCTTCCTGTTGGAATTGAAGGGTCAGCAGCAGGCGCCAGGTATCGAGTACGTCGACAAAGGATTGTTCGCCGGCGCTATAGGATTGGAGTGATAATTCGTGAGCTTGGCCGGCATCGGGGAGAAGGCGCTCATCGAACAGCTTGATGATCTTACGGGAAGCCTCGGCTCGGAACCAGGCATCCTCGACACGTTGTCTGAGTTCGGCACGTGAATGGGCCACTCCGGCCTGCATTTCTGCGATGCCAGCCTGGGCTTCTCGAATTTTAGCACGGCGCGGTTTTTGCCAGATGGGTAGAGTGATGCCGAGAGTGAACATGGTCTGATCTTCGCCGTTGGCTACGGGGGAGAGTCCTGAGTTTGACACCCAGGCGTGCTGAGCACCGATGAGGAAATCCGGGTAGGCATCGAGGCGAGCTTTTTGAAGGCGGTGTTCGAATGCGGAGAGGCGATTTTGATTAGCCTTGATGCTAGGGTGTGAGGATTCAGCCCTGGCGATAAGCTTGCTGAGACTACTCGAGCTGGGAGTTGATGAGCGTTTTGGCAGGGGCAAGTCTGATCCTGCTGGGCGATTGAGTAAGGCGTTCAAGCGGGATTTTTGACTATTGATCTGTTGCTTTGCGGTGATGAGTTGCTGGTCGATTTTACTCGTCTCTGTGGCGATTCTTAGCAGGTCGGCTTGCGTGCCTTGGTTTGCTTTGACACGTGCTTGCACGACCTCCTGAACGGTTTGTAGAATCTCACGATTTTCCCGACTGATGCGTCGGTTCTGATGGGCGAGGTAGTAATCCCAGTAGGCAAAACGCACACGCTCGGCGATCTGGAGCTTGAGGCTGTTGAGTTCGGATCGAGCGGCATCGCTTTCTTTTTGGGCGGTGAGCGCCATGGCCCTGCGTTTGCCAGGGAAGGGGATTTGTTGTTCGAGGCCAGCCATGGTATCGACTTGACCTGCAGCAGTCTCTGCGAGATTTCCCGCGCTGACCCGTGCCCGAGGGTCTGGCAGTGCGCGCTCTTGCTCTACCTTTGCTTGAAGACGGTCAATCTTGTGCCGTGCTGCGTTGAGTGACGGATGGTGGCTGAGGGCTTGAGATACGAGTTGTTCGACATTGGCATCGGCTGGGATGCTGTAGTTGCTCGCTTTGCTTTGCGACTTGGAAAGTTCGTGGGTCAATGAGGACAGGTGATTTGGGGAGTCAGATGTCTGACAACCCGCTAAAATAGCGACGAGAACAGGGATAAGTCGCATGTATTTTTTGATAGTCATAAAAGAGGTTGCTGGAATGTTTTGGTCGCCGCCAAATCTGTTAGATTGATGGGCAGGGCATAGTGTAGTTATTGCGTAGTTCAGATAGGGCCGTGACGAAGTCGGCAAGCTTGCCCGGTATCTGGTTCGTTAGGCGGTTGAGCAATGCTCACGCCATTCGACTCACACCTAGGTGTGAGCTTATTCCTTAATCAAAGTAGGAAGATCGAATAAAGAATACGCAGGGTATTCTCGGGTGGTGGGGGTATCGGTGTCGCCAGTATCAGGGGGGGCGTGTAGCAATGATTACTGGTGTTTAGTAATGCAGTAGGAGGCCCGGCCTCATACGCATAATCAGTTACCTGGAAGTGAAAGGACTTAAAGTCAGGGTAATCCTTGTTTTGCGCACACATGCAGGTGTGGTCGCCTTCCTTGTTTTTTCCACTCTCACCTTGATCAACCGATGAAGAGCAACATGAGGCAGCCGATTTTTCTTTGGCAGTGCAGGAGTCACCGAATGAGCAGCAGCAGGCGGGATTAGCCAGCAGCAGCACAAGCATGAACGTGACGGTATTCTTCAATAAAAGCATCAACCTAGAATTACATTAGTGCCCTGAATCTACCATTGAGGGTGGTAGGTAGCAAGTTGATTATAATGTTGGCCACTGGGCTATTTGACCATCCACCTTTGGGTTTGGTAAACCGGCACCTATGATGTGCCAGTGTTAGGCTGAAATGATGAAGCCTTTGACGTTTTCGAGCAGCGGGATTTCTTCGAGCTGCATCGTTTTGATGTAGTGAGACAGGGTGCTTTCCTCGACGATCTCGTTGAGAAACTCCGCCACTTCATCCTCTTCTCCCATAAGATTGAGTTCGACGGTGCCTTCGGGGAGGTTTTTGACGTTGCCAAGGACATCAAAGCCTGTGGCAAGTTGTTTGACGGTGTAGCGAAATCCGACGCCCTGGACTCTGCCCTCAAATATAGCACGTTTAGCAATCACCTCAGAATAGTAGTGTAGCTTGTTGCATTATGCCAGTCTGACTCTAGGTGAATGTGTAATTACTTATTTTTTCCTCGGAGTAAGGGGGCATTCTGGGTTTTATTTGCAGCGCTCATGAACTCTTACCTGCTTGCATCTCGCCCTAAAACCTTGCCCGCCGCTATTGTGCCGGTATGGGTGGGATGCGTGCTGACGTATCGCCTGACTGGAGAGTGGCATGGATGGTTGGCGTTTTGCACGCTGATGGCGGCTATCTGGATTCAGGTAGCGACGAACTTTTTTAATGATGCCATTGATTCCCAAAAAGGCGCCGATACGGATGCGCGTTTGGGACCGGTCAGGGCGACGGCTTCAGGCCAACTCTCAGTGAAAACGGTTTATATTGCGGCGCTGGTATGCCTGCTTTTTGCCGCGGCATTTGGCTTGCCTCTGTGCATAGCACGCGGCTGGCCGATGATTGCGATTGCGGTGCCCTCCTTTTACCTCACCTATGGATACACTGGGGGTCCGCTGCCTCTTGCTTACAAGGGGCTGGGTGAGTTGTTTGTGATTTTGTTTTTTGGTCTGGTGGCAGTGATGGGCACGGTCTTTGTCCAAACGGGGGTTTGGTATCTAGAGGCTTTGGTGACAGGTTTGGGCATCGGTTGTTTGTCGGCGGTGCTGATCTCGATTAACAACCTGCGTGATGTGGATGAGGACAGATCAAACGCCAAAAACACACTGGCAGTGAAGTGGGGCAGGGATGCTGCGCTCAATATTGTCTTGGTGATAAGCATCGTCGCCTACGCATGTGCTGTATGGTTGTTTGGTGCAGGGTTACACCTGCTCTATTTTCTGCCGGCATTGTTGCTTGGCGCGCTGATTATGGGCAGCATCTACAAACACCCTGCCGGAAAAATCTATAATAAGTTTCTCGCTATGTCTGCGCTTCAGTTGATTCTCTATGCGCTTGCGTTTACGGTGAATTGTAGCGCTTGGGTTCAATGAAAAACAAACTTTCCATTCACCAGTATGTGATGCGCAGCAGGGGTTCGCTGAATGCGAAGTCGGTGCGTTGCGTTCATCGGGGTGCTTTGGTTCGAGTCGATCATGAGGAGGGGGTCGGATATGGCTGTATCCATCCGTGGCCGGAGCTGGGAGATAAGGATTTGGACCAAATACTGGCAATGCTGGCAGTGGGTGAGCATACGATTCTCAGTGCGAGAGCTTTGCAATGTGCACAAGCGGATGCTGCTGCACGGAGTCATGGTGTGAGCTTGTTTGATGGCCTTGTGGTGCCACGTAGTCATGCCACGCTGATGATGGATGAGGCTGGTTTTCAGGCTGCTGTCGAGGTTGGTTTTACTGCAGTGAAGGTCAAGGTTGGCAGAAACCCTGCGTTAGAGGCTGAATTTATTCGTGGGCAAGCGAGGCGGTTTCCTGAACTTTTGTGGAGGCTTGATTTTAATGGTGTGCTGGATGCTGAAGCCGTTGAGTCATTGCTCGCTGATTTGGGTGAGCAGGTGCGCGATAAGATTGATTTTTTAGAGGATGCCTTTTTGCCGAATAACACGCCGTGGATTAATGCCTTGGGGCCTTATGACATTCCGATGGCTGTAGACCGTGAGGTGGAGGATGCCTGTGGGGGCTATGGGGTGGCGGTCATTAAACCAGCGGTCAATGAGCTGGAGCCTATCTTGGAACGTGCCTCGGATGAGGGTAAACGAGTGGTGATTACCAGTTATATGGATCACCCTGTCGGGCAGAGCTTTGCGGCGTGGGAGGCAGCTAAGGCATATCAGTCTTTTCCAAATGTCGTTGATACCTGCGGGCTGATCACCCACGGTTTGTTTGAGCCGGATGAATTTAGCGCAGCCTTGGGCGAGCCTGGACCAGATTTTAACCCTCCGCGTGGCACGGGTCTTGGCTTTGATGAGTTATTAAAAGCATTACCATGGAAACATCTGAGCTGATATCTGCCGAGTTCTGGCAATCGGGACAATGCCGCATCATGGTCAATTCGCGTGACGCGGCAGCGGTGAAGGAGGCTCGCTTGATGGACTCATGGCTTAAGCAGCAGCCAGAATTATCGAGGCATCTTCTGTTTGCTACCTCGGGATCAAGTGGTGGTCGGAAATGGGTGGCGCTTTCCCGGGAGGCCTTATTGACATCAGCGGCAATGGTGAACCGACATTTATCCGCAGGGGTGGATGACCGCTGGTTGATGGCATTGCCTGATTTTCATGTCGGCGGCATGGGCATAGGGGCCCGTTGTTATGACGCTGGCAGCGAGCTTGTGAAGCTGAGCGGTAAATGGGATCCCGAATTATACTATAGTACAATGGCCTCTGAGGATATCAGCCTATCATCGCTGGTGCCGGCACAGTTGTATGATCTTGTGCAGCGTGAATTGTGCGCACCTCAAGGCTTGCGCGCTGTATTGATCGGCGGTGGGCGCTTAGGTGATGCTGTCTATGAGCGGGCAGTGGAGCTTGGCTGGCCGGTCATGGAGACTTACGGCATGACGGAGACGTGCTCTCAGGTGGCCACCACATCTGTAGGAAGTCGCGATTTGAAAATTCTACCAGGCTGGCAGGCCAAGCTGATCGACCATGACCGCTTGAGTATTAAAGGTGATGCCTTGCTGACGGGTTACGTGACCTGTGAGCACGATACATGTCAACTTGCTGATCCCAAGCAAGATGGTTGGTTTGCCAGTGAAGATGTTGTTGAGCTGGAAGCGGGTAAGATTTCTATTAAGGGGCGGCTGGATCGCTGTGTGAAAGTGCTTGGTGAATTGGTCAATCTCTCTGAGCTGGAGGCAAAAATGGTCGACACGTTGGCCGTGCCCTTGCCGGAGCAGAGCTTTGCGGTGGTGGCTATCCAAGACCCAAGAAAAGGCTGCCGCTTGATACTCTGTGGCGACAAGTCGTTTGATCTAGAACAAGTGCGTAAGGACTACAACATGCAGTGTCACCCTGTCGAGAGACTCGATGGAGTATGTGCCTTATCAGAAATACCACGTAGCCCCTTGGGCAAGGTTCGCCATGGCTTACTAGCAAGCAAGGTAACAGGCCAACTAAAGCAAATGAAACAAAACGAGCGTTGACGCAGTTGGGCGCAATATCTTAAGTTCGAGCAACCTACATTATATAGAGTAAAAAAGCTCTTTGATGTGGCTCTGACACCACCCAACCTATCTTTGTGAATATTTTTTCATCTCGTCTTCGCCCTCTTTGTTCGGTCATCGCTTTTTCATCTGCGGTAATACTTATTTCAACCAGTGGCTGTGTCACCCTTCCCAAGGCGCCAAGTGGCCAGCAGCTTCTCAGCGCCAGCCTGCCCAATGCTGATCAGGTTAGAGGGCAGTGGGCATCTCGATCCAAGAAAGGTGGTGTTGATTCCGCATGGATCAAGTCCTTCAGAGACCCCGCACTTGAGTCTTATATTGGTGAGGTAGTCGCTGGCAATATAGAGCTAGGTGCAGCCCTCCATGCAGTAGAAGCTGCGGCCGCCAGCGCTCGCCAGGCTGGTGCTATGCTACGCCCGCAGCTTAACGCAGCGGGGAGTTCAAGCCACCTCAACCGCTCTGGCGGCAATGGCAGTGATAGCTCGGAGCTTAGCGCTCAACTTTCCTGGGAGCTAGACCTCTGGGGCAGGGTGCGAGCGGCGCGAGCGGCAGCAGGGGCTAATTACCGAGCCACTGATGCTGAGTACCAAAATGCCCGTTTGTCACTTGCTGCTATGGCGGCTAAGGCTTGGTATCTGGCCACTGAGACGTATCAGCAGCTTGAGTTTGCTAGAGAAATTGTAGGCATCCAGCAAAAGCGCCTTGATCTGGTTACCATTAAGTTCGAGGAGGGAGAACTCAGCCCCAAAGAGAAACATCTAGCCGGCGCGGATCTTAATTCAGCCAAGGATCGACTGCAGCAAGTCTCTCTGGCTCATCGTAATGCGTTGCGCACGCTTGAAGTGCTTGCTGGTAAATATCCTGCCGCCAAGCAACAGATCGCACGGCGCTATGTGCCAATACCCCCAGCGGTTCCTGCTGGGGTTCCCTCAGCACTCATTGAGCGCCGACCTGATCTGAGGGCTGCTGGTGAGCGGGTAGCTGCTGCCTTTAATCTAGTCACCGAGGCGAAGGCCGCGCGCCTGCCGCGGATTAGTCTCACAGCGGCAGCGGGTCGCTCAAGCAATGACTTGCTTGACTTACTTGATCAGGGTCCCGGATTCTGGGCTGCAGGAGGCAATTTCATCGCTCCCATTTACCAAGGTGGAGCTCTGAAGGAGCAGGTGGCCGTTAGAACGGCGCAGCAAAAATCAGCTCTTGCCCTGTTTGGACAAAAGTCACTCAATGCATTCACGGAGGTTGAGACTGCGCTTGATGGTGAAGCTATTCTTACTAAGCGTGAAAGCTATCTCAAGGGGGCTCTGAATGATAACCAAGAGGCTCTCGATGTGGCCCAGAAACAATTTGATGCCGGTAAGCTAGACTTGCTCAGTGTGCTCCAGATGCAAGAGCGTGTGATCTCTTCTAAGATCGCTTGGATTAATATCCGCAACACGCGCCTCGCGCAGAGGATCGAGCTTCACCTCGCTCTCGGGGGTAGCTTTGAGTAAACCAATACCAGCTATTAGGCGGTCACACATTGATCACCACTCGTTATAACCAAGATACCATTTATTATGAAAATAACATTCAAAATTCTACATGTAGCCACCAAGGCTCGCCCTACTTCCCCTAAAGTGCTTACTGCTGCGGTCCTCGCGACGGCATTGCTTGGCGCCTGTGGCAAGAAGGAAACGGCGAAGCAGGATGATTACATCAGGTCGGTGAAGGTGGTTGAAATCGATTCCTCCGTGTTAGAACGTGTCTATGAGTTCCCCGGTCAGATTCAGGCGGGTCAGCAGCTCGATCTAGCTTTTGAAGTGCCGGGCAAGCTTACTACAATTAAAGTGAAGGAGGGTGATATGGTTAAAAAGGGCGATCTTGTGGCAACCCTTGATACTCGTGATTATCAGGCTTCGCTGAATTCAGCCAAGGCGACTCTGGAAGAGGCTAAGCTGGAAAGAGATCGTAACCAGAGGCTCTTTGATCAGCAGGCAGGCTCGAAGGAGTCGGTGGAGAAATCTATCCGTACGGTGCAAACTGCGCAGGCGAGCTTCGACAAGACAAAGAAGGCGTTCGAGGATACCAGCCTGAAAGCTCCCTTTTCAGGGGTGGTTGCGAAGGTGTTTGTGGATGATTTTCAGAACGTAAGCGCGAATCAGAATATCGTGGTGATGCAGGATACGACGACTTTTGAGGCGGTAATCGATATCCCAGAGACTCTCTGGGTGCTCGCCAAACCAGGACTGAGCAATGAAGAGCGTAACAAGCGCTCCCGCCCAGAGATTCGCCTGACAGCCCTACGCGGTGAGAGCTTTCCGGCAACGATCTCAGAAACCTCTATGCTGGCAGATCCAAAGACCCGGACCTTTGCGGTAACTCTCGCTTTTTCTCCTCCTGCAGATCTCAACATCAGCCCGGGCATGACCGCGGCAGCAATTCTTCACTGGGCCCGCGAGGCAGAAGGAGGGGTAGCTACCTTCTCCGTTCCAGTGGGGGCTGTTGGCTTTGATGAGGCAGGTAAGGCTTATGTCTGGAAAATCGACGGGGAGAAAATGATCGCAAGCCGGCTTGTCGTCGAGGCGGGAGAGGTGACTGACGACATGATTGGCATTTCTGGTGAGCTCGCAGAGGGTGAGCTGATTGCCGGATCGGGTGTTGCTCAAATACGTGAGGGCATGGCACTCAAACGTTGGCAGCCATAATCACCTAAGAAGCCAATTACTAACGATCCATTCCCATCCCTATGAATATCGCAAAGTTAAGTATCGAGCGAAAGACAATCACCCTTGTGCTCACCGCGGCGCTGGTGCTTGGAGGTGTCATCGGCTACCAGAACATGAGCCGCCTTGAGGACCCTGAGTTCACCATCAAGGACGCCCTGGTCATCACCCCGTATGCGGGAGCCACTGCCCGTGAGGTGGAGGAAGAGGTCTCCGATGAGATGGAGGTGGCGGTGCAGAAGATGTCCCAGCTGGATGAAGTCAAATCCCGCTCGGAGCGTGGTCTTTCCACGCTGACGGTCACCATGCAGGAAAAGTATGATAAGTCCTCTCTTCCCCAAATCTGGGATGAGCTGCGCCGCAAGGTGCATGATGCTCAGAGCAGCTTGCCACCCGGAGCGGGGCCCTCTATTGTGGTGGATGATTACGGTGACGTTTACGGGGTTTTTATTGTTTTCTATGGTGATGGATATTCCTATGCGGAACTTAAAAAAGTCACCGATATGCTGCGGCGTGAGCTTTTGCTGGTAGAAGACGTTGCCAAAATCGATAGCTTTGGAGAGCGCAAAGAAGCGGTATATATTGAGCTCGACCGAGATCGCATCGCTCAACTTGGGGTTCCTCCTTCCCTCATTATCAAGGAGCTGCAATCGAAGAACTTGGTCAGTGATGCGGGCCGAGCCAAAGTGGGTGCTGAGTTCATTACCCTTAACCCTACCGGAGAATACACCACGGTGGATGATTTTAACGGCTTACTACTCAATGCGGATGATAAGCAATTCTACTTGCGGGACGTGGGTAAAGTAACGCGTGGCTACGTGGACCCATACAATAACGCTATTATCTATGATGGTAAGAATGCCGTCGGGCTCGGGATTTCAACGGTGTCAGGAGGTAATGTAGTCACGATGGGGGCTGCCCTTGAGGCTCGACTCATGGAACTACGGCCGAATATCCCTCTGGGGGTTAAGGTTGGAGTAGTATCTCTGCAGTCCGAGGCGGTTAAGATTGCGATTAAAGGATTTATCGTAAGTTTGTTAGAGGCAGTGGCTATTGTCGTTGTGGTTTTGCTTTTCTTCATGGGGGCACGCAGTGGCCTCCTCATTGGTGCGGTACTTGCTATCACCATTATTGGTTCTCTTTTCTTCTTAGAGCGCATGGGCGTGGCTTTAGAGCGTATATCGCTGGGGGCTCTTATCATTGCTCTGGGTATGCTGGTCGATAACGCCATCGTGGTGGTCGACGGTATCTTAGTTGGTCTTCAAAAAGGCAAAAAGCCGGTGGATGCTGCGATCGATGTGGTCAAGCAGTCGGCCATACCTTTGTTAGGTGCAACCATCATTGCGATCATGGCTTTCGCTGCGATTGGCACCTCTCAGGATTCGACGGGTGAGTTCTGCCGCTCGCTTTTTCAGGTGATCATGGTCTCGCTGCTGCTGAGTTGGGTGACTGCCGTAACCCTCACGCCTCTGCTTGGAACGATGTTTCTTAAAAGGGCTAAAACAAAAAAAGTGGCCAAAGGGGAGGACGTTGAACTCGCACAGGATGAGCCGCAGCATGAGGATCCCTACGATACGCCGTTCTACCGCCGCTACCGAGGCCTGCTTACCACATGCATCCGCTTCCGTTGGGTCACGGTGGCTGCCGTTGCCGGTATTTTTGTGACCGCGGTATTTGGTTTTGGATTCGTGAAGCAGAGCTTCTTCCCGCCATCAACAAGGCCGCAGTTCATGGTTGATCTCTGGCTTCCACAGGGCACTCATATTGAGCAAACCGAAGCAAAGGCCAAGGAGCTTGAGGCCGGGGTCAGGAAGATGGAGGGGGTCAGTCACGTATCAAGCCTGATCGGTCAAGGTGGGTTGCGTTTTCTCCTGACTTACTCGCCTGAGCGCAAGAACTCGTCGTACGCTCAGCTTCTCGTTGACGTTGAAGATGCTACTCACGTCGACAAGCTTATTCCTAAAGTTGATGCCTATATAAAACAGAATTTTCCCGATACTTTGGGGTATGGCTACAAGTTTGAGCTGGGGCCAGGGTCGAAAGGGAAAATTCAGGCGCAATTCATCGGGCCCGACAGTGATATACTGCGCAATCTTGCCAATCAAGCGCGTGACATCATGGAGGCAAACTCCAAAGCTAAAGCTGTAAGGACTGACTGGCGTCAGCGGACCAAAGTTATCCGACCGGTGATTATCGAGGAACAGGCTAATCTTATGGGCATTGATCGCAAGGAGATCGCTGATGCGGTTAGGCGTGCCTTTCAGGGGCAGGCGATCGGAGTTTATCGTGAGGGGGATCTGTTACTGCCCATGATCATGCGCGCGCCTGAACTCGAACGCGACAATATTGACTCGCTGAGAAGTATCCAGATTTGGAGCTGGTCTGCGCGCCAGCATATTCCGATTACTGAGGTAGTGTCAGGGTTTGAAACCAGCTATGAAGATGAGATCATTATCCGCGAGGACAGAAAGCGCACCATAACGACCTTCTGCGATCCTAGCTCAGGAACGGCCAATGATCTGCTCGCTGAGCTGATGCCGAAAATCGAGGACATTGAGTTGCCCGATGGTTACCAGCTGCACTGGGCTGGTGAGTATGAGGACTCGGGCGAGGCCCAGGGATCTCTGATGGCAAGTATTCCTGTGTTCATCGGCTTGATGATTCTGGCAACCATTTGCCTGTTTAATAATTTGCGCCAGCCTTTGGTGATATGGCTCTGTGTGCCATTGGCTCTGATTGGTGTTTCCGCCGGACTCTTGTCCACCGGTCAGCCGTTTGGCTTTATGGCGCTGCTTGGTTTCCTCAGCCTCTCTGGAATGTTGATTAAAAATGCCATCGTGCTCATCGACGAGATCAATGCCCAGCTGGCCTCGGGAGCCGGCCCGATGGAGGCCATTCTCGCCTCGGGAACGAGTAGATTGCGTCCCGTTGCTATGGCGGCTTCCACCACAGCTCTGGGTATGCTGCCCTTGTTCTTCGATGCTTTCTTTGTCTCCATGGCGGTGACCATCGTCTTCGGTCTAGTCTGTGCAACGGTGTTGACGATGATTGTGGTTCCCGTCTTTTATGCAATCGTCTACCGGATCAAATAAAGTTATCTGCCATGTCCACTCTGAGCGAACTTCCTAAAAAAATCGGCCGGCACACCTTGTTGCTGATTTGCTTGCTTGCCACGATGATTGGGCTGCCGTTGCTTGAGCACTTGCCAGCCGGCCGGATACTGCTCAGCATATGGTTTTTGATGACTTCAGCAGTGTTGCTGGCCTCTCTCTCTGGCAGGGGGCGCCAGCATCGTATTCTTTTTGTGGCCGGAGGAATCTTCTTTTTTTTGCTGCTCGCTAACTTAGTGATTCAGGCAATGGGCTGGAGTTCGGCAGGCATTCAAATGATCGCCCTGCCTTACGGCTTGATTTTTCTCTCTTGGGTCACGGGGTTTATTCTTTTTTCCATATTGAAAGCTGAACGGGTCACTGCCGATTTGGTCTTCGGCGCTGTAGCTGCGTATCTGCTCCTTGGTATTTGCTGGGGTGGGCTTTACGCCCTTATTGAGATAACTCATCCAGGATCGTTTTCCTTCGGAGAGGGGGCCAAAGAGTTCTCTTCACTTTTCTATTATAGCTTTGTCACTCTAACGACCCTTGGTTACGGGGACATCTTGCCGCTGAGCAAAATTGCCAGAACAGCGGCTTACCTAGAGGCGGTTACTGGTGTTATGTTTACTGCCATACTCATCGCCGGTCTGGTGGGAAGCGCTCGCATGGGTCGAACGAAGGGCGAAGAGTGAGCCGGCGGCTGGTGCATGATGGGGCTGCATGATTGTTCGCCATATTCTCAAATCGAGTCTGTTAGGCTGGTGGTGAAAAAAAGGATTGCCATCATCCGGAGAAGGCGTAATAATTAAGGTATCTTGATATTTAATTCACAAGATTATTCATTGTTCAATGAATCTGTAATCCTAACTCGCGGAGGAGTATTTGGAGACTCTCGATGCAAAAGCATCAACTGCGGAAACTTGTACTCACGCATTCGTGATCACGGATGGCAGCCGATAAAGTGGGCGGCTGTTGTCTGTAGTAAATTCACCCGCCACTTCACCGTCGTTAACCAACAACCCAATGATCCAACCCAACCACCCCGAGCAAAGTCATTCATCTGAAGAAGCAACAACAACTTCAACTAGTCACAGAAAAATAACAGAGCCTCAGAAAAAGTCCCGCATTCAAGAATTTGGACTCCAGGCCTCATCTAACAAAGTGAAGAACTTTGTTCTCGATACCAATGTGCTGTTACATGACCCAGGGTGTCTCAATCGGTTTAAGGATAATCATATATGCATACCCGTCGATGTGCTCGCGGAGCTCGACAAGTTCAAGGGTGAGCAAAGTGAGCGTGGCGCTAATGCCCGCCAAGTGCACCGGAGGCTAACGGAGCTATTTTCCTCAGGTGACATGGTGACCTCTGGAGTGCCTACTGAGGGAGGGGGTACGATCAGGTTGGTGATTTATGATCCGGATTTCTGCGAAGAAAATTCTAAAGAACTCGGCCAGTTTCTCCGCGTTTTCCCTGATCGCGAGCGTGTTGATCATCGCATTTTAGCGGCAACGGTACTGCTAATGGAGCACAATGACGCTCCTGTAGTGCTGGTGACGAAGGACTTGAACATGCAACTCAAGGCGCGTGCGGTGGGTATCGAGTGTCAGGATTATCTGAATGATAAAGTCGATCCTGCTGAGATCAAAAGCTATGATATGCGCTGTGTTGATGTTGACCCTTCGGAGTTACAGCGCTTTGCCAGTTCAGGTGAGCTTGCCTTGGAGCATCCACGCCGGAAGGAGGTTGTGCTCAACCAGTATGTTTTACTCAAGGGGGGTGAAAAGCAGACCATGCCAGCGCGGCTTGATGCGAACGGAACTTTTGTACGTCTTCAGATTCCTGAAGTGCTGCGCATTCCCGATGGACATCACCTTAAGCCTCTGAACCTAGGACAGAAATGCTTGATTGATGCACTGCTCAACCCAGATATTTCCTTGGTGACTTGTTATGGTCAGGCGGGAACTGGCAAAACGCTTGTAGCAGTTGCTGCAGGACTGCACGAAATGTTCAACCGCCGTTATAACGGGCTGACCATTAGCCGGCCAGTGGTTTCTATGGGCGACCAATTAGGTTTTCTTCCCGGCACCTTGGATGAGAAGATGAAGCCGTGGCTGCAGCCCATTTACGATGCGCTAGACCTGCTTATGCAGCCAAGTAGCAATCAGGGCCCACGCCGTAAGCAGCAGAAGAAAGAGAACAATAACGAGCCTGCCAGTAAGCCTTACGATGATCTTATCGAGCGTGGCATCATTGAAATTGAAGCCCTTTGCTATATTCGTGGGCGCTCGATCCCTAATCGTTTCTTCATCCTTGATGAAGCTCAGCAATTGACTCCGCAAGAGGCTAAGACCGTGGTGACACGCATGTCTCGTGGCTCAAAGCTGGTGCTTGTCGGAGATCCTGCTCAGATTGACAATCCGTATGTGGATAGCCGCAGTAACGGGCTCGTATTTACTCGTAACAGGCTCAAGGGTCAGCCATTTACCGCTCATGTTACTTTGCTGCGAGGTGAGCGTAGTCCATTGGCGGAGGCTGGAGCTCAGCTGATGTAAGCATGACGGCTATTGAGATTGAATTTCTAGGAAATACGATACATCTAGAGTAAGTCCCCGGTGACCTATGATGACCTCGATGAATCGATCTATTTTACTGCTGCTCATTGTTTTGCTATCAGGCTGTGTCGGCAATACAGACCGTGCCAGGCCCTGGTTGGGAACTCTGCGCCATGAGCTGGGTTATTTAGGCGCCCGTAATTGGGTGGTTGTGGCTGAGGCGGCTTTTCCCATTCACAGCCGCCGAGGGCTGAGTGTGGTTCAACTTAACGGTGAGATCCCAGATGTAGTGGACGCTGTGGAGCGTGTGATTGAGGAGAAGTCTCACGTTAAGCCGCGTCTCTATGTCGCCACGGAGGCAGCCAGTGTGCCCTACGATTATGCTCCTGGCATTAAAAACTACCGCGAGCAGCTTGAGGAGGCTTTGCATGGCCGAGAGACAGTCCAGCTTGATCATACGATGTTATTGCGTATGCTTAACGATGCCAGTAAGACCTACCGGGTGCTTGTCATCAAGACGCGCAGCGCCCTTCCATACACATCCGTGTTCATGGAGTTGGGAAGCGGCTACTGGGATGCTGAGTCTGAATCCGCACTCAGAGAAGTCATCGACAACGAAAACCTCCGATAGTCAATCATCACACCATCATGGCAGCACCTAAAAAAATAGACGACGAGCTCATGCGTGAGCGGGAAGAGGCATGGGTAGGTGATGCGGTGTTGGCCTTGTTCGTGCGTCGCTTGATTCTTAAGGAGCAAGGAAAGATGGATGGTGAGATGTTCATTCGTTGCACCTCGAACGATTTTCTTCGCAATATAGGTAATCCGACCTCTGTAGAGGCGCTGATAGGGCGGATCTATGAAGGCGAGGGGCTTGAGGCTGCTTTTGATTGGATGGAATTCCAATTGTTGCCTGTGTTTCGTGAGCAGGAGAAAAATTACCGTAATCGAGAGGCTCAGAAGCCATTGAAGCGGCAAAAGAAACAGCGCTAATTCTTCCAATGTAGTCATGAACGTTTCCCCATACTTTTTGTTGACCGTGGGAGGTTTCTTGCTGCTAGGCTTGCTGGCATCTACGATAGCCCAAAAGACAATACTGCCTCGGGTAACGATTCTGTTGCTCCTAGGTGTGGCTATCGGTAAAGATGGCTTGGGTGTGGTGCCGGCCTCGTTTGCAGACTATTTTCATGTCGTTGCTGACATCACCCTGGTGATGATCGGTTTTTTGATCGGCGGTAAGTTAACCTTGAAGAGTGTAAGGGGTAGCGGTTTATCCGTATTATGGATATCGCTGGTTGCTGCAGTGGTGACCGTTCTTGTCGTTGGTTTGAGCTTGAGTGTATGTGGCTTTGCCTTCGAGCTTGCTCTCATGCTTGGCTGTATTGCAGCAGCCACTGCTCCGGCGGCTGTTTATGATGTGGTGGCCCAGTTTCAGCCTCAGGGTAAGTTTGCCAAAAGGCTGTTATCGATTGTCGCCCTTGACGATATCTGGGGCTTGGTTCTCTTTGGGCTTGGCCTGGCCTATTTAAAGTCCTCTGCTGGAGGCACTGGTGGCGGCATGGTTTTGCTCAATGTGTTGCGAGATCTGGGCGGGGCACTTGTCTTAGGCTTGCTGATTGGCTTGCCCGCGGCTCATCTCACTGGGCGTGCGAAAAAGGGGCAGCCGATGCTCAGCGAGGCGCTGGGCTTGGTGCTGGTCTGTGGCGGCATGGCACTCTTGTTTGGAGTTTCCCACCTGATTGCCGCAATGACGATGGGCTGTGTGATCGTCAATAGGGCGAAGCATCATAAGTATCCGTTCCATGCGCTGGAGGGGGTAGAGTCGATTTTTTTGGTGATCTTTTTTGTCTTAGCTGGAGTATCCCTCGATCTTGAGGCACTCAAAGGTGTTGGGCTATTGGCGAGTTCCTATGTCTTGGCGCGTATTTTTGGTAAATGCCTCGGAGGTTGGTTAGGTGGGCAGGTTGCGGGTGTTGATGCCAAGACAAAGCGGTGGATTGGGCCTGCCATGTTACCACAGGCGGGAGTGGCTATTGGCATGGCCTTAGTGGCTTGTGCAGAGCTGCCAGATTATGAACAGGTGATGCTACCGATCGTGATAAGCTCCACGGTGATCTTTGAGATCGTGGGACCCATTGTTACCAAGTTTGCCATCCGGCGTGTCGATGAGCAGCCTTAAAACAAGGCAAGTTGTATGCTTAGCTTGCCAGTGAGCGGATGAAGCTCTCAAAGTAATCGACACCAGCTTCCAAGTCGGAAATACGGATAAACTCATCCTTGGTGTGGGCCTGATTGATCGATCCCGGGCCGATACATATGGAGGGGATGCCGGCGGCGTTGAGATGTGCGGCATCTGAGAACCATGGTGCGCTCACGGCTTTTGATGCTGGGTTGGCGGCTTGCATACGCTGTATCCATGGGTTGTCATTGGCAACCTCCATGGGCGGGTTTTCATGGGGATTGATGACCTGAAGGGGTAGTTGTTGCTCGTTGATGACTTTTTCTACCAGTGCCAGAGCACCTGCATCATGATAAAGGGCTGGGGTGGTCCTGATGTCAATCTGAGCGGATGCGGAGTCAGGTACGATGTTGGGTTGTTTGCCGCCAGTGATAGTGCCGATATTGAGTGTTGAGTGGCTAAGCGTTGGGTGAGTGTAGCTGGCGAGTTGACTGGTGATGGCTTGGTCAAACTTGTCGAGGGCGCGGGCAATTTTGAGAATCGCGTTGTCGCCCGCCTCAGGTTGGGAGGCGTGCGCAGCCTTTCCCGTGGCTTTCAGTGTCGCCCAAAGAGAGCCCTTGGTGACATTGACAATGTCAAGAGAGGTGGGCTCGCCGGCGAGGCCGAACTGGTATTGCGCTGCGTGCTTTTCACCAAAGTGTTTAGAGCCATGCTGGGAGGCCTCTTCGCCCATGAAGCCGACAAAATCGACAGCGACCGGTAGGCTAGGAAGAATGTCAGCACAGTTCGCCAGCGCCTGTAGCATCGCCGCCATGGGGCCTTTGGTGTCGGAAGCGCCACGTCCCAAAATACGCCCGTCATCGGTGATCGTGCCGAAGGTGTCCATATCCATACCCGCGACACTTACCGTATCCAAATGCGGGCAGAGCAGGATGCGAGGCCGGCTGTCTTTTGCTGATGTTGCAGAGGGGCAGCGGCCGATTACATTAGGTCTGTTTGGCAGCACTTCTTCTTGGGTGACCGTGAAGTTGATGTCCTTCAAGTAATCCTGGACGAAATTGGCCATGGCGGCCTCACCCTCGCCATCTGGGCTACAGTCGGGATTAACACTTGGAATGCGGATCAGTTTTTGGAGCAGTTTGACAACGTTACTTGGCATAAGGCGGTGATAACTACAAAACAGGTGGAATACCCGCAAAAAATGTCTGTGGAGATAGAGGCTTTCCGTCTAAACTAAACGCGTGCACCAAGATATTGAAAAGGTATTGATTGATGAGCAGGTGATCCAAAAGAGATTGGTAGCCTTGGCTGAGAAAGTAAGCACTGATTTTGAGGGCAAGCCGATGGTGGTTGTGGCTCTGCTGAAGGGGGCAATTCTGTTTATGGCAGATTTATTACGTAAGGTTCCTTTGCCGATGGAAATCGAGTGTGTCAATGTTGCCAGCTACCACGGCGGAACGACCAGTAGCGGAGAGGTGACATTCCTCGATCGGTCCCTACCGGATGTTAAGGGCAAAGTCGTCTTGCTCCTCGATGATATTCTCGACACGGGTAGGACCTTGGATGCTGTGAAAACAAAGCTCAATGAGCTGGGGGCGGCCGAGGTGAAAACTTGCGTGCTTTTAGCCAAGGATATTGACCGAGCTGTATTCAAGGAAGCTGACTACACCGGCTTTGTCATCGGGGATGAGTTCGTAGTGGGTTATGGTCTGGACTACCAAGGGCGTTATCGTAACCTACCTTATGTTGGTATTCTCAAGGAGAACGCCATCTAACGTGAAATCAGAAAGCGTGGCCGGTTAAGGTTCGGTAAGATTTCTCAATCTATCGTGATGATGAATATTTTGTTAGCACCTGATAAGTTCAAGGAGACGTTCTCTGCCGAGAAGGTTTGTGAGCTTGTGACCCGTGGTCTTCGGCAGGTATTGTCAGTATCAGAGGCGGAAATTGTATCCTGTCCCATTGCTGATGGTGGTGACGGTTTTGTGGAGGTGCTTATGGCACAGCTGGGTGGTGAGTGGGTGGAGTGTGAGGCACATGATGCGATGGGGCGTCCACTACTTGCGCGTTACGCGCTGTGTGGTGACACAGCGGTGATGGAAATGTCGGAGGCCTCAGGAATACGTCATATCCCCAAAGAAATGCGTGATATTTGGCGCGCGAACACTCAGGGAACAGGAGAGATGATGCGGCATGCCATTGAACGCCATGGCGTCCAACGTATCATCATGGGGATCGGTGGCAGTGTGAGTAATGACGCTGGCTGTGGTATGGCTGCGGCTCTGGGTGTTAGATTTCTTGATGAATCTGGGGTAATGCTTGATCCGGTGCCGGGTCAGCTGACACGGTGCGCTTTCGTAAACGATTCAGAGCAAATTTCTTTGCCTGAGGTTATTGTCGCCTGTGATGTTGATAACCCTCTGCTAGGAGATTGCGGGGCCGTGCGTGTGTATGCCCCTCAGAAAGGCGCAGGTGAAGCTGATTTGGCGAAGCTGGAGTCCATGCTCGGGGCTATCGTTACGCTCACCCATGGTGATCAAGCAGCGCTTGAAGCCGGTGCAGGAGCTGCCGGTGGGCTGGGCTTTGGTCTATTGCACTTTTGTGGTGCGCGTCTGCTGTCTGGCTTTGATCTGGTTGCCGAGGAAACAGGGCTACTGAAAAAAATGACTCGCTGTGATCTGGTCATTACCGGTGAGGGAAAACTGGATGCTCAGACTTTACATGGCAAAGGGCCAGCAGGGGTCGCGCGATTGGCCCATGAGGCAGGCAAGCAGGTAGCCGTCATTGCTGGTTTTGTGGAGCTCGAAGAAAATGACCCAGGCGCTCTATTCGACCACATTTACGAGCTGCATGACGGATCGCGTCCTATGGAGGAAACGATCCGCTGCGGTGAAGCCTTGCTGATAGAAAAATCGGCACAGTTAGCCAGAGAGTTAGCCTCTGGTCTATAGAGAAGCCCGATATTACGTGAGGCTAAGGATAGATGAATACGAATTACTCGGAATCATCCTCAGTCATCTTTCTCAGCTCGTACCCTGAGTAAAAGGGTTCCACGTCCTGCTGTAGTTTTTCTCGGGTAAGCTCACCGTCTTTGACAGAAAACTCATACAGGTTGTATGCGCCTTCGAGGTAGCTGAAGCTGGTGGTGTCATCCTCGTAGAGCTGACAGGTGCGAACCTTGGTGCCGTAGTGGCGGATCTCAATAGCTGCTCCCTGCATGTCCCTGGTGCGGTTCACGGGGTCTTTAAGCATTGGGATGAGTGAGCCTTCCTTGACGAAGAGTGGTGGCATGTCATTGGTTTGCTCTGCGGTGACGATGATTGTTGTGCCATTACCCGCTAGCTTGCCGGTGTAGAAGTTATACCAATTTCCAGCGGGGAGATTCACCTTGCGCTCTGTCTGCGTGTTGATGAAGGGGGCGACGAGGATGTCGGGACCAAACATATAGAGGGTATTGTCCTCGGTAATCTTCTGGTGGAAGCCATCTCCGTAGGGGTCTTCTTCACTATCGAGTTTGCGCGTTTGTGACTTGGTCTGGGCTTCCGCCTCACCAGTTTCAAGCAGCATCGAGCGAACCGGGGGGATGCCTTCCTGGTTGTAGCGTGCAAAGGCGGTGTAGAGGTAGGGTAAGAGCTGCATGCGAAGCTGGATGGTGCGGCGGATAGCATCGGTGGAGTCTTCGTAAGTCCATGGCTTCGTCTCACTAGCCCAAGCATTGAGCATCGCCATTGGCGATAAACAGGTGGTGTGCATGCGGTTAATCCACTCGCGACTGTTTTTGGCGCTGCGAATTTCAGGACACCATAGAATACCACTAAGACTGGCAGCCGAGATGCCTGTGACATACTGATCATGTCCGTAGGAATCTGAGTAAATGACAAAGGGGTAATTGGATGCGGCTCCATTGCTGGCACGAACCTTGGAATAGGTGCGCCTGTTGTTTTTCTGGTAGAGCTCTTTGTAGATCATGCGTTGCAGTTGCATGCCGTAGGTTTGGCGCATGACCTCTGCAGGCGTGCCAGAGGGGAAGGTGGCATGGTCTGGCCACAGCCAAAAGTCATAGCCATCACATTCATCAATCTTGTAGCCAGATATGCCGATATCAAAGTGGTCGGTTTTGTGTTGGTCGAGCAATACCTTGCGTGCTTCGGGAAGCATGTAGTCCGGGGCGATACCGAGCCAGACGGTGTGTGAGCCGGAAAGTGGATACATATCCTCATAGATACGGGCGTGCTTGGAGATGTAGGGGTTCACCCAGAGGTTGAGGCGGATGCCGTCATCAAGAAGCTTTTGCGTGAAAGCTGCGGGATCGGGGAAACGCTTTTTCTGCCACTCGAAGGTGCAGGGGTAGGATTTGGACTGCCAACCCGGTTCAAGACCAATGACATCAAGTGGCATATTGTGGTCTTTAAAATCTGCGATTTCCTGTTCCGTTTCAGCGGCACTGAACTTAGCTGGGGTGCGGTGCCAGAAACCAAGTCCCCAGAGTGGCGGCATGGCCCCACCACCAGAGTAGAGATTATAGCGAGCGACGATGTCCTGAAGGTTTGTGCCGGTGAAGCCGACAAGCTCAATGCCATCTCCCTGGATGTATGCTTCCACTGCATCACTGGGTGGAACTGCGAGCCAAGGGCCGGCTTGCTTTTCGTCAGCAGGAGGGTTGCGGTCGACTTCTTTGGGCAGACTTAGAGAATCCTTGCGATTACAGACTTGGTTGTAAATTTTCAGATAGGCTGCGGTATTGAAGAATACTCCGTAGCCCTTGCTGGAGATGAAAAAAGGCACTGGAGCATGGGTTGAACCACCGTCTTTGCTGTAGTGATCTACTTTGAGTTCAATGACCTTGCCGCTGCGCATGGTTTTATCAAACTGCAGACCGTAGCCGTAGATTTTTTCATCAGGTTCAGTGGGGATATACACCATGATCTTGTGATCAGGGTTGATGCGGTAGCGGGCGTTTTCGAGTGCCTTGGTCAGCGGCACATCGGGCAATGAATTCAGAGCTTTCAGTTTGGGTGGAGCACCGGCGAGGTCGCTGTAGCGGTAGAGCTTATCTGTTTCGCCGAGGCTCGCCACATAGACTCCGTTAGCGAGTTTTTTCCAGTCATTGATGGGCTTGAGATCTGAGATGTCGCCATCGGGTGCTGCACAGAGTGACGTAGCGGCAATGGCGGCCGATAATAGGGAGGAGATAAAAGGAAATTGCATAGCTGTTTTTGATGTTGTGTGGTTCGTTGAGCTTTTGAGGGGAAGTTCGGCATGCAGGGTCATCATCAAGGTGTGAGATGCTGCCGTTCGATGACGACTATACTCAGACGAAAGTCCATGTCTTCCATAAAATGGGACAGAGGAATACAAAAAAACCGCCATGTGTTGGCGGTGAATTAATTGCACTAGCTTGTGTGCGCTAGGTTATAAAGTGGCGGCTCCACCCGGGTTCGAACCAGGGACACAAGGATTTTCAATCCTCTGCTCTACCAACTGAGCTATGGAGCCTCACCTTAAATGCAGCAAAGCTGCTGAGGGTGCGGGAGGGGTTTAGTTCCCGACGGCCGGATTGACAATAGAAAAATAGAGGGAAAATGAAGATGGTTGTCTAATGGACTCTTTTCTCATGAAGATGTTTAAGGGTACATATAAAAAGACACTCCGGTGTGGAGTGTCTTTTGATAAAATAATTAAGCAGTAGAAACTAATTTTAGAAGCTGCTTTCGCGAGGAGAACGCTTATGCGCCTTCCTCTTCAGTAGGTTTGACCCTTTGGAAACGCCAGCGAATGGCGTGGCGCTTGACAGCCGTGCGCTCTTTGCGCTTTTTGCGCTGGGTCACGGTCTCAAATGCACGACGACGGCGCATTTCTTCAAGAATACCTTCGGAGTCGAGCATGGACTTGAGACGCTTCAGGGCGCGATCAACGGGCTCACCTTTTTGGATTTCGATACCTCTCATAAATTGGATTGGATAGTGTTATTAGCCGGTTTTAAACCGATGTTGGAGCTGTTATTCAGTGGTTCTTGCGCTTAACCGCAAGAGTTACACCGGCTGCAGGGAGGCGGAAGCTAGGGGTCAGCAGGTCGGTGGTCAAGCTGAAAGAGGTGAAAAATCCCTTAAAATTCCTGAATATTGGGGTCATAGGCACAGTGGCCTTCTTTACTTGCCTCCTGGGACAAGTTTTTTAATGCTTTCGTAGATCGGGCGTCCCGTAATGCGACGGTTGAAGAGGTAGATGGCGACCAACGCAAAAATAATATTAGTAGCCCAGGCGGCAAGGATGGGGGGCATATGGCCAGCCTCACCAAAGGTAAGGAAAAAACTCGATGAGAAAAGCATGCCGGCAGAGAGGAATAGGGCGATGGAGACCCCTCCACCGAGTCCACGTCTACTGAAGACAATACCGAGCGGTGCTGCTAGTAGGATGGTGATCAGGCAGATAATGGGCTGAGCAATGCGGTAATGCCACTGCGTGAGGTAGGGGAGGCGATTTGCCCATTGCACGCCTTCGTGGGCCTTAAGCCAGCTGTTGAGCTCGGGTATGCCAAGGTGGCTCTGGTCGAGCCCGGGCTTGACGATTTGCCATGGGGTCTCTTGCCAGTCTCGGGTAATGCTTTTTGGGGTGTCGATTTTGACGGGCACGGGTACCGCCTGTAGGTCGATGAGTTGAAGATTTGAGAAGGTCCAATGTTTATGTTCTCGTGACCATTCGGCTTTTTTCGCTTCGAGCTTGGTGGTGGGGTGGTTGCCTTCATTGAAGGAGTGAATGGTAACATTGCGCAGGACTCCCGTTTCTTCAAACTGGTAAGGAAATGATCCGACGAGCCAGACTCGCCTGGACTTGCTGTCTCGATAGAGCACAGAGCGGGCACGGTCGGCTTCACCATCTTTAGCAATATCAATGACAAGGTCCTTGTTACCCTCTGCCCATGGACCCCAGTGATAGTTGAAAACAAGACATATCGTAGAGCTGAAAATACCCGTAAGTAGCAGAGGCATAACAATTCTGAATACACCACGCCCTGTTTGGATCATCGCGACAATTTCCTGATGCCGTGACATTTTTCCCAGGCAGTAGAGCAGGGAGAGCAAGAGCACATAGGGGAGGATAAAAACGAACATGGCTGGAATGAAAATGCCATAATAGCTGATAATCACATCGAGGGTGTTACGGGCTTCATTGAAGTCCGACATGTTACTTTGTAGATCGGTGAGGATCATGACCGCAAGCAAGGCTCCCATACATAAGGCAAAGGAAGTAAGAAACTGCCTTGCCATGTAACGGTCTAAGCTTCCGGAGAAACGGTATATCCAGGCTGCGATGGCAGGGAGCAGGCAAAGTAGGCCAAGAAGGTAAGGGCGGGCTCGATGCCCAGCTATATCAGTATCGGGAAATCCTAGGATGTGCTCGTCGACGGTATGCATCTCCTTGGGGATGACATAGATGCAAGCAATGATGCCTAACAATGAAATGGCAATGGGCCATAGATATTGCTTGAGTGTGGCGTTGCCTGACATGCAGGGATGATGCAGAAGCTCAAGCGATCAGGCAAGAAGTAACCTTATGGGAAAAAGAATACCAAAGAAAGATATGGGAGCGCCTTGCGGGCTGGTCTGTGCCATGGTATCGATTAACAAGCTTGAGGTTTTTCGAGCTAGAGCGAACTAAGAGCGAACTATTTTTTTCATGGGAATATCTGATCGAGCATACCAGCAATTACCTCCGCATCAAACCTTTGATGGGGGACCAAGGCGGTCATCACGGCTGGATGGTAGCCCGGTGGTAAAGTGGTTGCTAATCATCAATGTGGCGGTGTGGCTGCTCGACATGCTGACTAATTCAGCACCTCAAATGCAGCGCTCTTTTTTATGGAGTTGGGGACACTTCAGCATAGGGCTCGCGGTGGAGCAATTTCAGTTATGGCGGTTTTTAAGTTTCCAGTTTCTGCATGCCAATGGCCATCATCTGTTGGTGAACATGCTTGGGCTCTTCTTTTTTGGTCACTTTGCGGAGCGCTGGTGGGGCAGTCGAAAGTTCCTTTTTTTCTATTTGGCGACGGGTGTGGCAGGTGCATTGTTTTATGTAGTGCTGTTTTACGCAGGGGTGTTCGGTTCTGCTCCGATACCGATTGGGGGAGGCCAAACAGTACCTGCAACCTATATACCGATGGTGGGCGCTTCCGCCGGCATTTTTGGCATCTTGGCCTGCATTGCCGTGATTGCACCGAATTTGCGAGTGTTGTTGTTTTTTATCGTGCCGATGAGCATGCGTAATTTTGCTGTGTTAGCACTGGGCATCAGTGTAGTTGTCATTTTGTTTAATTTGAATAATGCGGGCGGTGAAGCGGGGCATCTGGGCGGGGCAATTCTAGGTTTCATCCTGATGAAAAACCCATGGTTGCTCTCTTTCATTTCCGATGAGGCAATGCTTTCAAGGCACCGCCCAGTGGTGGACGCAACCATCATTCGTGAGAAAAAGCTGCGACCACGGATTAACATTAATATGGACGATTCCGAGGTTGATCGCATTCTCGATAAGGTGAGTCGTGAGGGTTTACAAAGCCTCACTGAACAAGAACGTGATGTTCTTAAACGAGTGGCAGAGCAGTAAATGAGAAGCCTCGTAATCCATACATAATATTGAAAAAATGACTGATGCTGAAATGATTGAATGCTCAGAGCAAGGAAAGCAGATGGTGCGCCTGCGTGCCATCATGCACCGCTTACGTGCACCAGGTGGCTGCCCTTGGGATGCGGAACAGACCCATGAGAGTTTGTTGTCCAATCTTATTGAGGAAACCTATGAGACGGTGGACACCATTAAGCGTGGTGATTGGAATCACCTCAAAGAGGAATTAGGTGACTTGCTCTTACAGGTGGTGTTCCACAGTGAGCTTGCCGAGGAGGCTGGGCGTTATGATTTTGATGATGTTGCCAGGGGCGTCTCCGATAAGCTCGTTAGGAGACATCCGCACGTTTATGGGGAGAGCGATGTGCAGGATACGGACGGCGTGCTCAGTCAGTGGGATGCCATAAAGAGGCAGGAGAAGGGAGCTGAGCAAGAGCCTTACTTGCATGATATTGGCAAAGGTTTGCCTTCAATGTTACGTGCAGCAAAACTGCAGAAGAAGGCTTCCAAAGTTGGATTCGACTGGCCAGATGATCAGGGGGTGATGGATAAGATTCAAGAGGAGTTCGGCGAAGTGGATGCCGAGTTAGAGGCATTAGCAGAAGACAAAAAATCCGGCAAAGACAAGCTGGGGGAGGAGATCGGTGACTTGCTATTCTCCGTGATCAATCTAGCACGCAGGCACGAATTGGATCCTGAGATATTGCTGGAGTCGACCAATGTTAAGTTTGAAAATCGCTTTGCAGTAATGGACGAAGCGCTGCAGAAAAGCGGCAAAGATCTAACCAGTGCAAGTCTCTGCGACATGGAAGTCGAGTGGCAGGCTGCCAAAAAATAGAGCGGGGTCTGCAGATAGCCCTACGCTGAGTGTTTCAGCTAGATTTGCTGGAGCCTATGAATATTACTCAGGCCTGAGCTTTCTCTCCAGTTGCTTGGGAGAAATACCGAAGAACTTTTTAACGTCGGTGCAAAAATGGCTGTAATAGAGATAGCCAAGTTTTTCACTAATGTCATGAAGGTTAGTTCCTTCACTGATCATGCGTTTTGCAAGCAAGGCGCGGTGATTACAAAAAAGATCTTTGGGCTTCAGACCCACTGCAGACTCAACGTGACGTTGTAACTGAATCACTGTGAAGCCAAGTATCTCAGCTACCCTCTTGACGTTGAAGTTGTTTTGTTCTGCGAGCTGGAGAAGATTGACACCCGACTTGTCTAAAATTCTTGCACCTTGCCGGTGAAATGGTGTTGGTGTTGCTGGTCTGCTCATGACTTATGTGAAGTTGTTACGGAAAAAGCGCTTAACTTACAAGAAATATTAGCTGAAAAATGTAACATCTGCACTGTTTTTTTGTGATTATCTCAAATTTTCTTTAAAAACAAGAGCGCTGCCCCTATAAAAAAGAACTTAAGTGCTCACGTTACCACCCAATGAGGGGGGGCTTTTGTGATTAAAGGGGGCCATACTACCATTTGATTTTTATTTGTAATATACATGTCAGAGACCAGTTCAATCCCCAGTGCGAATAGCATCAAGTGCGAGAACAGCCAAGGGCATGCTCTGAGAGCGAACATACTTAGTATGCGTCGCTACACGATTTCATTTGAGATCTACAATCCGTTTTGTAGTTTGCAGCTCTCTGAAGTTCTCAGGAATTTCTGCATTAAAATGAATGGGCAGCTCGTCTATATGGGGGAGGCTGTTGTATCCAGTATCGTCAATACTGGTGCAGTCTTGGTATGCGAGGCGACATTGGGAAATGGTTGGAGAGAAGTTGATTTCCTGGCCAGTGCTCAGCACGGAGGACTTGTCTCCCAGTTTGATGAATTCGTCGATGATTGGAAAAGAGCGCACCACGTCTCTGCTGATTTTAAACTGAATGTCGCTGACATGCAGAATATGATGATTGGACTAAAGCGGTGGCTTGAGAAGATTGATTTGGGTATTCAAGCGATGGATACCACCGATAAAAATGCGGTCGAACGTCGGGTTATTCATGAGATTGAAGGGCGGATGATGGAGGAGCTTAATCCTCAAATGGCAAACTTCGAGGCATCAACTCGCAATGTTCATTTGATAGATCAGCCCGCCCACAAGCTTTATGTGAGACGTCAAATGCACCCGCTGATGCTTTGTTCGCCCTTTGCTTACCGGGCCTATACAAAGCCGCTCGGATATGCTGGTGACTATGAGGTCGTCAACATGATGATGCGCGATCCCTATGAAGGGGACTCATTGTTTGCCAAGGTGATCAATAGAGTGTTTTTGAGTTTCGAACCCGTGCTAGCACATAGGAATCGTATCGACTATCTCTACGATACCATTAAATCGGAGGCAACAAGAGTTGTCGGTGAGGGCCGCAGGCTAAAAGTGCTCAACCTTGGCTGTGGATCTGCGCATGAGGTGCAGCGTTTTTTTCAAAATGAGGAGATTAGTGACCATTGTGATTTCACCTTATTGGATTTCAACAAAGAAACGACAGACTACGCAGATAATATCCTTTCTGATATCAAAAATAAAAATGGCAGAAGTGGTCAGATTAAAGTAATGCAACGCTCGGTGCATCAACTCCTTAAGCAGGCAAACCGTGGTGATGTTGACATGGAATGGGAATCATATGATTTGGTGTATTGTGCCGGCCTGTTTGATTATCTCTCCCAAAAAGTATGTCAAAAACTAGTAGAGCTTTTCGCCAAGTTGTTGCGCCCGCAGGGGCTCGTTATCGTTACCAATGTGGCATCCACCAATCCGTGCATAGGCTGGATGGAGTATGTCGTGGAGTGGAATCTGGTTTACCGCAGCGACTGGGAAATGCTCGACTTGATTCCTTTGGATGGCACTGTTATGAAAACAGACCTCAAGAGGGACGCTACCGGCGTGAATTTATTTCTAGAGATTCGCAAAGTGTCCATGAATCCATTTATCAGCCCCTGAGCTTCATCAAACCAACATCATAATGAATGAATCTGATCATACAATAAGGGAGCTTTTTAAGATTTCAGAGGAGCGCGAAAGAAAAGTCAACTGCCAGCAGGCGGCTATTTTTGGCGCCATATTCATGATGGTTGGAGTGTGCTTGGACATGGTGGTCTATCCAGAGCTGCTGCAACAACTGCTTGTTAACCGTGTGGTCACGACTGCTCTATTGCTGACTTTTGCTGTTTTGTGTGGGTTCATTAAAAATAACGCACTCATGAGGTTGGTAGCTCATATGATTGCGATGATACCCATTGTGTCTATCGCCCTCATGATCTTTCAAACCGATGGAGTAGAGTCCCACTATTATGGAGGTTTAAATTTAGTGCTGGTGGGGGCGACGTTGCTGCTGCGCTGGAACACTTTTGATAGTGCCGTCAATGTCTTGTTATGCCTCTTAATGTATACAGTGGCGGTTTATAGGCACTCAATCACTATAGAATGGGAGGAGCCATTTATTCGCACTTATTTTATTTTTGTCACGGGAGCTATCGCAACGACGGCAACCTACTTTTACAATATTAGTAGATTTCGCGAGTTTTGTCTTTCCAAGGAAGTGGCAGCTTCAAACAAAAAGCTAAGGCACATCAACCGGCAACTGGCTGAGAACAATACAGAGTTAGAGAGCGCCAACAATAAACTCAAAGAGCAAGGCAGCTTGCTTGTTCAGAGCGAAAAGCTCTCATCGCTTGGCCGTATGAGCGCAGGCATTGTGCATGAAGTTAACAACCCGCTTAATTACAGTAAGATAGCGATCCATACTTTAAAATCATTCAAGTCGTCGATCAGTGAGGAAGAGAGGGATGATTACCTGGAGGTAATTTCTGATGCCGAAGAGGGGCTTGTCCGTGTGATTGGCATCATCACCGACTTGCGCTCATTCACTCGGGGAGATACAGCAGCCATGGATTATATCAATGTGGCAGCCTTTGTAGAAAGTGCTCGTAAACTGTCGAGCTCGACGCTCGTTGATATTGAAGTAGATATCGATATTGACCCTGCGCTCGAAATTGAGGGCAACGAGCGGCAACTATGCCAACTCTTGATCAATTTCTTCCAGAATGCGGTAAGGGCCATTGAGGTCAAGGAGGCTAAATTGGGACCGTTCCAAGGCAAGCTCAGCTTGAATGCGGAATCTAGCGTGGGTGGAGTTAGCCTCATCATGCGAGATAATGGCTGCGGCATCTCAGCGGAAGATATCGATCGAATATTCGAGCCGTTTTTCACTAAAAATGATGTCGGCGAAGGAATGGGGCTGGGCCTGAGTATTTGCCACCGTATTCTTGATCAGCACAGGGCTAAAATCGATGTTGAATCTGTGGTAAATGAATTCACCGAATTTAAGATACGTTTTAGGAGCTGAGACTGGAGCCGCCGCTATTCTGATTAAATGCAAATCGATTGCTAAAAGGCTTGGTTTTCAAGATAATATGTAATACAAAAAGCGCGCTCAAGCAGTTTATGGATAATTCAAATCAAGAAAAAATTGTTCTCTTTGTTGATGACGAGGAGAAAACTCGCAAGTATTTCTGCCGTTTATTTGGCGATAAGTTTAATATACTAGTAGCCAACGATGGCATGCAAGGCTTGGAGGTATTTAACGAAAATATCGACAACATTGCAGTGGTGGTTACCGACCAACGCATGCCCAACATGACAGGTTCTCAGTTGCTTGAAAAAGTAAGTGATCTCAAGCCATCATGCATTCGTATACTATCAACAGCATACGCAGATATTGATACTGCTATCGAGGCCGTCAACAAAGGAGGCCTGTATCAGTACATTACCAAACCTTGGGAAATCAATGATCTAGAGGCGGCAATTGTCCGCGCTATCGATCTCTATGGCATTCAGCAGGAGCGTGATGCGTTATTGCGTCAAAAATTATCCAGCGTTGAAATGTTGGCTTCCTCTGACCGTGTTTTGTCAATTGCCACGATGGCAGTCTTTCGTCATGAAGAGTTGAGTCACGTAGGAGAAGCTCTCAGGGCTCTTGTCGAACTTGCCGAAATTGGAGCAAAGGATGACGTCAAGGAAGTTGGGATTGACCCAAGCATTAACTGGAGGGAACTCTATCGTAGGCACCTACTATTCTTACGTACTGTACGTGAAGGGCTCACCGACGACAGGTTATGCGGACAATCACTTGATTACGGCCAGAGTGTGCCTGTAGCGGACGTGGTTGCTCCCATTACTGAAGAATTAGGTTGTTTCCAGTGGATCGGCGAAGAGAAATCTGATGTAGGCTGGCCTGGATCTACGGAGTCAATGCAAGCAGAGGTGAGGCCTTTCCTTAAGGCAATTACTAGTGTTATGCGTGATGCAGGTGTGATCCTCATTTCTCAGACCCAGGGCGGGGTTGAATTCAGTCTTTCATCACGCCTGTTGGCTAAAAATCTCGAGCCTTTACGCACGGCTACAAAAGAGGCTCCTTCTGATGCTAGTATCGCGCTTTGTGCTGCCTTTTTCCGCATGGCTCATGCAGGTGCCATGTTTGAGGTAGTGCCCGAAGCTAATCGTGAAATGATACGTTTGAGGGTCTTGTTTGATCTCACCAAGCGCGTTGAAGCTACCGAGAGCGGCTGGGACTCATTAGTTGTGGCACTGACAGGCAATGATATTTTCTGGTCGCGCTACGGGGCTTGAGCCTAGCCGACGTTGTTAGCATTAAATGCTGGGTATTCCGGGGCATTCCTAGCTATTCCTAGGTATTCCTAGGTATTGCCAGCTGTCATATTATCGCTTATTCGCGATTTTGGGTGCCTAGAAAGGCCACTCGCTCGGTCGCATAGCTTGTCCTTTGTGTGTGCTCCTTGGGGGCCACTAGCGCTTAAACTAGTGCTTATGTGCGCTCTATGATCGGTGATCTTAGAAGCCTCCGTGGCCATATGCCTGACTACCTCTGCCTTGCTGAGGGCCAACACTGTCACCTGCTTTTCTCAATTCTGATGCTGAGAGAATATCCTGATCCATTTGTCGCTGGAGCTCAGGGTCTGGTGCGCAAGAGCATAACGATAATATAGTGGCTGAGAGGGCTGTAAAAAAGAGGGTCTTGATTAAGGATTCATTTGAGCGGGTAGTGATTTTCATAACAAGTTGCATTATGCTACTTGGGTCGGCCAATTTCAAGCCACTAATTTTTCGGCGAGCGGGGTCATAAGGTGCTTTAGATGATGCCTCTTTAGGGTTGCCTAAATGAGTCACACGTATCATATCCCCTGATATGGCAAATGCTAGGATGGATCGCTTGAGGAGGTTAGGCATATTAATTCCCGTTTTTTCTCTGCGTCGAGATGATGACTTGGGAATTGGTGACACTCAAGCACTGCTGGAGATGATCAAATGGGCTGCGACCAACAAGATCGGATTTCTGCAGCTGTTGCCGATCAATGAAACAGGATCAGATAATAGCCCCTACAACGCAATAAGCTCGGTTGCCTTGGACCCGCTTTTGATTGATCTGGAGGCCATCCCTGAAATCGAGGCAAGTGATATCAAGGCGACGGCCAAGGAACTTGGCATTGATGTAAATACTGAGAACCTGGTTGATTACGAGACAGTAAGAACTGCTAAGTGGAGCCTGCTCGCCAAGGGTTTTGATGCTTTTTGGGCGACAGAGTTCGTCGATACGGAATTTGATGCATTCTGCATGGAAGAAGCGGAGTGGCTGGTGCCTTATTGTAAGTTTCGATGGCTCATGGAGATATCTGGAACTGAAGAATGGGAACTCTGGCCCGAGCAATACAATACGCCCGGAGATGCAGAGACATATCTTACCACTTTGCCTGTAGAGGAGGTTGAGCGTAACCTTACCTTCTTCGCATGGGTGCAGTGGCATGCCTTTTCCCAGTGGCGAAAACTGAGAGATTACGCACAGGAGCATGATGTTAAGTTGATGGGTGATATCCCGATTGGGATTTCCTACAGCAGTGCGGATGTATTTTTTGAACCGCAGTGGTTTGATCTCACCTTGTCAGGGGGATCGCCTCCAGAGACGGTATTCAAGGACGATGCTTTTGCCTGCCAGTGGGGCCAGAACTGGGGGATTCCGATCTACCGCTGGGATATGCTGGAGCAAAATGATTTTTCATGGTGGCGCCGCAGAATCGAAAAGCTGACGGATATTTTCCATATTTTCAGAATTGATCATATTCTCGGATTTTACCGTATTTATAGCTTTCCGTGGAGGCCAAGGCGCAACGAAGAATTTGTTGGTTTGAGTGAGAAGCAGGCAAGAGATATCACAGGGGGGCCTCTGCCAGAGTTTTTTCCGCGCTCAGATGATACCGATAAAAACAGAGCCGCAAACCTGGCAGACGGGGACAAGTATCTAAGGGTAATACAAGATGCTGCCGGTGATGGCGAAGTGGTGGGAGAAGATCTGGGTTGTGTGCCAGATTACGTGAGGCCGAATATGGAGGACCTAGGTATCGCAGGGTTTAAAGTTTGCCACTGGGAAGTCCGAGGCCATGGGGAAACCGTTCCTGGCTCTGATTATCCAGAATGTGCTTTTGCAACCTACGCCACCCATGATCATGAGTCTGTTCCCGCAATGTGGAATACCCTCAAGGGTATGTTGGGAGGCCATGATCACGATGGGGCGATCAGAGGTTTGGAGCTGTTGAGTGACTTTGCAGGTTTGCCGAAGGGCGGAAGTGCTGACTGTTATTCCGACTATGGCCCGGTGGTGAAATGGGCATTGTTTGATCGTTTACTCAAATCTAATGCTGATTACGCATCGTTGATGATCACAGATATCATTGATAGCACGGAACGCATCAATATTCCTGGCACAGTGGGGGGCAAAAACTGGCGTTTCCGCTTACCCTGGAAACTTGAGGATATGCCTGAGCCTTTGCAGGCTGAATGCTCACGTCTGCGAGAGCTAGTCCATATCTCGGAGCGCGGCTAGATTCACGGCGTGCTCGAGAATAATATGGCTGAGGTGTTGTTTTGACGCCTTCGGGGGTTTCTCAATATGATCGGCTGAAATGAGCAGTATCTCGTTTTCATTGCTGTCAAAGCCTATGTCTTTTCGCGAGACGTCATTGGCGACAATGAGATCACAGCCTTTGCGCTTTAGCTTTGCGCGAGCATTGGCTTCAAGGTTCTCTGTTTCTGCGGCAAAGCCAACTAATACGCCTTGATAGCCGAATTTCTGCTTCGCAGAGCCAAGAATATCCGGAGTCTTGACGAGTTCCAGGGTGATGGTTTCGGCATCTTTTTTGATTTTCTGCTCGGAGATGTTGATCGGCTGGTAGTCAGCAACTGCGGCTGCAAAAATTGCGATGTCCGCTTTTTTGATCCAATGCTCGACGGCATCATACATTTCCTGGGTGCTTTCCACGGGAACGTAGTCGACCAGGTCAGGGACATTCAAATGGGTAGGGCCAGAAATGAGGATGACGCGGTGGCCTTGTTGGGCCGCGGTCTTAGCGATGGCGTAACCCATTTTCCCGGAGGATTTGTTAGTCAGGAAGCGGACAGGGTCGATGGCTTCACGAGTAGGCCCAGCGGTGATGAGAATAGTCATCGGAGGAATCAGTAGAGGAGTCAGCAGAGGGGATAGTTTTTATGAGGTGCGGAGCAGCGTTTCTGCAGCATCAACAACCTTGGATTCTTCTATGAGTCTACCGGGGCCGGAGTAGCCACAAGCGAGCATGCCTTCTTTTTCTGGTCCTATAAATTGGCAACCATCTTGCTCTAAGCGGGCAACGTTACGTTGGGTAGCTGCGTGCATCCACATTTTGCCATTCATGGCAGGGGCGATAAGAACGGGAGCTTCCGTGGCGAGGTAGATGCTGGAGAGTGGGTCGGGGGCAAGGCCGTTGGCGAAATTGCCCAACGAATTTGCAGAAGCGGGAGCGACAATTACCAGGTCTGCGCGATCAGCAAGATCGATGTGTCCCGGTTTCCATGCTTGTTTTTCATCTTCTAGGCTGACGAGAACCGAATGCTGAGAAATGACTTGAAGGGTGAGGGGGGTAATGAACTCGGTCGCTGATTGAGTCATCACACAGTGGACCAGGTGGCCATTTTTAACCAACTGTGAGGCAATGGTCGCTGCTTTGTAGGCGGCTATGGATCCGGTGATTCCTAGGATGATCGTTTTCATGTGTTGAGAGGCGGAGGCTAGAGGTTTTTGAGACGTGAAACCTTAAGCCGCTCAGCAAGAATGAGAGACTTAAATTGGTGGTAGTCTTGCTCACGTGTGTCTGAGAGCAAACGGTAGGTGTATTTTGGCCAGTTGCCGATTTCCCCAAGAGCATTTTTCATGCGTAACTCGATGACCTCTTGTGCATCTGAGCCGCGTCCGGTTAGGCGCTTGAGAAGTTCATCCTCGCTCTGGGGCATAACAAACAGATCAACCAGCGCGGCCTGTATGCTTGGATCATTACAGCCGCGCACCTGATCTGCTCCTTGCACGTCGATGTCCATGACCACATCAGTGCCTGCCGCAAGGTGCCTGAGGACTTCTGTTTTTAGTGTGCCGTAAAAATTGCCATGCACTTCAGCATATTCGAGGAATTCCCCATTGCTGACTTTTTGTTCAAAGGTCTCCCTGTTAAGGAAATGATAGTCATGACCGTCACGTTCTCCCTCTCTGGATGGGCGGGTCGTGCAGGAGGTAGAATAAATGGCCTCACCTTCATCTGCTAGTCGTCGGCAAAGCGTTGTTTTGCCGGAGCCGGATGGCCCGGACACCAATAGGAGAATGCCTGTTCGCTCAATGGTCATGATTTGATGGTGCTTGTTTTTATGTGGGTCGTGATGTTTCAGCTATCACGGGTCTTGCCTTTAAGCATCGCTTCGATAAAGGGATCGAGATTGCCATCCATTACGGATGAGATATTGCCAGTTTCCTCGCCCGTTCGCAAGTCTTTGACCATTTGATAGGGCTGAAAAACATAAGACCGGATTTGGCTGCCCCAGCCAATTTCTCCTTTGGCAGAGTATTCGCGATCTGCTTCGGCACGTTGTTTGTCTTCTTCGATCTGGTAAAGCTTGGCGCGCAACAAGGACCATGCGTTTTCACGATTTCGCAGCTGGGATCGTTCTTGGGTTGAACGAATCATGATGCCGGTGGGTTTGTGCTTCAGGATAACGGCAGTCTCGACCTTGTTGACATTTTGGCCGCCGGCGCCGCCCGAGCGAGCGGTGCTGATTTCAACATCAGAGTCGGGTATTTCGATATTGATGTCCTTGGATATTTCCGGGGTGACATCGATTGCTGAGAATGACGTGTGGCGTTTGCCGGCAGCGTCAAAGGGGGATATGCGAACGAGACGGTGAACTCCACGCTCGCTTTTGAGATAGCCGTAGGCATAGGGTCCATCAATTTTAAGAGATGCTGTGCGACAGCCGGCTCCGTCTCCATCTTGGTAGTCAACATTGGTGACGCTGAAGCCCTTACTTTCTGCCCAACGGGTGTACATGCGCAGCAGCATTTCCGCCCAGTCACAGGCCTCAGTGCCACCTGCTCCCGCTTGAATATTGAGGTAGGCGTTTGACGCATCGGTGGGCTTATCTAGAAGGGTGATCAGCTCAAATTTATCCAGCTCCTTGGTGATGGAGTGAAAGTCATCATTGGCCTCTCGGGCAAATTCGATATCGTCCGTTTCTTTAGCGAGCTCGATGACTTCATTGAGGTTACTAGCGCGAGCTTCCAAGGCGAGGAAAGGGATGAGTCGGCCTTTGACTAGGTTGGCCTCGCCAACAATGCCTTGCGCTTTATCCGGATCATCCCAAAAAACCGTGTCGGACATGATGGTGTCGTATTCGGCAAGTTTTTGTTCCAGTGTCGGAACGTCAAAGATACCTCCTGAGTTCAGATAGGCGGCTTTTTAGGGCCCCGGTATCCAGCGCCAGGAGGTCAGCGATATTGTGTTCACTCATGCGGGCCAGATTCTTAGCCGCTGACACGTAAGATTCAAACTCCAAATAGCAAAAAGGCGATAAGATCAAGGCAGAGGTAAATTTGTTGTTTAGTGTGAGGCTAAATAGCTTCACTATGACTTTCTAGATGGAGAAATCAGAGGGCATCATTATTCGGCTTACTAAGCTCACGGAGACGAGCTTGATTGTGCATTGGTGTACTCGCGACCATGGCTTGATCAAGACCGTTGCCAAGGGGGGGCGCCGAGCTAAGGGTTCGTTCGCCGGCAAGCTGGATTTGTTTTTTGAAGCCGAGCTTAACTGGGTGCGGAGCCGAAAGAGCGAGCTCCACACTCTAAGCGAGTTAGCCGTTCTGGATTACCGTGAAAATATCAGAAAGAGATATAAGGATACGCTGGTTGCCTCCTATTTCGTTGAACTATTAGCACACGTGGTGGAACCCGACCACCCTGTGCCTGAGCTTTATGATCTGCTGAAGAGAGGTCTGGGTTATATCGGTGATCATGGTGCTGATCAACGTGGGGTGTTACACTTTGAACATGAGTTAGCTCGTTTGCTGGGAGTTGCTCATGAGCGCTCCAGTGCAGCCATGGCTTTGGAGCAGGCGTTTGGCAGTATGCCTCGCGCGAGATCGGCTTGTATCGACGAAGTTGGTGGTTAGACGAGGCACTAATTTATGTCTGGTCATGAGGTTTTACCTAGTGTTAAATGCGTGCATACAGGTCTTACATTAAACATCATGGGTGTAACTGTAATCTAGCTCACCACAACAAATGGACTCAGGTACAGACAATTTACTGAACATGTTACATGATCGTGTGAGGCAACTTTGCCAAGCCGGTCGATGGGATGAGGCTAAGAATACGGCCAGCACGGCAGTTGAGAAATCACGTTCAAAATATCAAGAGGACCCCGAGAATATTGATGAGTTCTCATTCTCACTTGAGGTCCAAGGTGATTTTTATCGTCAATATGGTAATCTCGAAGAGGCAAGGAAGTCCTATTTCGAGGCACTAGAACTTCTCGAAGGTGAGGATTCAAAAACGGAGGCCTTGGCTCGTCTCAGCGCCAGTGTAGCAGTGGTCTATGAAACAGATGGTAACACAGACGAAGCCATTACTTTTTATGAGCGCAGTATTGAGTTGTTTGAGCGGATGGATCCGCCATCAGCGATCGATATCGCAAGTTTATGCAACAATCTGGCCTACATTCATAAGAGTTGTGGAGATTTTGACACCGCAGAAAATTTGTATCTCAAAGCACTCGAGCTTTATAACGAGCATTTAGGTTCAGAGGACGAAGAAACCGCAGCGATTTGCAATAACATTGGAGCTCTTTATTTGGCGGCGGGATGTTACGATCAAGCTCGTGAAATGTTTGTCATGGCTCTCGATGCGCGCCGCAAGGTGTTCGGCGAGAAACATCTGGAAACAGCGCAGGCATATGCCAACCTAGCAGTCGCCCTCAGTCACACTGGGGAAGAAGGATGGGCAAAAGAAAATTACCAAACTTCACTCAAAATCTACGAGGATAAGGTGAAAGAGGCACCCATGGATTACGCCACAGTGTCAGCCAATTTTGCTGAATTTCTCCGTGCTCATGAAGATGATAAGTCTGCATGTTCGGTGGAAAAGCGGGCCAGTAAAATGCTCAAAAGGGCACACTAGATTGAGCGCTAGATTGACTCAATAGCTGGTATGGCAGTCAGGCCTTTAATGACTTAGACCCTGCAGGTATCAGGAATCTATATGAGCCTGAGACATCAATGCCTCGATCTCATCAGCCTCGATGGGAATGTTGGACATGAGGTCCAGATTTCCCTGTTCTCCAATAAGGACGTTATTTTCTAGGCGTATGCCTATTTTTTCATCCGGAATATAAATGCCAGGTTCGATGGTGAGGACCATGCCTGGAGCATAAGGCTCATCAGGTGGGCAAACATCATGGACGTCGAGACCCAAGTGATGCGATGTGCTGTGCATGAAATATTTTTTTACGAGAGGTTTGCTGGAGTCTTGTTGTTTAGCCTCATCCTTATCAATGAGTCCTAGCTCGATGAGTTCGCCTTCCATGAAATCAATGGTTTGATTTTGGTAGTCCTTGGGCATGAGGCCAGGACGCAGGATGTCATTGCACTTCCTGAGAACTCGAAGAACAGCGTCATAGACGGCTCGTTGCCGTTTGGTGAATTTCCCATTAATGGGAACGGTCCGGGTCATGTCTGAGTTCCAATTACCGTACTCTGCAGCAACATCCATGAGCAATAATTCGCCATCCTGACAGCGTTGATTATTCTTTATGTAGTGAAGTACGCAGCTATTTTTTCCGCTGGCGATGATCGGGGTGTAAGCAAAACCCGTCGATTGTCGTTTGATGAATTCATGGATAAATTCAGCTTCAATTTCCCACTCGCCAATGCCTTGCTGGATAAAGCCAAGCACGCGCCTGAAGCCGGCTTCAGTGATGTCACAGGCTTTCTGTATCATCTTAATCTCGAGGGGATGTTTGATGACTCTGAGTTGATGCATCAAGGGTGCGAGCCGTTCATGTTGATGATGAGGGTATTTTTGTCGGCATTTTTCAAGTAATCGGACATCACGAGTTTGCACGGTCATATCAGCTCGTGGGTGCTCATTTGCATTGAGGTAAATATGCTCAGCTTGCTGAGTGAGGCGTTCCAAAACGGTGTCGAACTGACAGTTCCACTGGACATTAGAAATACCGGATAGCTTGGTCGCAATTTGCTGGGAGAGTTTTTCACCTTCCCAAATGGCAATGTGCTCACTGGTTTCTTTGATGAAAAGAATCGCTCGATCTATTTCTTCAACTGCATCAGGAAATAGCAGCAAAGCACTTTCCTCCTGATCGATGCCAGAGAGGTAATAAAGATCTGAGTTTTGTCGCCAAGGAAGCGTGCCGTCCGCATTGGTGGGCATCAAGTCATTGGAGTCGATTACCGCCATGCTATTAGGTTTGAGCATTGCCGATAATCGAGATCGGTTATGGATAAAAAGTTGTGAGTCGGCCGGGTCGTATCTCATGCTATCGGTATCAGTGGTAGAGGTATCGGATGCGAGTTTAGTCGTTACGTTTCAAATCAATTTAATCTCGTCCCCAGCCTAATTTTTGACGCAGTGTTGAGTAGAAATTACGGCCTTCAAGGCGAAGTAGCGGCAAAGCGTGCCCAGCTTGCTCGACTTGAATGCGGTCGCCTTGATTGATCGCCATGACATCACGACCATCTACGGTGAGAAACATCGGGCATTCGGCATTCTCAGCTGGGGCAAGTTCAACCAATGAGCTGTGTGAAACGACCAGAGACCGGTTGCTCAGCGAGTGAGGGCAAATTGGGGTGATCACAAAAACTTCAGCTTTTGGAGCAATGAGCGGCCCGCCTGCGGAGAGCGAATACGCTGTTGATCCTGTTGTGGTAGCGACAATCAAACCATCTGCACGATAGTGGTTGAGTAGCTCGCCGTCTACCCAGGCATCCAGCTCAACAAGGCGTCCGGTTTGACCACGCGCAAGGGTGACTTCATTGAGGGCTCGAAAGCTCTTCTTCTCACCATTAGCCGATGTAATGGTTGCGAGCAGTTGCATGCGTTTGATGAGAGTGTAGTCTTTTTGCGCCACGGCTTTGGCAAAGATATCGAGCTCACTGTCAGTGCATGTTGTGAGGAATCCTAAAGTTCCGACATTAATTCCCGCGACAGGAATGTCAGCTGGTCCGAGCTGATTTGCGGCATTGAGCATGGTGCCGTCACCTCCTAATACGGCGACGAGGTCGCAAGTGGCTGCCAGCTCCTTCGGGGGAATGCCTCCAGCCGCATTGATTATTTGGGCAGTTACGGTTTCAAGCACCGGCGTAAGTTTTTCACGCTCAAGAGATCTACAGAGATTCTTGATGATTTGATCTACCCCTTTTTTATTCGGGTTTGCAAGGATGCCTACTTTCACAAGCGCAGGCTAAGATGTTTTTTGGCAAAGTTACAGATTAAATCCATGTTGTGAATTTAAACGAAATCAGCATCTTGTAAAAGTTAAGTAATTGTGATAATTAATATCCATGAAACATTGTAGATCTGCTTCTCGACCAACAAATAGGTTTATACATGGAAGGGCGGTTCTTCTGGGCGCAGCTTGTGTTCTTACAATGTGTTCCTGTAACAAAATGAGCGAGCTGGTGGATCGCATCAAGGATATGGGAGGCCAGGGGAGTAGTCATTCGACCGTGGATGCCATGAATCAGAAGGAGGCGCAGGCTTTGATTGCTAATGAATCAAAGCTGGTGATGGTGGAATTTTACACCGATACGTGAGGACCCTGTAAATCTTTTGCTCCCGTGCTGGAGCAGCTTGCAAAGGTGAACGCCAAAAAAGTTCGTATTGTAAAAGTGAATGCAAACCAAAATCTTGAATGGATGAGGCAAGAAAATATTCGTGGCGTGCCAACGGTTCAGTTTTATCTCAAAGGAGAGAAAGTGCACCAGTTTTCAGGCTCTTATCCCAAGGATGTTATCCAGCAGCAGATTGACCTGCATGCTGCTTCCTGGGGAAAGGAGACCGATGAAGACGGCAACCCCATCGTGCCTGCCATTCAGCCAATGCCCAAGGAATGGATGCCTCCCGGAGTGACGCCAGAGTGATCAGGGTTTGATTAGCTCGTGTTTACTCTCTTTTTTTAGCTGATCAAAAGCTCTGAGCTTGCGTAACTACGCCATTGACCCCATGGGGCTTAGTGTCTAGCTTCCGCGCCTCTAGAAGCCACCATATCTAATGAGCGAGGAAGCAAAAAACTACAAGGACACCCTTAGTCTGCCTGAGACTACCTTCCCCATGCGCGGGGATTTGGTAAAAAATGAACCCAAGCGTCTTGAGCGCTGGAATGATCAGGGTCTTTACCAAAGCATTCAGAAACGCCGTAAGGATCAAGGCGCGCCACGCTTTATTCTTCATGATGGGCCTCCCTTTGCGAATGGTGATGTGCATATGGGCACAGCCTTGAACAAGGTGCTCAAGGATCTGGTGTTGAAATCCAAGACAATGGCTGGATTTGAGACGCCTTATATTCCGGGTTGGGATTGTCACGGACTTCCCATTGAGTTCAAGGTGATGCAAGATGCAAGAAATGAGGAGCCAGCCGAGGTGCGCCGGCGTTGTTCCGAATTTGCCCGTGGCTTCATTGATATTCAGCGAGAGAGCTTTCGCCGCCTAGGAGTATTTGGTGACTGGGAGAATCCTTATTTGACACTTGATCCCACCTATGAGGCCGACATCATCAGGACTTTTGGTAAGCTCGTTGAAATGGACGCTGTCTACCAGAGCCGCAAGCCTGTGCTTTGGAGTTATGGCGCAGGAACGGCTCTTGCTGAGGCCGAGGTAGAGTATTTAGATAAAAAGAGCATGGCGGTGTACGTTCGCTTTGCTCTTAACGATGCCAGCGGTGATCTTGCTGGGGCCTCTATGGTGATATGGACCACGACTCCATGGACTCTTCCCGCTAACCTCGGTATCGCTGTTCACGAGCAGTTCGAGTACGTATGTGGAACTTTTGTGCATGAGGATGGGTGCAAGCAGAAGCTCATTGTGGCCAAGGATTTGCTCGATGATTTTGCAGGCAAGACGGGCTTTGTATTGAGTGAAACGCATTCTGGCTTCAAGGGAGGTGAGTTGGAGGGAATGCAAGCATCTCATCCATTTCTGCCGCGCTCGGCGAAGATCATTTTGGCGAATTTTGTGACGACGGAGACAGGAACGGGTGCTGTTCATATCGCCCCGGGTCACGGTGCAGATGACTATGTGGCTGGTCAGCAGAACGACCTCGGCCTGTTGTCCCCAGTGGATGCCGATGGTAAATTTACAGCTGAATGTGGTCTGGATGAATTGGTAGGACAGCACGTTTTCAAAACCAACAAACGCATTACGGAAATCCTCAAAGAGGGCGGGGACTTGCTCGGTAGTGAGCTCTACGAGCACCAATACCCACATTGCTGGCGGTCGAAGACACCGATTATTTTCCGTGCTGTTGAGCAATTCTTTATTTCGCTCAAAGACATACGAAGCAAAGCCTTGGAGGAAATTGACAAGGTCGAATGGTTGCCTAAATGGGGTCGTAACCGCATTTACGGCACGGTGGAGTCTAGGCCTGACTGGTGTATTTCACGACAGCGTACCTGGGGTGTGCCCTTGCCAGTGTTTTTTGATAAGGAGGGTGAAGCAATCATCAGCACGGAGCTGATTGCTAAAGTAGCGGATCTGGTTGAACGTGAAGGAACCAATATCTGGTTCGAGCTTGATGATGCAGAGCTAGCAGCGCGTCTAGGTTTGCCAGAGGGTTGCACCAAATGCCGCGATACGCTTGATGTCTGGATTGACTCTGGCTCAAGTCATGTTGCGGTTATGGATCGGCATCCGGAGCTTTCTACGCCTGCAGATCTTTATTTGGAGGCAACAGACCAGCACCGTGGGTGGTTCCAGAGTTCACTCATGCTCAGCATAGCAGCTCGTGGTGCGGCCCCATACAAGGCGGTCATGACCCACGGGTTTGTTGTTGATACTTCAGGCAAGAAAATATCCAAGTCAGGCAGCAAGCCGATTAATGCAAAGCATTATTACGATCAGTTCGGCTCAGATATCGTGCGCCTGTGGGCTGCATCGGTTGACTGGCAGACGGAGGTTCCTTTCTCAGACAAACTCTTCAAGCAAGTCACGGACCCGTATCGCCGTTTGCGCAATACCCTGCGTATTTTGTTGGGTAACATCAATGGCTTTGATGCGAGCACTCAGTCTGTTTCGAAGGAGGAAATGACTCTGCTTGATCGTTGGGTTCTTGAGCGTCTCAACGGAGTGATTTCAGAGTGCTGCAAGGCCTATGACGCCTATCAGTTCCGCAAGGTGTTCAATGAGATCAATCAATTTTGTGCTCATGAGCTCAGCGCACTCTATATTGATATCACCAAAGATAGGATGTATTGTGACGCCCTAGATTCTAAGCGCCGTCTTGCAGCACAGACAGTCATGCACCGTGTGTTTGATGCAGTATGTCGTTTGATAGCGCCAATTCTCGCATTCACAGCGGATGAAGCTTGGGAACATGCGGGTAATGAAGGCAGCATTCATGAGCAGGATTTCCCCGTAGTAGACCCAGATTTTCAATCTGGTGAAGCGGTAGCTCAGATTGATGTATTGTTGGAATTGCGAGCTGTCATTCAGACGGCGATCGAGAAGGAAGTTCAGGCTAAAGCGTTCAACAAAAATAATGAGGCGGATGTCACGGTGACCCTTCCCGAAAATCACCCTAGTCGAGAGCTTTTGACGAACAGAGATTTTGTCACCGAGTTTTTCATACTGGCTGATCTCCAGCTAGAGCTTGGAACTGAAATCACAGCTAGGGCTAAGGCCACGGAGCACTCCATGTGTCCACGATGCCGTAGGTATGAGCCGCTTGTCACTGAGCTCTGTAGCCGATGCAGTGAGGTTGTCTAAATGCGTCAGCCCTATTGATTGATACAGGCCGTCACCATGCCTCATACTAAAAGTAGCATCCGATGAACAAGAATCTATCCAACGACAAATTGGTGAGGCAGCTGCTGTGGATCACCGTTCCGCTCTATATTCTGGATCAGATATCCAAGTGGTGGGTGGTCATGAGCTTTAAGGTTCCTTTTGTACTTCATGAGGGAAACAAATATTTTGTCCAAGAGGATACACGCCCTGTGATTGAGGGGTTTTTCAACCTAGTGAGGCGTCACAATCAAGGAGTGGCATTTGGCATAGGCAATGGCACGGCTTGGGCTCCTGTTGTATTTCTTCTCGCGCTGGTCATCGCGCTTTTTCTGATTATGTTTTTTTGGAAAAGGGGCGCTTTTGAGGGCCCGTCACGCTGGTCTGCGCCTCTGCTTTTAGCCGGCATTCTCGGCAACTTAACGGATCGCTTGTTTCAAGGTTTTTGGCTGGAGGCATATTCAGATGCCGGCTTCTGGCAACGCCTTGGACAGGGCTACGTGGTTGATTTTCTTGATTTCAAGCTGCCGCTCTATGATAAAATCATGCCCTCGAGTGGCGGCCACTGGCCGGCCTTTAATGTCGCAGACAGTTGTATTTCAGTCGCGGCAACGCTTTTGTTTTTGACAGCCATCATTGAGATTAAAAAAGAAATGGCTGAGAAAAAAGCGGCCAAGAATAAGCCGGTTCAATAAATGAAGGGATCCCTTCTTGATTATCAATTCAAGTCGATTAACATCAAGGTCGTGAAATGGGATAGGTTACCAATGAATAGGCAACTCAAGGCTTATTGGAAAGTTGCCCTTGTTTGTTTGTGCGCCTTTTGGGTAAGCACCGTTATTCCCTGTCACGGGCAGCAGCAAAAAGCAGGTGGCGAATCAGCCAGTGAATCAGCCAGTGACATTACATTGCCACCGGATAATCAGGTTTTAGATCAGGCCAATGTTTTCCTTGAGCACCCTGATGTCTTAGCCGAAATGGTAGGTCGGCTATCAAGGATGAAGGATGACTATGAATATCCTGTCTATCTCGCTGTTTATTACAATGTGTTGGATGCCAGTCTTCGGGAGCGAGCCGATCAGCTTTACGAGTCATGGATTGGGGAATCAGGTCGTGGTATGGTCATCGTGTATCAGCTAGATCCAGTGGTCTATGGCAATAACCCGGCAATGGCGTATCACAAGGGGGACGGTTTGGATCCGAAGTTCGGAGATGGATCTTCCCCGATTCCTGAGAGGGATATGATTGCCATGCTTACTAAGATTTCACCGCAGGTTGATAGTGATGCTCATGGGCACCACGCATCGATCAGCGCGCTCGTATTAGCTCTTGAGGCTGAAATAACCCGTTATCATGATACTCCAGCTGCAAGCTGGAAAGATTCGGACAGCTTGATCATGATTGCTGTATTCTCAGGATTTGTGATTGCGATACCCTTGATCGGCATGCTGATACGACGCTTGTTATTGAACTCCAGTAATCAGGCCAGAAAAACGTATTATTTCCCCGATGTCCAGGTCGCCTACAGGCTTGGGGCTCCGTATGGTGGTGGCTGGGTTAGTGAGAAGAGCTTTGCTCCACCTTCTCCACAGCAGTCAAACGTTTCCCCCGGTTAGGAAAAAACATCGATAGACCGTAGACAATGGGGTAGGCAAGGATGCTTAAAACAACTCCGCTAGCCAGGAAACCTACCACAAAGTCAGCAGGGCTACCCTCTACCCTGACTCCAAGAAAAGAAACTTCTGTGACTTTATCAAAAGGCAGAGGAATACGAACATGCTCGCGAATCCAATGACCAAAATTGATTTGCAGAGCGATAAGAGGGGGGTGGGTGAATGGATTGGTCACCCAGCAAGCAGCCATCGAGACTGGAATGTTGACCCTTGCCCTCATACTGGCAAGAGCAGCCAGTAGCATTTGAAAAGGTAGCGGGAGCATCGCGCAAAACAAACCGATGGATAGGGCTCCCGCGACGGTGTGTCTACATGGGTGCCAAAGTTCACGCTGGAATAGAGGTTTAATCAGAGCGGTGAGCCATGGGCGTTTTCTGATGTGAGGGTGGCGCAGATAGCGATAGGCTTTCCTAACTATTTTTAGGTATCTGCGCTTCATGGTAGAGAGAATGAGGGTGTGAGATGAGCTAAGCTCTTTTTGAAGTAAGGTTGCTCCACAAAGTGAATGTTTGAAATTAGTATAGATCGATGTGTTTGTATACCCAGCATGTTAGCACTGGGTATAAAAAACCCGCCACTGTGGTTCAGGGCGGGTTTGTAAAAGAGATTACTTATGTTGTAATTGCGCGTTGAATGAAGCAATTACCACTTCTGAGTGCGGCTGTGGTAATAGCGGTCAAATCCCAAAGTGGGTGGAAATTCAGACAAACCATCGTGAGGATTCATTTCAATGCGGTGATCCTCGCCACATCGCTCATAAGGAGGTTTAAAGGTTCCTTTGTAAGTGGGGCAGTGGAACGTGAAGAGTTCGTAAAATCCATAACCGATGCGCTTGAATGCACGTCGGGATCCGTCCATTACGCCGTATGTCCAACCGGCTGAGGAGCCGTATTGCTCTGTCTTGCGTACCATCTGCTCTGGAACTTCGACAAGGCCATAGAGAATATTACTGACGGCACGACCCAGCTTGCGGGATGACGTATAAGTGGATCCAGGAGGGGCCTGGATATCTGCCATCACACCTGTACTGGTGACGACAAATGCTGTAAGGATGCAAAATGAACGTTTCATGATAAATTTATAATGCATCTATTTTTATAATCATGCAATGCGAAAATTGTTTTTTTCATTATCACAATAGCCTTATTTTGAACTGTTTGCATTTGATTCGCTATTGCTGATCGCTATTGCCGATTGCTTTTTCTACCTTGCGAATGGCTCGTTCCGCATAGTCGATAATTCGGTCACTCTCATCTTTGGTGAAGGGACTCAGTAGAGTAATCGACCATTCATATTGCTGCATGGCGAGTCCTCCGATGATGAAATTTTTCTCGTCATCGGTTTCCGCTGTATCGGCCAGTGCTTGCCATACATTCTTCAGCTCATCAGAATCTCGTTCGCGATCGGTATTAAGAATTCCATCAATGGCTTTATAAGCATCCTTGCGCATCGTTTTGTTTTTCGGATTCTTTAAAAACTCAATAAGGATGGGTAGTTTTTCGTCACTCCCCAATTTGCCAAGTGCCGTAAGAGCCGCATTTTGATAGCTCGGGTTCCCTGAGTTGAGGGCATCATTGATCGCCTCCTCTGCCAAATCATCACCCGTGGCCCCGAGGATACGCAGCATGGCGAGTTTGATGTTTTCATCCTGGGCACTCTCATAGGCCTCATAAATATCGCTTTCATAGCTCGCCCCTTTGGAGGAGGCGCCAATGATTGAGAGCAAAGCTGTCTCTGCAGCTCGACGCACTGAGGGATATTCTGAATTCTTGACCATGCCGAGAAGCTCTTTGACATAATCGCCAGCTTTCGGGTCAGCGTGGCAGGACCGGATGGCGTAGATTGCGGCAGCGGCGGAATCTTCCTCGGAGCTTTCTTTGGCGTAATCAATAAGGGCCTGGAGGTTGTTGGGATTCGCCTGGAATCTGATGACATCCTTTAGAAGGCCAGAACGTATGCTGGACGGGCATTTTGCATCAAGGGTATGATTAAGGATGATGGTGGAGAGATCGTAGCCGCCATCAGCTTTTGCAAAACGCAGGACCTGCAGTATGAGTGGCTTCTGCTTGTTTTCTTGCATGCTAGTAGCCTCGTTGAGAATCCGTTTGAGCTCTTGCTCGGTCAAAAGAATGCCATCGAGTGCTAGTTTGCTTATGCCCTCATCGCTTTCATCATCATTGAGAGTCTTCGCCTCTTTCATCACCTCATTGTAGAGATTATCAAGTTTGCGTTTTTCCATGTAAGTCCGGCCCAAAACACCCGCAAGGATGACCACGGCTATGAGCATGCTGATGAGAGCCCATTTTGCACCATTGGAGATGGTCTTCTGTGCGCTTTCCATGCCCAGTGCTGAATCTCCTTGAATGGAGCCTCCGCCTTGAGCTGCGCTTGCAGGTTTTGTCATGGGCTGGGCCTTGATCTTAGCGGTTTTGGCGCCCTGTGCGTCAGCTTCTGTCGGCTCGTTGATCTTAATAGTTGGTGGAGCTGCAGCCATTTTAACCGTTGGGGCGGCCATTTTAACCGTTGGTGCGGCCATTTTAACCGTTGGTGCAGCCATTTTAACCGTTGGTGCGGCTTGTGTAACGGGGTTAGCACTCGTCTTGGCAACTGGAGTTTGGTTGGTAAGAAGCTTAGCCGTGCGGACTGGATTGGTTGGCAGGGTGGCCGTCATAGGCTGATTCTCCATAGCGAAGAAGCGTTCCAGCGCTTCACGTGCGTTGAAGGGTCTTTGGTCCACTTGACGCTCGATATGCCACATAATCCAATCAGCCCCCCACTGCGGAATGTCTTCCCTTAGTTCTTGGATCGGAGTGACGTGGTGCTGAAGGTGGCTGACCATGACCTCGGCGGCACTCTCTCCATCAAAAGGGTGTTTGCCGGTAAGTGCATAGTAAAAGAGGCAGCCGAGAGCGTACATATCGGTGCGCTGGTCCAGAGGCGCGCGTTCGAATTGCTCTGGGGCCATGAAGAAAATTGAGCCAAATACAGCATCGCCATGGTCAATGGTCTGCAAGGACGGAGATGATGAGAATTTAGCGAGTCCAAAGTCTACGATTTTAACCTGAAATTTTCCGGATGGCAGCCAGCATACCATGAGATTACTAGGCTTGAGATCACGGTGGATAAGATTCAGATTCTGCGCAGCGGCCAGTGCTTCTTCGGATTGTATGATGATCTCGCGCAGGTCCTCCCAGGTGATTGTGTTTTCTTCAACCATCTCATCAAGAGTGCGGCCGTTGATGAGCTCCATGACCACGTAGGGACCATCGTCATCTATTCCGGCATCATAGATCGTTACGATGTTTGGGTGCTGAATAGAGGAGAGAGCAGTAGCTTCTTTGAGGAGGTTTTTGGTGGCTTCCTCTTGACCCTCGTGTCCTCCGTCGGCGAGCACGCGTTTGATGGCAACTTCTCTGTTTAACTGCGTATCGAAAGCTCGATAAACAGATCCAACACCCCCTTGGCCAATTTTCCCTTTAATTTCGTATCGCTCTTTACTCATAGACGTTCAGTAAACCTATATCTTAGGTTCTTAGGTTTCGGCAAAACAAGCGGTGGTGCAATCATCAATTTCATTATTAAAATAAATCATCGCCGAAGAACTCTGGTAACACCATGTGTCATGGCTGCAAGTTTCGGTTGCGCATCAACTAGAGCTAAGGGATAGTCGGCCTAATGAGCGACAAAAAAGACAAGGATTTACCAGATCCAGACGAGCTGCAGAAGATGCTCAAGGACATGTTTGGTAAGATGGGTGCCTCGGTGACGATGCCCGGTTTTTCTCAGGATGATATGACCACGCAATCTCAGGGGGATTCGAGTGAGCCTCGAGAGGTGAAGCGAGCCGATGAAATTTTTGATTTTAATTACAAACCGCGCGACATCAAAGCTCATCTTGATCGTTTTGTGATTCGTCAAGACGAGGCTAAAAAGGCTCTCTCTATTGCGGTATGTGACCATTACAACCATGCCAAGTTCATGCGTTCTTACGAGCAAGAGCATGGTAAAACTCCTGATGGGATCGAGTATCAGAAGCAGAATGTGATTGTGGTTGGTCCAACGGGTGTAGGAAAAACCTATCTCGTGAAGCATATCGCCGAAATGATGGGCGTTCCATTCGTGAAAGCGGACGCCACTAAATTTTCAGAGACAGGTTATGTCGGTGGCGATGTTGATGACCTTGTTCGGGAACTGGTTCAAAAAGCAGAGGGTGATATGGAGCTGGCGGAGTATGGCATTATTTATATCGATGAAATCGACAAGCTTGCCAGCAGTGGCGGCAATAGCATGGGTAGAGACGTCAGCGGGCGTGGCGTTCAGACCACCTTGCTTAAGCTGATGGAGGAAACTCAGGTGGCGGCAAGAAATCCCAATGATATGAAAGGCCAAATGATGGCGATGATGGATATGCAGAATGGTGGTGATGGCGGCAAGGATACCATTAACACTAGGCACATTCTTTTCATTGTCAGTGGCGCGTTTTCAGGGCTTGAAAAAGTGGTTAAAAAGCGCCTCCGTTCCGGGCAGATTGGATTCGGGGCAGAGGTGGCTGAACCTCTGCATGAGGGTGAATTGTTCAGTGAGGTCAATACCCAGGACTTTATTGATTATGGCTTTGAGGCTGAATTCATCGGCAGATTGCCCGTGCGTGTGGTTTGTGAAAAATTGGAGGCCAAGGATTTTGTCAATATCATGCAAAATTCAGAAGGTAGTTTGTTACGCCAGTATGAGCGCGAATTTGCTGCCTATGGTATTCAAGCTCGCTTTGAGGATTCAGCAATCGAGCGCATTGCAGAGCGTGCGGAGACCGAGAATACCGGTGCCAGGGCTTTGATGACTGTTTGTGAAAGCTTGTTGCGCGATTTTAAATTCGAGCTGCCGGGCACGGCGGTCAGTGAGTTGACGATTGATGCGGATCTGATTGATAAACACGATGAGGTGTTGGCGAAGTATCGGGAGCTAGGAAAGCGGGGGGATGTAGCCAAGACAAAGGAGGAGGTAGTGCTTTATTGCCGTGAATTTCACGAACAGCACGAGATCAAAATCGTCTTCACCGACGAAGCCATAGAGTTTCTTGGTGCAGAAGCAGCGAAGCAGGCGCGTAGTGCTTTGCAGATTTGTCAGCAGCGTTTTAAAGATTATCAGTTTGGTTTGAATCTGATTCAGAAAAACACGGGTAGGCGTGAGTTTGAACTAGGCATTGAGGCGGTGGCGGATGCCGACGCATTCTTGAGTGAGTGTATCGTGCAATCCTATAAAGATGTCGCCGAGCGAGCTGATAAGGATGCAGATAGTAGTAGTGATAGTGGTGCCGGAATTGGTGATGGCAAAAATGGTGTTGATGATATTTGATCTTCTTTGAAGAATCTCAGGCATCTACAGCCCAGCTATGAACACACAACATCACGCAGCTCAGTCTTATCCGCCTGGAAGGGTAGGTAGTTCCTGCATGCTCTACGGAGGGGTGAGCATGGCTTTGGCTCTGGCGATGCAATTGTTGGGCTTGTTTGAACTGGGCGATGCCAGGCTGCAACAATCACTGTCATGGATATTGTCCGATTCATTCCAGGTCGTTGTCTCTGAGCCAGTGCTGTTTATGTTGGCGGCGATGTTTTCTTTTGGTATCGCTTTTGCAGTACTCGATTCACCGGCAGCATGGCGGCGTATCGTGCTTGGCTTGACGGCCTTGGTGCTCGTGCTGGCGATGGTTCCCGTATGTGCCCTTTGGCAGATTTATTTTTCCCCGTTTTTTGTAGTCGTTGCCTATTTTTGGGCATGGTTTTGTACGATGATGTATACCAGTCAGCACGTTATGCCTTGTGAAGTCGGCGTTGATCAGAAAACGCATCAGCCTCATGTTGAAATTCATGCAAAGCCGGAGAGATCAGCGGATTCACCATTGCAGAATCCGGCAAGGTTTTCCGATGCGGAAGGGAGTCATGAGGCGGCAAAACCAGAGCAGGATCCAGACACCAAGTATCAACCTCAGGAGTAAAAATTAGATGGCTAGAGCAGATTATCCAGAACCCGTTGTTGAGTTGATTGCCGAGTTGAAAAGACTTCCGGGTATAGGGCCGCGCAGTGCTGAACGCATCGCAGTTTGGCTTTTGCAACATCCTAAGTCCAATGCTTTCGAGGTGTCAGAAGCTGTGCTCATGGCAAAGCAAAAGGTGAGTTCCTGCGATGTCTGCGGCTTTTTTTCTAGTGATGATGGTTGCCCAGTGTGTAGTGACGATCAGCGTGATGTTAACGAGCTTTGTGTGGTTGAGCAGGCCACCGATGTGCTGCCTCTTGAGCGCTCAGGGGTCTTTAAGGGTTACTACCACTGTCTAGGCGGGAAGTTGTCACCCTTGGATAATGTAAGCCCCGAGAATTTGCGTATTACGCCTCTGATTAAGAGAGTGGAAGCCAACCCTGGGGTAGAGGTTATCCTGGCATTGGGATCGGATGTGGAGGGAGAAGCTACGGCTAACTACCTTGCTGAGGTGTTGATTACTCGTGAGTGCCATGTGACCCGCATTGCCCAGGGCTTGCCCGCTGGAGGAGGGCTTGATCATGCTGATGATCTTACCCTGATGCGTGCGCTTCAAGGGCGCAGGAAGATGGGGGAGTGATCAATCTTTGGCTGCTTTCGGGTCAAGCGCGTCGCGCAGGCCATCACCGAGGAAGTTCAAGGCGAGTAAGGTCAGCGAGAATGTGATCGAGGGAATAATAAGTAAGCGTGGGTGCGTTTCCATGTAGTTGGCCCCTTCACTAAGGAGAATGCCCCAAGAGCTGTTGGGAGACTCTACACCGAGGCCAAGAAATGAGAGGGTGGCTTCAGTCAGGACAAAACCGGGAACAGTAAGGGTGGCATAAACAATAATGGGCCCAAGCATGTTGGGCATGATGTGCCGCATGAGTATTTGGCGGTGGCTGAGTCCCAGCGATACTGCGGCTTCGACAAATTCCTGTTTCTTGAGAGAGAGAACCTGAGCTCTGGCGACACGCGCCATAGTGAGCCAACCGAGTGCGCCGATAGCGATGAATAAAGGCACTAAGTTGATGAACTTTTTGATGAATACTTCCTGCTCTGGCCATAGGCTGACAAGATGATCGGTAAGTTCCTTGGCGTGTTCTGAGATCAGCAAGGAGAACAAAATAACCAGAACGAGAAAAGGTAGCCCGTAGAGGATGTCGACAATGCGCATCATCAGGCTGTCGGTCTTGCCTCCGGCGTAACCCGCAATAGAGCCATAGATGAGGCCAATGATGACGGATACCGTGGTGGCGATAATGCCCACGAGGAGTGAAATTTGCCCGCCATAAAGCAAGCGCGCCAGAAGGTCTCTACCGGACTGATCTGTGCCGAGCCAGTTATTTTTGTTAGGGTCTAGGAAGGTGCTATTTAAATTCTGATTGTTGGGGTCTGCAATCATGGAGAACGCCGGGAGAATGAAACACAGGACACCGATCACAAATAAAACGAAAAGGCTAGCCATCGCCATCTTGTTTTTCTTGAGACGAGCCCAAGCGTCAGACCACAAGGACTGGCCTTTGCTGAGATCGTGACTCTGTGTTTTGTTACTCATGATTGGTGGTGGCGAATAGATCCGTCAGGCTCTGATGCGTGGGTTGAGCATGACGAGCGCGATATCAGCGGCGAGGTTGGCAAAAACGATCAGTGAACCGAATAGAATCACAACTCCCTGCAGGAGAAAGTAATCACGGTCTTTGGTGGCATTCACAAAATGTTGTCCCATGCCCGGTACTTGGAAAATGGTTTCGATAATAAAAGACCCAGTGATTAACGCGGCAAATGCTGGGCCAATATAGGCGACAGCGGGAATGATGCCTCCGCGAATGGCATGTTTGGTGACCACGATGGCAGGGTGCACCCCCTTCGCATGTGCCGTGCGTATATAGTCCTGATTGAGCACTTCGAGCATGCCGCCGCGGGTGATTCTTGCCAGGTAGGCGGCTGTTCCCAGGCCAAGGGTAAGAGCCGGGAGAATCCAGTCAAAGGGGTCACCCCAGCCGGCGACTTTAAGAAATGGAACGCGTGTTGCTATATGTCCTGCTAGTAAGGGGGCAATCACAAAGGAGGGAATACTGATGCCAGCCATGGCGATGATCATGGTGCCGTAGTCGATATAGGAATTTTTTTTCAGCGCTGAGAGAATGCCGGCGGGGATACCGATGAGTATGGCGATGGTAATGCCGGCGATGCCGAGTATGAGAGAAGCGGGAAAAGAATGCTCGATGATCTTGGCTACCGGTTGCTCTTTGACCGGCGAGTCACCCATATCGCCCTGCATGAGTAACCCCAGATAAACGGCAAATTGTTCGGGGTAGGATTTATCGAGGTGGAAGCGCTCTTTGTTTTTCTCAATGATGTGAGCTGAGTGAGCTTTTTCTCCAGAAAAGGGGTCGCCTGGCATGAGTCTGACGAGCACAAAGGTGATCAGAAGCAGGCAAAAAACCACAACGATTCCCTGGAGTAGGCGGCTGACGATGGTGCGGAGCATGCGGGCTGTGTTCTCTGTGGGTTAGTTGGCTTCCGAGAGCTCTAGGTCGACAAACTTGTAGGGATGATTGTTGAGTAAGAGCGGATGCCAGCCTTTGACGGACGTGTGCAGGAGGTAATTGGTAGTGTACCAGTAGACAGGAATAATAGGCATTTCGGAGAGGAAGAGGGCTTCGGCCTGCTCAAGAATACGCAGACGTGCCTCCGGGTTCTTGGTTTGCTCTGCGGTGGCGAGCATGGCCTCGTATTGCTTATTGGACCAGCCTGTGCGGTTATTGCCGTCTCCTGTTTTCCACATGTCCAAGAAGGTAGTTGGGTCTGGATAGTCACCGATCCAGCCTCCAAGGGCTAGCTGGTAATCGAGCTCCGACATGCGGCTGAGGTAGGTTTTCCACTCCCGTTGTTCGATCGAGACCTCAGCATCCAGATGTTTTTTCCACATGTCTTGATAAGCTTCGCTGAGCCGCTTGGAGACTTCTCTGTCTGTGGAGAGCAGCGTCACGCGCAGTTTTTTGCTGCCTCCATAGCCCGCTTCTTGAAGTAGTTGCTTGGCGCGTATGGGGTCAAAGGAAACCGCATTCGGCGTGTGGTAATCTTCCGTTGGAGGAACGATGCCGTAGGCGGGTTTCTGGCCTCCTTTGAGGATGTGGGTGATGATCGCCTCGGAGTCGATGGACAGAGCGAGCGCTTGCCTAACTTTTAAGTCCTTGAGCGTGGGGTCGGTGACATTGAAGCGGATGAAATTGGTTCCTAGGTAAGTCTCTTGGCGGAGGTATTTTTTATAGTGATTGGATGCGTGCTCGATCATTTCCGGCGCCAGCCCATAGGTGGCATGAAGCTGCTCATTGAAAAACATCCTCGCCTCAGTGTATTGGTTGGAGACAGGGAGAAAACGAATGCCCTTGAGTTTGACCGTGTCCTTGTCCCAGTAGTTGGCGTTTTTCTCCGCATGGATGAAATCGTTGAGTCGCCACTGCTTGAGAATGAATGGACCATTGGAGACAATATTTTCAGGTTCCGTCCACGGGGTGTTGCGCTGGTCAATGGTGCCGTGCTTAAGGATGATGTGCTTGGGCACAGGATACCAGGTGTAGTGCTTGGTGAGATCGGGAAGAAAGGGGATCGAGGCCTTGAGCTTGATCTTGAGCGTGTAGGGGTCAGGGGCGCTGATACCCACGGATGAGAAGTCCGTGGCCTCGCCCTTGTTGTAGCTCTCCGCCCCCTGGATGTAGTAGAGCATGCCAGCATACTCGGCGCCGAAGTCGGGGTGGAGGATGCGTTGGTATGAGAATAGAAAATCCTCGGCAGTGAGTGCTGTGCCGTCAGACCATTGGCCATCTTTACGGAGCTGAAAAGTCCATTCGGTAAAATCATCATTGGCTTGCCATGATGCTGCAGCTCCTGGAAGATGAATGCCTTGTTTGGAGGGGTGTTCAACACAGAGGCCCTCGAACAGAGCCCTGATGATGTTGCTCTCGATGACCCCGGTGACAATTTGCGGGTCGAGGCCTTGGGGTTCCGTGCTGTTTCCCAATACGAGGATTTTTTTCTCCGTGTAGGTGTCAATGGGAGGGTCACCCTTGCATGAGACCAAGGCGAGGCCACATGCAGTGAGTAAAAGGTAAACCGTGTGAGCAAAGCTCATGTCGAGAAAAGTGGCGGTTTTACCAAGAATGTGGAGACTTTTTTAGATGAAAATGCTGTGGTTCTAGTAACGTCTGCGAATGAACCTTATGTATGCAGGGGTCGGCAAGTTTGAATTGTGCAAGAGACAGAGCAATTCTTGACTTTATAGAATATCAGAAGCGGCTTTGAATTCGGGGTCATCGTTGAGGAACTCATGGAGCCCGTTGACAATGTTAATGCCATAACCGGAGGCGCGCAGCAGTAGCCGTCTTTCGGCGGGCGAAAGCATTCCGCTTGCAGGATCGATTCCGAAAATGAGATGATTCGGAGCACGGCCAGAGTGTGCTAAAGCGGTTCCAAGATCGCGGTAGATTGGAATGCCGCTTTTTTTACCGTCTAAAACTTCGCCGGCATCCTGCCCCTCCTTTGCACTATCGATAATTGAGAGGATTTTGTATTTTTCCGAATGCCGAGCCAAGCCATTGGCCGTCTTTCCATCAACCCCGCCGAAGTTACCTTCGCAATAAACGATCGCGGTTTCTGGACGAACCTCCTCGATCTCCTCGATCTTGGGAGATGACTCCGTTGGTTTGGCAAATAGGTTGGGTTCGGTCGGCGAACCAAAAAAATTCGGCTTCGCAGTGGAGTGGGTATTTTTAGACATAGGCGTTTCTAGAGTTGGACTCGGAGGAGCGACGGGTTCGAGTCAGCCAGAAGCAGCTAAAAGTCAACGAGAGGTCCCAACCAAGATAAACATGCAGATCCTTTATCATAACACGGATCTTGGCCTTAGACAGGATTTTTTTTTACAACAGGAATAGAGGGCTTGCTTAGCCAGATGTGGTATCATAAAAACCAACAGGTAGACTGGTGGGTATTCGGCCAGCTGACTGCTCTTTTTATGAAGGCATACTTTATTCGCAGGTTCATGCTTGTGCCCATCACCTTGTTGGGGGTGACCTTGATTGTGTTTACCCTGACACGGTTCATGCCTGGTAGTCCGATCGAGCGCGCCATGCAGCGTGCCGCGCAGAGTGATGAGAATACCAAGTCCTCGTCAGACAATCAAAATCAGGCAGGGCTCAGTGACGAGGATCTTGAGGTTCTGGAAGAGGAATATGGCTACGATAAGCCGATTCCTGTGGCATACGTTCAGTGGCTGGGCCTTTGGCCGCGGGAGCGCCAGATCAGCAAGGCTGAAATTCGTGCCCAGCGAGAGGATGTGATCGGGCACAAACTCATAGAGGACCCTGAGAATCAAGCTCTGGTTGTGCTTAAGGGAAGTGGTCGCCGAGTTCTGGTGAATAAAAAAGCCGCAGGGGATGCGGTGTTTGTAGACAATGGCCAAAAGATCGCCGAAGCGGGCTGGGAGGTTCGCATTGAGTCCCCAGAAGACCGGGCGCAGCGCTGGGCCAGAAGAAATGAGCAGCCAGCGGCTAACGCGCCTGCCAAGCCTTACCGCGCGGTGGTTTATAAGGAACGCCTCTCTGGATTGTTTCAAGGGGATCTGGGAAGATCATCCACCTACCAAGACAAGGTCTCGGATATGATTCTCGAGCGTATTCCTATTGCGGTCTACTTTGGTTTGCTATCAACGATCATTATTTACTCGGTTTGTATTCCGCTGGGTATTCTCAAGGCGATTAAACACCGGACTTTTATTGATAACGCCAGCTCGGTTCTCGTTTTTGTGGGTTATTCTATCCCGGGTTTCGCACTTGGGGCCTTGCTACTGGTATATCTGGGAGCTCGTATGGGTTGGTTCCCGCTCTTTGGTTTGACGAGCCCGGGAGCAGAGGACCTCAGCAGGTGGGAGCAAATCAAGGACCTGGCACACCACACCGTGCTGCCACTTTCATGCTACATCGTCGGAGGTTTCGCCTACACAACGATGATGATGAAAAACAATCTCATGGATAATCTTGCGGCTGACTATGTGCGCACGGCGGTGTCCAAGGGGGTGAGCTTTCGCTTGGCTGTATTCAAACATGCCTTTAGGAACTCCTTCATCCCGATTGCCACGAGTCTGGGAGGCTTGGTAACGATTTTTGTCAGCGGAAGCATGCTTGTGGAAACCGTGTTTGATATTCAAGGTTTTGGTTTGCTGCAGTTCCAGGCGATTATGGATCGTGATAATTCGGTGATTATGGGCACTCTGACCATTGCGGCTTTTCTGATGCTGATCGGTAATATTCTCTCTGATATCATCGTTGCGATGATTGATCCACGCATCAAATTCCACTAACATGATGTTTCGCAAAATAGGCTGGTTGCTTGTGTTAGGAGGGGTGTTGTCCGCTCTGGGTGAGTTGCTGTTATTGCAACTGCCCACTCTGCGCTGGCCATTTGATGTCAGCAGGGAGCTAGGCTGGTTGAATGCTGGTGGTGAGGAAAGTCCATTGCTTTGGTTTGGCTGGCTCAGTGTGATGCTGATGATAGGAGGCGGGGTGACGTTACTGATTAAATTTCCCAGAGGGTTTCAGTTTACGCCGATTACCCAGCGCCGTATTGATCGCTTTTGTTCGATCAAGCGTGGCCACCGTGCCTTTGTCATTGTCGGTGTGCTCGCATTGATTGCTGGGCTAGATCAACTCATTGTTGGTAATGAGCCGCTGTTGATGAAGTATGACGGCCGTTATTATTCTCCTGCGCTGGAGCGTTATTATGAGACCAGTGAAAGCGGTGATCATGTGATGTTTAAAGGCAGGCACTTTGGACTTTCTGGTGATGCTGCCGAGGCAAAGCCCGATTATCGATTGCTGAACAAGAGCTTTGCTGAACAGGGAGGGGGAGATTGGATTTTAATGCCTCTTGTTCCATACGCGGCAACTCAGGATACCGTCAGAGTGCCAACGCTGGAGCTGGAAACACGGGGTGATGGCCTGCTTTACCATCCCAGTGCCAAACAGCCCTTTTCAGGATTGGCGACCAAGGTTTATGATCTGAACGATCCGGGCAAAATGCATCTTCGCTACCGATACCGCCAAGGGCTTAGGGAGGGTGTGGCAGATGGATGGGATGAAGGCCGGGTCCGCATCTATGGAGCTCAGTATCGTGCTGGTGAACTTGTCTCCGATCAGTTCATGGGCGAGGGCAGTAAGGATGATTTTCTCAATAGGGAGAGCTCGGAGCTGAGTATGATTTATTACGCGCCCTCACCACCCAGCTTGAGAATGAATCATATTCTTGGCACGACTCCGCAGGGTTATGATGTGCTGGCCTACCTCTACGGTGGCTTACAGGTGAATTTTAAAGCGGCGATTTTTTACATACCCGCTGTCTATGCCATTGGCATTACGGTGGGGCTTTTGATGGGTTTTTTCGGTGGGGTGTTTGATCTGGTGGTGCAGCGTTTGATTGAGGTGTTTTCTAATATCCCGTTTTTGTTTGTGATCATCATTGTGAGTTCTTCTGTGCCCATCGCCATCAAGGAAAAATCGGGTCTGGGTGTGATTCTATTTATTCTAGTGGTGTTTGGCTGGATGGGCATGACCTACCTCATGCGAACAGCAGCATTGAAAGAGAAAGCCCGTGATTATGTCGCCGCGAGTCGTGTGATTGGCTGCGGCACTCCGCGCATTATTTTCAAACACATCCTTCCCAATGCGGTGGCCATTCTGGTTACCTTGGTTCCCTTTTCTATCTCGGGTCTCATTATGGGCCTGACCTCACTCGATTACCTCGGGTTTGGTTTGCCGCCAAAATACGCGACTTGGGGTACGCTGCTTAAAGAGGGATTGGGCAACCTGTCCGCTCCATGGCTGGTAAGCTCGGCTTTCGCTTGTCTGGTGGCCTTGTTGATCCTTGTTACCTTCATCGGGGAGGCTGTGAGGGAGGCGTTTGATCCCAAAAAATTCACCTATTACAAGTAATGTCGATGCTACACCAATCCATTTTGAAAGGCTCGCTGGCGATGATGCTT
>CAWVVN010000002.1:0-48353 GCA_963933605.1 uncultured Verrucomicrobiales bacterium
TGCCTACTTCTCCATCCAGAACTTGGTGTGGGAGACGGACCTGGCTATATTGAGAGATTTCCAGAGAAGCTGGAGGACCTTCAAAAATACGACGTGGTATTTATCGGGGATGTCGGCATAAGCGAGAACCCAGCTGAGGGTTTGACCCTTGATCAAGCCACATTACTCAGGGGGCTCGTAGAAAAACAGGCCAGTGGCATTGTTTTCCTGCCGGGTCCGATGGGCAATATTTTTTCACTTGCCCAAAGCCCACTAGGTGACCTGATACCAGTCGTCCTAGACATCACCAGCAAGTCAGGTTTTAGCGGGCCCATTTCATCCAAACTCAACCTTACCAGCGAGGGACGCAGATCACTTCTTACCATGCTAGGAGACACCGAAGAGGATAACCCCGATATATGGAAAAGTCTGCCTGGCTTCAATTGGCATGCTCCTGTCATCAAGGCCAAGGGTGGTTCTGATGTGCTCGCTGTCCACGCCGATAAATCCAACCAGTATGGACGAATCCCCATGCTCGTCACCAAAATTGCCGGCAGTGGTAAGGTTCTCTTTTTAGGGCATGATTCCGCATGGAAATGGCGCCGAGGTGTTGAGGATCTCTACCACTATCGATTTTGGGGGCAGGTCGCCCGATGGATGTCTTACCAACGCAACATGGCTGCGGGCTCACGGATACGGCTCTATTTCACACCTGAGCGCCCTAAGCCGGGTGACTCCGTAAGCCTGAACGCGAATGCCTTTGATCAATACGGGGCCCCCCTGAGTCAAGGCGAACTCTACGTGAACATCGACTCGCCTGATGGTGAAAGCAAAAGAATCAGCCTCAACAAAGAAGATGAAACCTGGGGGAGTTATTCTGGGCGCTTTAAAATAACACAACCAGGAGCTTGGAAAATTCGTGCCACCATTGGCGAAGATAGAGCTCACAGCACAGACACCACATTAATCGCCCAAGGAAGTGAGGTTGAAAAAACAGGCATGCCCGCTCGCCCTGATGTCATTGAAGAAATGACCCGAGTCTCGAAAGGGCAACTAATACAGGGCGATGCGATCAAAAATATTGGCAAAGCAATCAATGCGCTACCGGTGCCCAAGCCCTTAGAGTCTCGCACCCCACTCTGGTCACACTGGCTCACTGCCGCCTGCCTTATCTGCCTGTTGGCCAGCTTCTGGATTGGTCGTAAACTTAACGGCACTTTTTAATGCACTTGCTGCATTGATAGCGATGCCCAATGGATACTTTTACAATTGCAAGCCCAGACAAATCTGACTAATATTAGCAACTCATGAGTTTCCTGCGGCACTCCAGCTTTAGAAGCATTTCCAGAAGCATTATTCCGCTCTTTTTGTTGATACCCATGCTGCTGGGAGCGTTCACTTGTGAGCTAGATGCTCAAGAAGATCCGGCCGCAGTGGACCCCGCAGACATTTTTTTTCAGGCATGGCTTGAAATCAAGCGCGCCGAAAAACTCGAAGGAGAAAGCAAATTTAGTGATGCATGGCAAAAATACCAACAAGCGTATAGCTATTACAGCGTCCTCAATAAGTCTCACAAAAACTGGAAACCCAATCTCGTGCGAAGCCGCATCGCTAGCACTGAGGCATGCATGAAAAGGGTTGAGCCCAATGCTACCGCTGAACTTGCCAGCAACAAAATCAAAACCCAAGACCTGATCGAGGGACCTCAGCCAGGATCGCCAAGTGGAAGCGGCCCAGGCGCAGGCTACCAAACAGCTCCTTCCTCGCGCAATAACAGCACGACCGGTCGGGCCACAATCGATCCCTCGACGGTAGCTCGCCTTGATAAACTTGAGCAAGAAAATAAGGCGCTGAAAACAAAGCTAGAGACTGCAACGAAAGAGGCTGCTGCATCGAATGATCAAAACGCCAAGACCAAGCTAGACGAGACAGAGCGTAAGCGCCTCAATGATCTGATCACCAAGAAAGACCAAGAAATCGCCATGATACGAGATGTCCTTGCTCGCGCACCATTGCAGCAAGACATGAACCGGATTTCTCAGGAAAAAACAACGCTCGAACAAGAAATAAAAATTACGGCACGCGCCCTGAAATCTTCCCAGCAAAAACTCACCGAAGCTCAACAAAATGCTGACAACTTCCGCCAAGAGGCTGAGCTCGCCAAAAACCGTGCTGAAAAAATCCAGCGAAACATGCAGCAACAAGGAGCTGTTAATAACGGGCTGGTAAGAGGGCTACGAGATGAGCTGAAAACAGTTACCGAGATGCTCGAACAAACCCGCAATGAGCTGGGTAGTGCCAATAGCCGCATTGAAAAAATGCAGCTTAGCTTAAACGAATCTCAAGAGACCATCAAGGAGCTCAGCAAAGAGCGCGACAGCCTCCTGAAAGAACGAAACCTCCTCGCTGAGACACTGAAACAAAGTGACTCAAAAGGAATCCAAGGACTCATCACCGAAAACATGCGCCTTGGCACTGAACTCAAAGAGGCTCTTGATCGTCTTGGTTTTCTTGAGGAAAATCAAAACGCCACCAAGGATGACCTCACCAAGGCGCACACTAACCTTGCCCTCGCTAAAACTCGCATCTTGAAATACCAGAAAGAGCAAGCAATGCAGAGCGAGACCATCCAATCGCTTGAATCTCAGCTTCGAGACGCCCAATCGGCCCTCTCCACCGCCAGTGAAAACTCTGATACCAATGATGAGGCCTACACGAACCCTGATGAAATAAAAACCCTTCAAGGAACCGTCAAACGCCTTCTTGCTGCACAAGAACGCCGCCGCATGGGAGAGGAAATCCTCTGGAATACCTATCAAAAATCAATAGCCAAAATCGACGGCCTCTCCAAAGCAATCAGTGATATTCGAAACATAAAAATCGACCTTACTGACAAAGAAAAGGAATTTGCTTCAGCCCATCGTCACCCAGATGGGGAGTTTTCAAACTCAGACCGCGTATCCATGGCTCACGCTCGCGCTTATGGCAACGCCCTTGAGTCAGAGACCTTGTATGTTGAGGACCTGATCATACGTCATTTTGAAAGGGGCCGCATTCAGGCTGCACACTCTGTGCTTATCGATATTAACGAAAGAGTGCCTGGCAACTATCGCATCCTCTGTAAACTCGGTGTAGTCGAAATGAAACTAGGGTATTATAATAAAGCGATCGCGTGCTTGGACGAAGCCATCACCATGCGTGAAAATAGCGGCTATGCACACTTCATGATGGGCATTGCTCAATACAAAAACAAAGAGATCGATGATGCTCAAAGCTCCTTCGAGCGTTCGCTCATTCTCAAGCCAGACAACGCACGTGCACATTTATACCTAGGTAACTTGGCAGGGGCCGCTAAACAATACCAACAGGCTGAGGAACACTTTTTATCCACCATCAAAATTAATCCCGCATTAGCTGATGCTTATTATAATTTGTCTGTTCTTTATCTGCAGCAAAAACGCAAACAGGACGCGCTGAGCTACTACCAGAAAGCACTCAATAATGGCGCCCAACCTGACCAAGCTTTGGAAAACAAGCTCAAGGGCTAAGCTCCTCTCACACCAAACCCTCCGCCGCCACTAGATTTCATTTTTGAAGTGACTCGGCCATTTTCTCCACCCTTTCATCTGTAGCCTCTTTCGGTATCCCAACTATGCTCAGCCAAGAGGAACAAGCCCGCTATGCACGCCACTTCTCTCTCCAGCAAGTCGGTGTTGCAGGACAGGAAAAGCTAAAGAACTCATCGGTACTTTGCATCGGTGCTGGTGGCCTGGGATCCCCCTCCTGCCTCTATCTTGCTGCTGCTGGAATTGGCCGCATCGGCATTGTTGATCCTGACACTGTCGAGCTATCTAATCTCCAACGTCAGATACTCCATAGCCAATCGAGTCTTGGCTTGAGCAAACTTGAAAGCGCCACTGCACGACTCAGAGAAATCAATCCTCATGTGAAGGTTGAGCAACACGCCTGCCGCTTCAATGCTGAAAATGCCATGGAGATCGCATCCCAGTATGATGTCATCATCGACGGCACCGATAACTTCCCTACGCGCTACCTCAGTAACGACGTCTCATTCTTTCTCAAAAAACCAAACGTTTACGCCTCCATCTTCCGTTTTGAAGGTCAACTCAGTGTCTTTGCGCCACACCTTGGAGGGCCCTGCTATCGCTGCATGCTGCCTGAACCTCCCGATGCCGGCAGTGTCCCTAGTTGTGCAGAAGCTGGAGTCCTCGGCGTTTTACCAGGGATCATGGGCAGCCTTCAGGCCATGGAAGCAATCAAGATCATTCTGGGCTGTGGCACACCGCCACTAGGCCGCCTGATCCACTATGATGCGCTCAATACCAGCTTCCGAGAATTCAACCTACGCAGGGACCCCCAATGTCCTCTTTGTGGTGAAACACCGAGCATCACACACTTAATTGACTACGAGCAAACCTGCAGCAACACCAAAACCAGCCCCACAAACATGATGGATAACCAAGACGAAATAAGCGTCGAACAACTCAAAAGCAAACTAGACGAATCCTTTAACGGCCTCTTACTCGATGTGCGTGAGTCATGGGAATACGACGCTGCTCACATTGATGCTGCTCGACATGTGCCTATGGGCGAAATACCGGAGTTCATGCCTGAGCTCAAAACCATGGGCGACGAGCAGGAATTATTGATCATTTGCAAATCTGGCGGCCGAAGTGGTCGGGTCATGGATTACCTCGTAGATCAAGGCTTCACCAATGTATACAATGTAAGCGGAGGCATGGACGCCTGGTCAAAGCTCACCCCCTAAGCAAGCCTCTTCGCTAAAGAAGCATTTTCATCCCATCATTTTCCATCTTCATGTCTACCAAGCACAACACCTCTGGAACCGACGGATACCTCATTGTCATTGAAGGCATCGACGGGACCGGAAAGTCGACCCAAGCTACCATGCTAGCCGAAGCGCTGAGAAAGAGCGGGCGCGAGGTTGTGCAAAGCTTCGAGCCGACCAATGGACCTTGGGGAAAGAAACTCAGAGAGAGTGCAACCACGGGCAGGCTCAGCATAGAAGATGAGTTGGAATACTTCATCAACGACCGGCGCGAACACGTTGAGCAGCTTATCATTCCGACCATCGAGAGTGGCGGCATCGTCATCCTTGATCGTTATTACTTTTCAACCATGGCCTACCAAGGTGCACGCGGCATCGACCCTCAAGCAATCCGCGTAAAAAATGAAACCTTTGCCCCCCAACCCGATGTACTCATCATTCTCGATCTTGATGTCGATATCGCGCTACAGCGCATAGGCGTTAGAGATGGTGAAGCCAACGAATTTGAAAAGCGTGAATCGCTCGACTTTTGTCGCAAGCTTTTCTTGAGCCTCAAAGATGAAACGTACGCATACGTAATCGATGCCAATACAGACATTACAGAGGTCAACGCCAGCGTGATGGCAGCCGTCCATGCCCAGCTCGGCATGGAGCCAGCAAGCTAAAGTGCGGCTGATTGATGCAGCAATTCGGTCTCCCCCTAGAGAGTTTCTGGATGTTGCAGTAACTCAGAAATACGATTGAGCAGCATTCCGGCACCACCGCCGTCAACCACCCTGTGGTCAAAGGTCAAATCAATCTCAGCTTCCGTTACAGGGACAAAGGTGCTGGTCTCCTCACTCCAAACGGGGCGCTTAACACCAGCGCTGAGGCCCAGTATCAGGGTTTCGTTAGGCAGCGGAATAGGCGTGCCCCAAGTTAAGCCAAAAGTACCAAAGTTGGTCACGGTTGCAATTCCATGTTTGGTTGCATCCTCGGGGAGTTTTCGCGAACGAGCCAACTCTACAAGGCGGTTGTAATCTTCAACAAGTTCACTCAACGACTTTGTGTCAGCGTTGCGGATAATAGGAACCAAGACTCCATCATCGACCTGAACTGCCACACCAATATCAAAGGCACGCGGGTGAACGACATTTTCACCAATCAAATAACCAGCCGTGGTTGGGTTCTCCGCCAATGCTAGTGCCAGAGCTCTTAACAGATAAAGCGCCGGCCCTGGTTTGAGCGCCTGACGACGGCGATGATCAAGGATCTTGTCCATTACCAGAGGTCTGGCAACCGTTGCTAGCGGACGAGTCCAGCTCCGACGCATCGCATCAGCCACAGCAAGACGCATGGGAGAAGCCTTGGTGTAGGGCCATGTTTTGATGTGCTCGAGAAATCCCTCGAGATCCTCTACGGTAACGCGACCGCCTGCACCACTTCCAGAAACAGCGGAAATATCGGCTGCTCTGAGGCCAAGCTCAGCCATCCGTGCACGCATGCGGGGCGATATGTAGTGCGCACCTTGTTTTCCTGTTGGCACCGGTAGACCCTTAATGCTGGGTTCAACCAGCACAGGCTCGCGATAACCACCATCTTCCGTTTTAAAATGTAAATTCTGCTCGTCGTCACTGGCTTCAGGCTCCGCGGCTTGAGCTTCCTCAGCATTCATCTCCTCCATTGACTTCTCGCCGGTGCGCTCCAGCTCATCTTCGCTAACTTCCAAAATCCCAAGAAGGCTGCCCACGGCATAACTCACCCCCTCTTCAGCAAGAATTTCGGTGACCTCACCTGCACACAGTGCCGTCACCCCCATCGTTGCTTTATTGGTCTCCACCTCGATGACTTCCTGGTCTGAAACCACCTTATCGCCGACCGCAATGTTAAGCCGTATAATCGTAGCCTCGGCAATCGACTCGCCGAGCTGTGGCATCATAATAGGAACTTTAGGCATGATTTTATGGGTTGCTTAATTTTAGTAAAAATAGACGTAATTATCAGTAATCCAATAACTTACGAAGCTCTTCGGCTATGGATTCTGGCGTCGGGCGATGTGATGACCATAACTTAGGATGATACGGTATCGGCGTGTCTTTAGAATTGAGTCTTACCGGAGGAGCATCGAGCAGATGGAAGCCGTCTGCACATACGCGAGAAACCACTTCGGCCGTTACCCCACCCCACGGAAATGCCTCGCCCAGGGCAAGCAATCTGCCGGTGCGAGCGACAGAAGCGATAATAGTATCTGTATCGAGAGGTTTGACTGATCGCAGGTCAACGACCTCGATTTCCCAGCCACCGTCTTTATAGAGCATCTCAGCGGCACGAACGGCCTCATGCACCATCGCACTGTAGGTGACTACGGTTGCGTGTTTGCCAGGGCGCGTGATTCTCGCCTTACCAATGGGCAATCGGTCTCCTGATAAATCTTTGGATTTCAGCCAACGATACAAGAACTTGTGCTCACAATAGATCACAGGGTCATTCATCGCGATAGAATCCAGCAGCATACTGTGCGCATCAGCTACCGTTGCCGGCGTGACCACAACCAGTCCCGGGTAGTGGGAGTAGATAGCCTCCATGCTCTGGCTATGAAAAGGACCTGAACCAGGGGTTCCCCCCGATGGCAGGCGCATCGTCAGCGGCACCGGCACACCCGTTCGGTAATAATGCGTCGCTGCCTGATTGATGATCTGGTTTAACGCGACAGAGGAAAAATCAGCAAATTGCATTTCAAGAACGGGTCTCGCGCCCTCAATGGCAGCGCCAATGGCAACGCCAGCCATCGCATCTTCGCTAATGGGAGCATCCAATACCCGCCCAGGATACTTTTCTTGCAGGCCTTTGGTCGCCTTAAAGGCACCACCAAATTTACCGATATCTTGCCCGTAGAGGAAAACATCAGGATCTCGCTCCATGGCCTCATCGAGGGCAGCATGGATAGCGTCTATGTAAGTAACATCACTCATTATTATCTCTGCATTTGCATCTCAGGATTTGAGTATGCCATCCAATCATCCTTGTAGGGGTCAGGGCCGTCTTCCTTCTGAGCGATCGCCACTGCCTGTTGCACTTGAACGGCAGCCTCTTGCTGCCATTGCTCGATTTCTTCCACCGTTGCAAAGCCACCTTCTATGAGCTGTTTAATTCCAACCTCGATACTATCACGCCCTAGCCCAGAGCTTTTAAGCGCTGCATCGACATAAGAGCCATCATCATGTTCGCCATGTCCTGTAAGCCTGAGCATCGATGCCACCACAAGCTGGGGGCCGTCACCGTCACGGGCACGAGCCACTGCCTCATTCATCACCTTGATGCAGGCGAGCATGTCTGTTCCATCCACACTGTGACCACGCACTCCATATCCTGGAGCCTTGTCGACGAGATCATGGCAGGCAAACTGTCGGTCATTCGGGGTCGAATAAGCATACTGATTATTGGCGACCGTTAAGATCAGGGGCAATTTTTCGACAGCAGCAGTATTCAAACCCTCGTGAAATGCTCCCGTGGAGGTACAACCATCACCCACGCAAGTGGCACCGACCACCCCATCTAATTCACCCTTGAGGCGCTTTGCCAGGAGCATACCTGCAACAACAGGTATAGCCGCTCCTAGGTGAGAAATCATCGCCAACATTCCTTCAGCTGGCCGACCTCGGTGAATATTACCATCCCTGCCCCGCATCGGCCCTTTGACAGAACCTAGGTAGGTGCGGGTGCAATCTAAAATCTCCTCACCAAATGCCGTGCGTCCTGCTTGATCACGAATGAGAGGTGCATAGACATCGCGCCCTTTCTCCAAGCAAGCGGCCATGGAAGCACTGACTGCCTCCTGACCTTTACCAAGATAAACCCCCCCTACTATTTTCCCTGCCTTATAGAGACTTCCCAATTTATTCTCAAGAACACGAGCCGTGAGCATCGCGTTGAATACTCGCCGCACGTGATTACGCTCTGGGCTTTGGTCGAGATCTTTGGGGTTATCGTCCATACAATCTAGGCGGGGGTATTATTGGGTGGGGTAAGGTGTCTCCGCTGACTACGAAGATTGAGGATTTGCCTCCTGCAAGTTATCAGAAACTCTCAGGGCACGACCTCATCTTAAAGACAGCAAGCCCTCAGCTGCAATAGCATTCTTTGATAAAGAACCACGGCTTAGTTACAAGAAACCATTGCATTAGCTAGACATTGTCTGCATAAAAAGCTCTCCCTTATCACTGAGCGAAAATTATTGGATCATGGAAACAACACTACTCATCCTCGCAGCCGGCATGGGCAGCCGATACGGCGGCCTCAAACAGATGGACCCGATGGGCCCTGACGGTGAAACTGTGCTCGATTATTCTGTCTATGACGCGATCCGCGCAGGCTTCAAGCGAGTCGTATTCATCATCCGCGAAGACTTTGCCCAAGCCTTCAGAGAGGGCGTCGGAGCTCGATTCGAAGGCAAAATCGAAGTGGACTACGCATTTCAGAAGCTTGACGATCTGCCCGATGGTTTCAGCGTCCCTGAAGGTCGTGAAAAACCATGGGGAACCACCCACGCCATCCGAGCAGCAAGAAACGCGGTCAGCGGGCCCTTCGCCGTCATCAACGCCGATGATTTTTACGGAGCTGACGCCTACCAAAGGATCGCAGCCTACTTCAGAGAGTCCAATGACTCCGATGACTCCATGTCCCACTACTGCATGGTCGGCTACCACATCAACAAAACTTTATCCGATCACGGCGATGTCAATCGCGGCATTTGCTCGGAAAATGAAGGCCTGCTCAGCGAAGTCGAGGAAATCACTGAAATCAAGAGGGAGCAAGACGGCAAAATTTACGGCAACCAATTGGACGGCACTCGTATTGAAATTGATGAGCATGCTCTTGCCTCGATGAATTTCTGGGGCTTCAGCCATGAATTCTTCGCCCAGCTCGAGCAACATTTCATTCAATTCCTCAAGGAATCTGGCAATGAGCTCAAATCCGAATGCTACATTCCAACACTCGTTGACGACTTGATCAGCCAGAAAAAAGCCGACTGCCGCCTCCTTGAGACCACCAGCTCTTGGTTTGGCGTCACCTACCCTGACGACAAACCACATGTCGTTGATGCCATTAAGCAACTTGTCGATCAAGGCACCTACCCCAGTCCTTTAAGTTAGCATCACGGCCATGGAGACTAGCGATTACCCAATCGAGCATAACTCATCCTACCCAGGTGACTCAGGACTTTCCATCCGTCTCGATGGGCTTATATTTTAAATCTCCACTGATCATGAAGAAGTTTTTAGGTATTTTCTCAGGCATTGCCACCGTGCTGACTCTCCTTGCTAGCTTATCGCAAGGTCATGGTCCGCTTGATAACGGTGACGCCAAGTTTTTGAGCTACACATTAGCTCAAACCATTGCTCGCGCGCCAAAAAACCTGAACGGCTCAGCCACTTCAACGACGCCCAATCAGGTAAAGTCAGCCAAAATCCCTGCAAAATCTGATGCGCGCGTTACCGTCCTCGGGTATCATGATTTTTCTTCAACCAAAGACGCTACGGAGATGCTCATCTCGACGGGCAAGTTCCGACGCCAAATGCAAGCGATCAAAGATCTTGGCCTAAATGTCATTAGCTTAGAGGATTTTACGGCGTGGAAACGTGGAGAGAAAACCATTGAAGACCGCTCCGTTCTCATCACCATCGACGATGGTTGGAAATCAATCTACACAGATGCTTTTCCTATTCTTAAGGAAATGGGATTTCCATTCACCATCTTCCTCTACACCAATTACATCAATGGAGGCAGCAACGCACTCACTACATCGATGATCAAGGAAATGCAAAAACATGGCTGCTCCATTGGCAGCCACTCCGTTTCCCACCCATACCCTGCAGCTGTAAAATCAGAACGGGCCAAAGGAGACGCTACGTTCAAATCCTACCTTCAAAAAGAAATGGGGCAGTCACGCAAAACGCTTCAAAAGCAATTTGGCAGCAACATCTTATGCTACGCTTATCCAGGAGGATTTGTGACCGGCGAAATGCTTCCCATAGCCTCTGAACAAGGCTACGAGTGCCTCTTTACCGTTCTCCCCGGTAAAACGACTCGCTCAACATCGAATTTCACCATTCCAAGGTACATCATCCTTGGAACACATGATTACATCTTCCGTAACGCAACCAGCTTCAAAGCCACCAAGACGTCTGCGGCAACCGTTGGCGCCATCGTTCAAACCACCCCACATCCTGTCATTCCCGAGCCTGGTTCCATCATCTCAACTCGACTACCTAGCATCTCCGTTGACCTCTCCAAGGTAGAGAACATTGATGCTGATTCCATTGTCATGCGAGTAGCCGGCTTTGGAAAAGTTCCTGTTCAATACGATCCCGCTAGTAAAATTGCCCAATGGAAGGTAAGTCGTCGTCTACGCAGCCGCGCCTGTGAGGTCAGCGTCCAATGGCGCTCCCTAGGCGATACGGAATACGGCAAACCGATGACTTGGATTTTCCTCGTTAATCGGGAAGCCGCCTACCAACTCAAATAATCTCCACAACCTAAAACATTATGTTCTCATCATTATCAGACAGCCTCGACAAAACCTTCAGAAGCCTACGGGGTGTCGGCAAAATCTCCGAGAAAAACATCACCGACGCACTGCGCGAGATTCGCCTCGCACTACTTGAAGCTGACGTTGAATTTAGCGTAGCCAAGGAATTCATCGCCAAAGTCAGAGAGAAATCCATGGGCACTGATGTGCTCAAGTCCATCAAACCCGGTGAGCAAATTGTCAAAATATTCAATGACGAGCTCACCGAACTATTAGGTAATGATGCTGCCCCGCTGAACCTCAATCCTCCAGCACACATCCTCCTCTGTGGACTCAATGGCGCAGGAAAAACAACGACATCAGGCAAACTGGCTCTGCGTCTCAAAAAAGAAGGACGCCGCCCCTTGCTGATCGCATGCGACCTCTACAGGCCAGCCGCCATCGACCAACTAGCGACACTTGCCAAGCAAATCGACGTCCCCTGCTTCACTCCCGAAGCCGGTGAAAAAAACCTCCTCAAGGTAGCCAAGCAAGCCCTGAAATGGGCCAAAACACAAAACGGAACCACCCTCATTTTTGATACCGCCGGCCGTCAGGAAATTGACGAAAAGCTGGTAGCTGAGCTCAAGGATTTACACAAGCTTGTCGATCCTAGCGAAACTCTACTCGTAGCTGATTCGGCAACAGGCCAACAAGCTGTTTCAGTCGCCAAGCACTTTGATGAAGCGGTTGGCATTACCGGCATCATCCTGACCAAGCTCGACGGCGATGCTCGTGGTGGTGCTGCACTCTCGATGCGTGCCGTTACAGGCAAACCCATCAAGTTTATTGGTGAAGGAGAAAAGCTAGAGCAGCTCAGCGTCTTCCACCCAGACCGCATGGCCAGCCGCATCCTCGGCATGGGAGATGTAGTCAGCATGGTCGAAACGGCAGCTGAGAATATTGACGAAGAGGAGGCCATGAATGCCGCCAAACGACTTCAGTCAGGCAAATTTGACTTCAATGACTTCCTCGACCAGATGAACATGCTCCGCAAGCTAGGCCCTCTTGATGGGTTAATGGGCATGCTTCCTGGGTTCAGTAAAATTAAGAAGCAAATTCCAGCCGACGCATTTGATGAAAACCGCATGAAGCGCATGGAGGCTATCGTCCTTTCCATGACCCAACGGGAAAGGTCAACTCCACAACTCATCAAAGGCACACGTCGCAAAAGAATCGCTGCAGGATCAGGAAATACCATCATTGAGGTCAATCGCTTCATTAAGCAGTTTACTCAAATGCGCAAGATGATGAAATCCAAGGGCAAGATGAAAGAAATGATGAAGCAACTTGGCGGCATGGATGACATGGGCGACATGATGGGAGGCATGGGTGGCGGCGGCAAATTACCAAAGCTCCCCTTCTAATTACGGTTCTAATTGCGGTCCTAATTACTCAGACCGACCCAACATTCTTTTGGTATCCTTGACTCCCAGTCCCTGCTGCTCTTTCCAATCGATAATATCGGGCTGCTCATACACACGTCTGCGCACATCCGTCTCCGCATCACTCGGATGTTTCATGCGGCTTGAAGCCTGCTCGAGTGCGGTTGATTTAGCATAATCGCTCGTCCGATAGGTTTGCCCCTCTGCACTCGCCTGCTTGCCTTCAGCTAATGCCTGCTTCTGCACGAACCATGGTTCCATCTTATATTGATTGGCATCCGTGTTACCCTGATATTGCTTCCGTTCAAAAACGCTGTCTCTCCCCCACCTTTTTTTAGCATAAGACTTTGTTGTGTAGTCCTTGCCACTGAAATCCTGACTTGCAGTCATGCTGCTGGATTTACCCTCAAAGGAACTGCGGCGATCGGATTTCATCTGTGGGTTCCCATCCTTATCCTTGCCAACACTAAAACGTTCCGGATTACCCCACGCATCGAGCCTGAGCTGTGATTTACTCACAGTCCTCTTACTTGCACATGCGCCCAGACAAAGCAGGGCAATCATGCAGACAAGCAGACTTTTCGACCAAAACATGATGTCGAGAAGATGCCACCTATTAACCGGTGCATCAAGTAAGGATTTCAGCCCGCATAAGATAAACGAAAATTATACGTGCCTCGGATTCACTTTTTGGGTTCCATACAAACATGAGTGAGCAACCAACTGCCAAGTCACAGCTAAGATCCGAAATCAGATCTTGTTTAGTTGCCATTTCAGCAGAGATGATTCAATCAAGCTCGATAGCGATCGCAAAACATATCGCAGCTGCTGAAGATCTTCTCAGTGGGATAAACACCATCGGCCTTTACTCCGCTATTCATCAGGAGATCTCACTCTCAGCTCTGCATCAGCTATTGCCCGAGAAAAAATTCGCCTACCCTCTTTGTCAACCTGGTAACCAGCTCACGTTTCATTTAGTCACGGAAAGCAAGCAACTGTTAGCGAACTCCATGCAGATTCTCGAACCTCAGCCAAGCGTGCACCCTGAAATAAACATCACCGAGATAGACCTGATCATTTGCCCGGGACTTGCCTTTGGCATGGACGGCTCCAGGCTGGGCCGCGGGCAAGGTTATTATGATCGAGCCCTAGAGCACTTCAAAGGCCTCAAGCTAGGCGCCGCTTTTGAAAAGCAAATCAAGGCAAGTGTTCCACATGCCCCCCACGACGCGATGATGAATTACCTCGTCAGTGAGACAGGCGTCTTCGCTACCACACCTTTGCAAGAATAGAGCTCTGCAAATCATCCATGATCGCACTCTCCTTATCGGTCGCGTCATCGTAGCCCGCCAGATGCAGTAAGCCATGGACAATATAGAGCATCAGCTCCCGCTCAAAATCATTCGCATATTCACGCGCCTGAGACTGTGCCGTCTCCACGCTGACGTGAATTTCCCCATGACCAAATGTAATCACATCCGTGGGCCCTGGTATCTGCATGAATTGGAGGTGAAGATCAGCAATGGTATCATCATCGACAAAACTAACTTCGACCTCTTCAAGCCCGTGCAAATCAGAACCTTTCTTAGCTAGTCGGAGCACCTCTGACACAGCTTTACAACCAGAGCAGTGCAGCCTCCTAGAAAGGTCTGCTGACAGAGGAATGACTTTTTGGTGATTGTAGACGTTCAGATCGGGCATGAATAAAAATCGTCCTATACATTCAGGCTTTCACCTTCTCAACCACAGCCTCCTTCTTGTCTTTTTTCTCAGCACGAGAAGCTGATTTACTGCCCTTTTTATTCTGCCCGTCTTCCTTAGGGTAATTAATTCTCGAGTGCATCATGCTCCGAATCGTTGAAGCAAAGCTCTTGCTGATTTTTTTGATGTCCCTCATCGCTAGATCACTACCATCAAGTTGCCCGTCTGTTACCCGAGCCATGACAATCTCGTTGACGAGGTTGCGTATTTTTTCAGGCGTAGGCTTTGTCAAACTTCGTGAGGCACTCTCTACGGCATCAGCAAGGCTAATGATCGCGCTTTCACGGCTACTAGGGCATGGGCCAGGATAACGGAAATTCTTTCGATCTACCTCGGGGATATCTTCCTTGTTTTCCAAACCCTCCTCGACCTTCTTGGACATGTCATCACGTTGCGCCATTGCCTTGTGATAGAAGTATTGCACCAGCGAATCACCGTGATGCTCGCGGATAACCTCGACAATCTTAGGGTTGAGTTTGTGTTTGATGGCCATATCGACTCCATCCTTCACATGAGCAATGATCACAATGGCACTCATCGTAGGTGTCAGTGTATCGTGAGGATTTCGATCGCCCTGATTCTCTATGAAATACTCAGGCTTGCTGAGCTTGCCGATATCATGGAAATATGAGCAGACACGACACATGGCAGCATTGGCGCCAACCTCCTCCGCAGCAGACTCAGCCAGTGTGGCAACCACCATACTGTGATGATACGTCCCGGGCGCTTCGAGTTGCAGCTTGCGCAGCAGCTTATGGTTAAGGTCACTGAGTTCAAGCCAACTGATATTAGTCGTGATAGCAAAGAGGCTCTCGAGCGCTGGCAACAAACCACTGACCAGCATTCCTGTTAATAGTCCGATCGAGACAGGCAGTAGCGTTTTCCCTAGAACAACAGACAAGCCATTGCCCTGCATCATCTCGGAAAAATCGATTTTATCAAAAGCCAATGCCAGAACAAAAGCCGTCAGACCAACATAGAAACCGGCCCTGAGCAAGCTACCGCGTCGACGCACCGAGCGGGTTAACACAACCGCCATTACTCCAGTGATCAGCCCCGTGATGAGAAAGAAAAACACATCGGCTACAGGAACCAGCATAGCTCCAAACAGGCTCACGCTAAGAGCAGAAAAGACACCAGCATGCCTGCCACAGAGAACAGAAGCAATCATCGGAGCAAAGGCCAAGGGAGGTAACAAGATCCTGTAATCAGCAGACCAGGCATTCACATCGATAATATGAATAGCAACCCTCACCAGCGCCAAATGAAAGGCTATGCCTCCGAAAACGAGCACTACCTTTTCATTGGCATAATTCAGTGTCTGCCTGCTGTGGTAAATGAGAATCAGTCCTGCAGACACAATGATGCAGAGCAAACCTCTACGTAAACCACTGTCATGAAACAGCGTGTGATCAGATCTGTAAAACGCAACAATGAGGCATATTAAAGCCGTAAATGCGGGATAAATAAGCAACTTCACCCACACACTTCGCTGCATGGAACCTACCACGGCATTCTCGCTAGCAGTGGATGTACGGCGCTTTTTACCGGAGGACATGCCTTTGTTTGCAAGGCGCCACCGCTTAATAACATCAATAAAACCCATAAAAGATAAATTGGATATAAAAGAGAAAGAGGTTGAAAGTAGAAGATGAGGCAGGAATGAGATTAGTTGCCTCCCATGGATGTCATCGCTTTCAATACCGCGAAGGGACGCCTAAGCGTCCCCTACGTAGATAACCATAGTAGAACGATAGCCATATGACAATATCATATTCACCCGGTTTCAAACAGTCGTTTCAAAAAGCGCGCATGCAATCTGAGTCAATAAAGCTCAGAGTCATGCTGAGCTCTGAGGCTTTGGGAAAGTTGCCGCTCCCCTATAAGCCGGATTCTGTCCTTACTGCAGATGCAATAATGTACGATCATTTATCTTACCTCACAAGTGAGGCACCTTCCTTGCGGAATGGTGCGACTAATACCCGGGGATCTTGAACGGGCGGGCTACCCTTCCCCTGTTATGTCTTGCGCCACGCGGGGTTTGCAATGCCTCCTTGGTTACCCGCGGAGCGGTAGGCTCTTACCCCACCTTTTCACCCTTACCCTAATCTCGTGAGAGACCACGGCGGTTTGTTTTCTGCTGCACTTTCCGTCCGACCGGCTTGAACCGACCGTCCCTTGTTATTCACAAGGCGCGCTGCCCTTTGGCGTCCGGACTTTCCTCAATCACTCAAAAGAGCAACTGCGATCGTCCGGGGAGCGGCGCCGTCACACTAAACCTAATGCCATAAATTCCAAACTCGAAATGAAAGAATATGATCAACTGCCTTTATTCGCACTTGGATTTTATGATTTTAAACATAGAAATACCCTCATGTCACATGTCCTCGCTACCTATGCCAACTTCCCTATTACTGCAGTAAAAGGTGAAGGTACCCGTCTGTGGGATAACGATGGTCATTGCTACCTCGATTTTTGTGCGGGTATAGCAACATGCAGTATTGGTCACTGTCACCCAGCATTGACCGAGGCCATTGCCAAGCAGTCCTCCACGCTGATGCATTGCTCAAACCTCTATCAAATTCCGCTGCAGCAGGAATTAGCGACCGTGATAGTGGATGACTTCACTAAGATTCCCGGCAAGGTGTTTTTCTCCAACTCTGGCGCCGAAGCTAACGACGGCATGATTAAAACAGCGAGGCGGTTTGGTCACGCGCGTCCAAACAGCTCAGGCAAGCCGAGGTATGAAGTGATCACCTTCAACAACTCATTCCACGGTAGAACTCTGGGCTCAATGGCTGCGACAGCTCAAAGCAAGATTCATCAGGGCTTTGACCCCATGCTTCCCGGATTTCGTTATGTGCCGCTCAATGATATTGAGGCCCTCACTGCTGCTGTGAGTGACATCACCGCAGGCGTTATGCTCGAGCCCATCCAAGGTGAAGGCGGCGTTAATGAGGTCACCCCTGAATTTCTCACCTTCGTCAGCAAGCTTTGTAAAGAGCATGATTTATTACTCATGCTCGATGAGGTGCAATGTGGTTTAGGCAGAACCGGCACCCTCATGGGCTGGCAGGCTTTTTGTCCTGATTTAAAACCAGACACGATATCTTGGGCTAAGAGCCTCGGTGGCGGTTTTCCTATAGGGGCCTTCTGGACAAGTGATCGGGCTATTGATGATAGCGGCACCCCCCTATCCTCCCTCATGAATGCGGGGTCTCATGGATCAACCTACGGCGGAAATCCTCTCGCCTGTGCGGCTGCTCTGGCAGTGCTTCATGAGATTCAATCTTCAGACCTCTCTGCCAATGCGGCCCACCAAGAGCAACGTATTCGCACAGAAGTTCAGTCCTGGAACCATCCCGCCATTGTTGATATACGCGGCAAAGGCCTTTTATTGGGCTTTGCACTCAACCCAGATGCCATACCATCTGACCAGGATACATCCCCTGCGCTTCACTTATGCAAGTCACTCATGAAAAATGGTCTGCTTACCGTTCCCGCAGGCACTGACACATTGCGCTGGCTACCACCGCTCAATGTATCTGACAGTGAAATTGACGAAGCACTGAACATACTCAAGAACACTCTGGATTCCTTTTAGAATACCAACCACCATCATCTCTTACTTATTGTTTCACATGAATCATTTACTCTCTATCGAAGAACTCTCTGAAGATCTTATTTGGAAATTAATCGACCACGCCGCCACGCTCAAGCATGAGCGCAATGTAGGCACCCATGAACACAAACCGCTGCAAGATCAAACTTGGGCCATGATCTTCACCAAAGCATCTACACGTACTCGGGTATCATTCGAAGTTGGCATTCGCGAGCTCGGAGGCTCCGTCATGTTCCTTTCGTCCAATGATATCCAACTGGGTCGCGGCGAACCCATCAAGGACACGGCACGCGTCATGGGCCGCATGGTTCACGGGGCTATCATTCGCACCTTCGCTCAGCAGGACGTCCTGGATTTCGCAGAATACTCAGGCATCCCGACCATCAATGCGCTCACTGATGACGCTCATCCTTGCCAGATACTAGCTGACCTATTAACCATTCGGGAACGCCTTGGAACATGGGAAAACAAGAAGATTGCCTTTGTCGGCGATGGCTTCAACAACATGTCAAGATCCTGGATGTGGGCAGCCAAACAACTAAATTTCCATTTGGCCATCGCCGCGCCATCTGAGTGCCTGCCAACAACTCAATATATTGAGCGCTTAGAATCAGCCAACGTAAGCTTACATACAGATCCCATTGAAGCCGTTAAGGATGCCGATGTCATTAATACCGATGTATGGTTATCCATGGGGCAAGAAGACCAGGCAGAGAAAGAAGCTCAATTTGACAACTACCAGGTGAATGCCGAGCTACTCAAGCATGCGCACCCAAATCACATTGTTTTGCACTGCCTTCCCGCTTATCGCGGAAAAGAGATCACAGATGAAGTACTGGAAGGCTTTGCCGATGTCATTTTTCAACAAGCCGAGAATCGCCTGCACGCGCAGAAGTCGATTTTAGCAAAACTTGCGTCTCACCACTCAGATAAATTCTAGACTGAACCCTACGATTTTACCTGCTGACATTTCAGCATCCACAAAAACATGCACGGCCAACTTCTCATTCTTGGAATCCGGGGGCTTGAACTTACTCCTGAGGAAGCCGAGCTCTACAAAACCGTTCAGCCCGGTGGCTATGTTCTGTTTGGTCGCAACATCGAGTCGCCCGAGCAAGTCCGCAAGCTTACTGATGATTTACGCGAACTTAGCGAGAGCACACCTATCATCTCTATTGACCAAGAAGGCGGCCGGGTGTCTCGCACACGTCATATTGGCAATGAACCACCTTCCGCCGAGAGCCTCCGGCAAAAAAACGACCCAGGATTGATCGCCCAGCATGGCAAGCTCACCGCTTTCTTGCTGCGTCTCCTTGGATGCAATATGGATTTGTGCCCAGTGTTAGACATCTCCTACGATGATGATGCAGACAACGCACTCAAAGGACGATGCTATGGCAGAGACGCACAGGAAGTCATCACCAATGCTGGTATATTCAACAGCAACCTACGCCACTGTAGGATCTTATCCTGCGGCAAGCACTTCCCCTCATGTGGACTCGCCACCGACGACCCGCACCACAAACTTCCCATCGTTGACAAATCAATAGCGGAGATGCTCAAGAGCGACCTCTTGCCCTACACTAGCCTGATGCCCGAGCTAGATGCCATCATGAGCTGCCACACACACTTTTCAGCCATTGATCCAGACATGCCGGGCCTCCCCGGCTCTATGTCGCACAACCTGCTGACTCGCCTACTACGTGACCAGCTCGGTTATGAAGGAGTCATTATGACCGATGACCTCGATATGGGGGCCATCATTGATCATTATGGACGTGGCCCTGATGCAACAAATGCAATACTGGCAGGAAATGATATGGTGATGATTTGTCATCAGATTGAGACTGCCAAGGAAACCCTCAAACACCTCCAAGAGATCCCCCACCACAAGATTGATGATTCATTAAGAAGGATCGAAAAGCTGAAGAAAAAAGCTTACCAACCATTAGCCTATACCACTAAGCTATGGGATCAGATCAATAATGACATCATGCAACTAAGGATCGATGTCATGGGCGAACAACAAGCGCGTGAAGTCATCGACCATACAGGACAGAAACGCTCTCCTGTAGAAGACTACTAATTGAGCTTACTAGAGCCTAACTGAGCTCAATCTCAGAGATGCTTTGCATAATCTTATCAGATATCTTCTGATAATCATCTCTCCCTTTGGCCTTGAGCTCTTCTGCCGTGAATGTGATCGGATCACCAATCACCAAGGTGATTGGGCGAAAGCGCAATCTGTTGGTTCCTCTCGGAAGAGCATCACGAGCGCCAAAAATTCGCACCGGCTGAACCACGGCCTTACTTTTAGCGACAATCAAACCAGTTCCCGCTTCTGCCTTCTGAAGCTCACCATCTAAGGTGCGAGCACCCTCAGGAAAAACAACGACCTGATTACCCGCGCGCAGCAACTTGATGATTGTTTTTAAACTCGTCATATCAGGGCGATCTTGATCGACCGGTATGGAATTGAGACGTGGATAAAGCCAAGCGCCAAAACCGGTAAACAAGGTTTTGCGCGCCAGGTAGTAGACAGCCTTATCATAGGCAATTCCTACCAGCGGTGGATCAAGATAACTCTCATGATTGGAGGCAATCAAAACGGGACCATCCGTTATCAACTTCTCTTTACCGACAACACGGTAAGAAAAGAAACATACAAAACAAAGCTTCCACAATGTGCAACAAAACCAATAAATCGTTTTCATAATAAAATATAACTAAACTGCTAGACCTTGAGCCTGAAGCTGCACCAATGCGGCTTCCACGACCTCACCAATATCCATTTCAGAACTATCAATCACCGTGGCACCTTCAGCAACAATGAGAGGCGAATTCTTACGCTTACTGTCCTCCTCATCTCTCTTGCTGACCACGTCAGTCAATCCCTCAGCGGAACGCCGCGCAAGACGAACCTCCTCTGAGGCATCGATATAAAGTTTATAGGGCGTATCTGGAAAAACAACGGAACCAATATCACGTCCTTCCATGACCAGGCTTCCTAACTTCAAGTATTCTCGTTGCTTAGCAACCAGCAGCTCGCGAATCTCCGGCAGCGCTGCAACTTGAGAGACACGAGCGTTCACCTGATCTTCACGCAGAGCATCTCCAGGATCAATGCCATCGATAAGAATCGTCGACTCACCGTCTTTAACACCACAGGTAACGGCTATCTCACCAAGCATCGCCACCACGGCTTTAGGATCTGAGACATCCACGTTTTTTTTCAAGGTCGCCCACGCGATGGCACGATACATGGCACCAGTATTGATCATGATCAGGCCTAGGCGCTCTGCCAGACGGCGCGCAACAGTGCTCTTACCGGATGCGGCAGGACCATCGATGGCAATTGCAAAAGAGTTCGTTTCGGTTTTGTCAGACATGGGCAGTAAAATAGATTGATCGGGAAGATTAGCCAGCAAGGACAGCCTCTAGGTGATCTGCAAAGCCCGGGTAAGATGTATCAATGCAGGCCGTGTTATTAATCACCGTCTCGCCTTCTGCAAAGAGACCGGCAATAGCAAAGGCCATCGCAATACGGTGATCACCAAAACTCTCAAGCTCAGCTCCATGGAGCGGCTTAGCTCCTGCGATCTCCATGCCATCGTCGAACTCCTCGAGATCCGCGCCCATCGCCTTCAAATTCTTCACAACCGTCGTAATTCGATCACTCTCTTTAACCCTCAGCTCTTTGGCATTGCGGATGACCATTCTCCCTTGCGCCAGCGCACCTGCCACTGCCAATACAGGAATCTCATCGATTAAGTTGGGGACTTCCTCTGGCTTGATTTCTGTTCCCTGCAAGGCCTTACCATGAACCTCGACGTCACCATAAGGTTCACCACATTCATCAGAATGCTCAACGGCTTTGATATCAGCGCCCATACGTATCAGCACATCCAAGATTGCTGTGCGGGTAGGGTTGAGGCCGACATTCTTAATGAGCAAATGCGCACCAGGCATCGAGGCAGCTGCCACAATCCAAAAAGCAGCCGATGAAATATCTCCCGGAACGCGCAATCGACCGGCTTCTGGAGTCTTGCCCCCTGTTACGGAAATTTTTTGCCCCTCTCGGGTCGATGGCATCTTAAAATACGCCAGCATGCGCTCAGTATGATCCCGAGTTTCTGCGGGCTGAATGACCGAAGTTGTGCCCTCAGCAAACAAGCCAGCTAACAATACCGCGCTCTTAACTTGAGCACTAGCCACTGGCATTTCATAACAAGTAGGGTGCAGTTCACCTCCTGTGATATGCAGAGGCGCACACCCTGGAGCATCGCCACACGCTTCAATCGATGCTCCCATCTCTTTCAAGGGCTTAATGATTCTGCCCATTGGTCTGGATTGCAGCGAAGCATCTCCGGTTAAAATAGATTCGAATGGCTGCGCGGCTAAAAGACCAGCAAGCAACCTCATTCCGGTTCCCGAGTTGCCACAATCGACACCGCCCTCTGGAGCGCTTAACTCCATACTGCATCCGTGAATCGTAAGTGAAGTGGGGCCATAACCAGGCTTCTCCTCCAATGTCTCATACTTAGCCCCTAGTTGAGCCATTGCATTCAATGTGCAAATACAGTCTTCACTCGGCAGATAATTATCGATGTGGCAAGCGCCATTGGACAAGCCCCCTAGGATCGCTGCGCGGTGTGAGATACTTTTGTCTCCTGGAACTTCAAACTCGGCTTGTAGATTGCTGACTGAGTGAACGGTAATACTAGACATATCGCGGTTAAATAAGGGTGTGCTAATGGTCGTTAAAAGCTGTGTATTGATCTAAACCAGTTAGCGATTTGATACTCAAGCTGATTGATTAAAGATCATCCCGGAGGTTTTTTGCTTTCGCCAACAAGTCAACCAATGCGTCTTCGCTTGAATCATCGAGCAAAGCAAGCATTTCACGCAAATACGTAATGGCCTCCTCAACAGGTTCTCTCAGCGCATTCCGATTGCTCATGAAAATCTCAGCCCACATACCTGGGTGACCTGAAGCGACACGGGTAGTATCACGCATGCCATTCCCAGCAAACTTTCCGTGGTCTTGGTCTTTGAGCCCAACAAGAGCCCCGACGGAAGCGAGCATATGAGGCATATGGCTAATTCTGGCCATCACCTGATCATGCTCTTCCGATGACGTTAAATAACACTGACAACCTATACCCTCCCACATGGATCGTATTGCAGAGACATCTTCCTCAGAGTGATCAAAGTCGTTAGTCATGACACATGCTGCGCCATCGAAAATGTCTTCCCTAGCAGAAGAAACTCCAGCCTGCTCCGATCCGGCCATCGGATGACTGCCTATGTATTTTGCTCCGAGTTTAGAAACAAGCGGACCAAGAATATCTCTCGGAGTCATTTTCACACTACCCACATCCGTCACCAGAACCCCTTCTAACGAGCAACTTGAAGCACTTGCCTCCAAAATTTCAAGCATCGCTCCTACAGGCGAGGCCAGAACGATGATATCCGCTCCCTCAACAACCTCGTCGAGATTGACACTCGCCACGTCGATCCCCTGATCCTTGGCGTCTATGATTCCCTGTTCGCGCCTACCCCAAAGTGCTACTGATACCGAGGGCAGACGAGATTGCACAGCGAGGGCAATGGACCCACCCAGCAACCCACTTCCGAGCACAGCAATACGTTTCATAGAGAGCAATGACTGGCAGATGCCGGCTTAAAAGCAAGAACCGACACCTCCAAGTTCATAAACCAGCAACCTAAAACAGGCTTTATGGCACTCTGAACTTGTGATTGGGATCTGCATCCTCTGGGTCGCGGCATAACCTACCTGAACCAATTCCCTTCACATCAACAATGTTGTGCGTGTATGGGTTAAAGACAAAACCAGGTTTTCCGGGCACTGCAGAAGCAGTAGGATACTTTGATTTCGTTGCAGGCACTGGCAGCGAGTTATTTAAATTGGGCTCAGTCCACTGACCTCCCTCAGCGGGTTGGTTGGCGGCTTGCTGTTCAAGCTGCTGGCGATTCTCCTCAATCCTTCTTTGTTCCTCGCTCGTGATTGTTTGCTCAACCTGCAATTGTGTAGGTCTAGCTTCACGCTTTTTGTAATTTGAGGGATAAGGGTAACACGCCCCTAGGAGGAAAACGACACCAAGTGGCAAGAGTATGCTCTTTGATAAATCCATTGTATTTAAATAGTTAATCTTATTAAGTAACGCCGCAAAACAACGTGATATCGACATGATACCGACGCCCTTGCGAGCAATGAGCCAGATACTTGACCCGCACTCAAAGCAAGTCAAGTCCTAGCTATATCATTACGAGCCAATAGTCTGATCAATGGCCCAGATCGGCCTGAAAATAGTAAAAAACGCTCAAATATTGGCCTCGCCCTTCATTCAACACTTGAATAGAAGCAACATCCTCAAGAAGGTGAACACAGCAACGCTTTTCCCGTGAGTTCAGACACCCCCATAACCGCAGTCATTGAGAAATCAATGGCCCAAGCCATCAACGGCAAGCCAATCAGCGATACTGAATTCAACGCACTAGCCATGCTGGTTTTCACTCACCAGTATCAGCAAAATAAGCCTTACCAAAATTTCTGCAATGCTATCGGCACCAGCCCTGAACAAGTCACCCACTGGCATGACATCCCCGCACTGCCGACAGACGCCTTCAAAGCTGACGCGCTCCCTCTAATTACCTTCCCGATAGAAGATGTGCAAAAAACATTTCTGACCTCGGGAACAACAACAGAAACCAAAGGCAAACATCACTTCGCCTCCACGGATCTTTATGATCAATCCATCATCAATGCCTGGTATGAGCTCAAGCTACCAGAACCTGCCCACGCTATCTTTTTAATACCGCATCCTGAGCAATCACCTCATTCATCCTTGTGCCACATGATGGGCGTCATCGCACAGCACATCGCTCAACGGTCTAGCTGGGCTAACGACGATTCTGGCTCACTTGATCTTGAAAAGATCAGCAACGCCTCCAGAGACCATCAACCCGTTGCCCTGTTCGGCACCGCACTATCCTTCCTACACCTCTTTGATTCAATCGAATCTCCCCTGCAACTCGCACCAGGAAGCTGGGCAATGGAAACAGGAGGCTACAAGGGAACACAACACCAACTGACCAAAAGCGAACTTCATCAACTTTTCGAAACCAAGCTTGGATTATCTTCAGACTGCATCGTTAACGAATACTCCATGACTGAGCTCAGCAGTCAATTTTACAGCCGCGGACGCAACCAAGCACACCAAGGACCCAGCTGGACTCGCACCCGGGTGATTGACCCCATCACCAATACCGATGCAAAACCCGGCCAGCTTGGACACCTCGTTCTTTATGACCTCGCCAACCTTCACTCCGTCATGGCAATACGCACCCAAGATCTAGCAACCCAGGACCTCGTGACCCAGGACCAGACTAACCTTGAAGTCAGCACGCCTTGCTTTAATTTAATCGGCCGTGACCCGACCGCTCTCCCCAGAGGTTGTTCAAGATCAAGTGACGAAACCCTCAGCAGATGACCACGACCCAAGAACGCATCCAACTTATCGCCGAGGCATGTTCTCATGATGAGATTCAGCAATGGACCGGCGCTATCAGCGTGCATGATCTGCACGCATGGGTCACCAACGAACTGGGTAGCAACATGGCCCTGGATGCATTCCTTGCTCACGGCCCACTGCAAAGCAAGGCAATCGCACCCGCATCCATCCTTCACATCGTCAGCGGCAACACGGCACACGCCGCATTCCAAAGCATCATCAGAGGCCTCCTCATCGGCTCTCACAATGTCGTTAAAATACCATCTGCAGGCTTAGCTGAATTAACAGATGCTCTAGAACACTTTCCAAGTGCACTCAGAGAACTCATTGAAATACGCAGCTCACTTGAGGAGCAAGATTGGTCAAGAGCCGATGTCATCATCGCTATAGGATCAGATGAATCCATCGCAGCTATTCACCAACACACAAAACCCCACCAACTCTTCATTCCGCATAGCCATAAAGTTTCTATAGGCATTGTCTATGATGACTTCGAAGCAGCCGCAGTCCATGCCGCGCGTGACGCCTCTCTCTACAACCAGCGTGGCTGCCTATCACTGCACGCCATCTATGCGGCCGGAGACTCCGAACGATTTGCTAATTTGCTGGCTATCGAAATGGAAAAATTTTCCCAAAGCAACCCTGCTGATACCCTCACAGCCTCAGAAGCAGGCACCATCAGAAACCTCAGAGAAAGCACCCGTTTCCATTCGTCCAATGGCCCAGAAGTTAAACTCTGGGAAAGCAGCGACAGCCTCGATTGGACCGTGATCCATGAAACCTCTGCCATGCTGAAGTTATCATGCCTCAACCGCTGTGTTTATGTGAAACCCCTACCATCGGAATTAGACACCGATACACTAGGACCTGAAGCAGATCATCTCTCTACCATTGCCATTCACCCATTCACTCAAGAGAACGCAGTATCACTAGAGCATCTTCCCGCGCACAGAATTTGCCCACTAGGCCAGAGCCAGCAGCCCAGCTTGTTTTGGCATCACGATGGCTTTGCCCCCCTCGCCTCTCTTGTTAAATGGAAAGACATTGGCTAAAACATCGGCTAAAACATCGGCCAAAACATCGACCAAGACATCAACTAAACCTTACCAGCCCCCCTATCCCTATCACTTCAGCATGTTTGACCCACCCATCACCACCACCGGAACCGTCATTGATTCCCCGAAAGAAAACATCTATCAGGTTGCCCTACCCAATGGTAAAATCATCGTCGGCCACGTAGCCAAAGCCATGATCGCGCTGCACGAGCAGATAAAACCTGACAGCAAGGTTAAGCTTGAGCTGACGCCTTATGATCTCAGCAAAGGGCGCATCGTCGCAGTGGAGTCAGGTTCAGATACGGTCAAATAGCATTACCCTCGTAAAGCTTCTGATCCATATCCATGGCGGGGCTGCCTACCGTACGTTTCCCTATGAGGACAGCAGGAACACCTGCTACCGTCTTATGCGGTGCCACATCATCAAGCACCACGCTACCCGCCCCGATCTTGGCGCATTCACCAATTTCGACACGACCGAGGATTTTTGCGCCAGCGCCTATCAATACCCCCGATCTTATAATCGGGTGACGATCACCACTCATCTTACCCGTGCCGCCCAAAGTGACTTCATGGAGAATTGATACATTATCTTCCACGATGGAAGTTTCCCCGATGACCACACTGGTTGCATGGTCGAGAAGAATAGCGCAGCCAATTTGAGCCGCCGGATGAATGTCCACAGCAAAGGTTTCACTGACAATGCTCTGCAAATAGAACGCCAGGGATCGACGACCCTCTGACCATAGGCTATGAGCCACCCGGTAAGCTGAAATTGCCAAAAAGCCCTTGTAAAAGAGCAATGGCTCAAGTGCCGATGAGCATGCGGGATCGCGATCTACGATTGCCGTCATGTCACGCGCCACACTGCGCACAATAGATTCATTAGCAGTAAAGATATCACCAAATAACGGCTCAAGTTCAGCACGCTGCATATCCTCTCGGGACAACCTGCGTGCAAGACGAACAGCCAAGCTCTCAGCCAGGTTATTGCGGCTAATAACCACATCATCGAGCATATGCTTCAAATGAGACTCATGCTCCGCCATTTCTACGGCGGCATCATGTATCTGTGACCAAATACCATCGAGATCAATGCTTCCCAGAAGCGACCCATGACAAATGTTCACTGGCTTGGCGCTGGTATTATTTTCTATTTTATGTTCCATTGTCCTTATGCGTATTTCACAGAAACTTGAGTATGCCTGTCGTGCAATGGTTCAGCTTGCACAACATCATGACGGGCAAACTCTCATACAACTTGACGACATAGCTCAACGTGAAGCGGTTTCTGCAAACTTTCTAGTCCAAATTCTCAATGACCTCAAGCGCGGTGATCTTATTATTAGTAAAAGAGGCAAAACAGGCGGCTACCTTCTGGCTCGCGACCCTCGAGAAATAAACCTCCTTGATATCACCAAAGCCGCGGATCCGGGCATGTTGAGCAACCACGTTCCTGGCGAAGGAGAATCTGGACGTGCCATCCACGATACGTGGAACCAAATTCACGAATCTCTCATCAAAGAGCTCAGCTCCATTACATTAGATTCATTGACCACCCAAACCCCGATGTTCTACATCTAAGCACTCCATCCTTACTGGATAAAATAATGCTACCTTGGACTTCGCTACTGCTACTCTTCGCCATGCACACCATGCTGTGCGGGGAAGAACTCATCAGCGCTGCCAACCAAAACGCCTCTCCTACTAACCAGCGTAGAGCATATGGAAATGCTTGCGGCCCCGCAGCACTACTTAATGCCTTTCATTACGGCTCGGAAAAATGGCAAAGACCTTACAATGCCGTTCCCGGGGATGACAGCAAATCCCGCATAGACTACGTGATTTCTAAATGGGGCCTTAACCAATCAAAACACATCAAGGGTGTGCAACGTTGGAATCAACAACAAGGCATCAACCTTGTAGACCTTCATGACATCGCCAATGAAATGTGCAGTTACCATTGGCTGCCGAAAGTGAAGTATGAAATACTCACACGCAAAGCGCGCGAACAGCCCACAGAGTTGCTAAAGTACAGCCATGAGCGAATTACCAAATCACTGAAAAAAGGCCTACCCCCCATCATATGCATACGCCGCTACGCTTATCGTGATAGCAAAGAGCTCAAGTCCAAGTCCTGGTGGCCTATCAGCGCGCACTTCATCGTCATTATTGAAACCTCCAAAAACATAGAGAGCAACGCCGACTCCTATAAAATAAAGTACGTTGACCCATACGGAGGATACATTCGCGAAGGCACCATCCACACGGATACGGCAAGCTTTACTAACAGCCCTTTTCTAGCAGCCACATTGCCCTCAGCCTCCATCGGCAATTCACTGGTCAAAAAAGGTGAAAAGTCCATCCTCACCTATTCTGCCATCATCGGCCGCTGGTAACACACTAGCCCCCCACTTATCTCGCCTCGTATTTCACCTCGCATTTCAGGCATTATTAACAATAATCACCCACAGCATATTTACACCACTCGACATGCAAGGACTCATATTAAAAATCGACTGCCCAGACCAACATGGGATCGTAGCAAAAATCGCATCATACGTTGCCGACCACAAAGCCAACTTATCTGAGTTCTCACAATTCACAGACGACCAACACAGCAAGTTTTTTGCCCGTGTCGAGATTGATACCAGCGATTTGAACGTCAGCCTGGAAGACTTCATATCTGGCTTCAACACATTGGGGGAATCACTATCCGCATCATGGCACTTCCGAGAGATTCCCTATCAAATGCGCACAGCCGTCCTGGTGACTAAGACGGATCACTGCCTTAACGAGATCCTCTGGAGAACGAAACTCGGTGAAATGCCGATCAAAATCACCTCAGTAATAGGCAACCGAGACAACTGTCAAAAGATTGCCGAGCAGGCTGGCATCCCCTTCCACCACATCAATCTGGATGGCGACCACAGGGAAACAGGCTTTCAGGAAATCAAAAAAATCCTCAGCGATGAAAACGTTGAACTCACCGTACTTGCTCGCTTCATGCAAATTTTACCCACTTGGTTCTGTGATGAATACACCGGTAAAATCATCAATATCCACCATTCGTTCCTGCCCGCATTCATTGGCGCCAATCCATACAGGCAAGCGCATGAACGAGGCGTCAAACTCATCGGAGCAACATGTCATTATGTTACCTCGGAGCTCGATGGCGGCCCTATCATCGAGCAAGAAGTCAAACGCGTGCAACACTTCCACAAACCGAAGGACTTGATGCGCCTTGGACGTGACTGTGAACGTATCGCCCTCGCACGCGGTATCCGTCACCACGTTAATGACAGGACTATCATCCACCAAAACAGAGCGATCGTCTTTCCCGATTAGATCCGCCTTCCCCCATGAGGCCAAGCCCCTCATAGAATGCACGAGAGCAGCAAGGCTCAAGTCGTTGCGTTTTTAGATCTGATCTGACCGTCACCTCTGATCCGATACTGATAAGAAGTCAGTTCACGCAGCGCCATCGGCCCACGAGCATGCAGCTTATCAGTGGATATGCCAATTTCAGCGCCAAAGCCAAACTCGGCCCCGTCACTGAAGCGAGTGGACACGTTGTGAAAGACACAAGCGCTATCGACTTGCGTCATGAATAGCTGCGCACGATCTCCATCTGATGTGACAATGCAATCACTGTGCCGTGAGCTGTGTGTATTAATATGGTTCACTGCCTCAGCCATCGAATCGACGACTTTAATCGAGATGATAAGATCAAGATACTCGGTATCCCAATCTTCTTGAGTGGCGGCAAGCGCATCACTACCGAGAATCTTCAGCACCGACTCATCGCCGCGCATCTCAACCCCCTTGCTTTTGTAAACCTCTGCTATTTGGGGCAGAAAATCAGCTGCAACATCTCGATGAACGAGCAGTGTCTCGAGGGCATTACACACCCCCGGCTTATGGGTCTTGGCATCATCGGCAATATCCACCGCCATGCCCATCTCAGCGTGCTTGTCTATATAGGTGTGACAAATACCATCGTAGTGCTTGATCACCGGCATGCGGGCAAGAGACACCACGGTCTCAATGAGCCCTTTACCACCCCGAGGAATGATCACGTCCAGCCACTGATCCATAGAGGCCATCACACTGACACTTTCACGATCGGTAAATGGGATTAACTGAATCGCATTGGCAGGCAGACCCGCCTTCTCACCACCAGACTGCAGTGCAGCGGCGATCGCCTTATTTGAATGAATCGCCTCAGATCCACCACGGAGAATAGTCGCATTACCAGACTTGAGACACAGCACGGCTGCATCACTGGTTACATTGGGACGGCTTTCGTAAATGATACCAATCACACCAATAGGAACACGTATTTGTTCAAAATGAACATCATTAGGACGTGTCCACTCCGTCAGCACCTCTCCCACAGGGTCAGCGAGCGCCGCGACCTCCTCGATACCAGAAGCAATGGCCTCGATCCGCTCATGGTTCAGGCGCAGTCTATCGAGCATCGCAGCATTTAAACCATTCGCCTCACCAGCAGCGATATCTTGAGTATTCGCTTCTAGAATACTCCCCTCCTGCTCGCGCATGGAAGCCGCCATAGCACGCAAAATCTCATTTTTCTTATCAGCACTGAGAATGGTCAGGGCATGTGCAGCTGCACGCGCCCTAGCACCCATCTCCAGGATGACATTTTTGATCTCCTGCTTATCCATGAGGCCGTTGGGTAGATCTTGGTTAAATATCAGAAACGGGCAACTGGCTCACTTCTTGCCTAATATGCTCGGCAAGAGGAGTGCTCAAGTAACGCTCCGTTGAGCTACAAGCGACAGTGACAATGCGCTTACCTTTAAACTCAGGGCGCTTCGCCAACTGAATTGCGGACCAGATATTGGCACCACTGGAAATACCAACCGGCATGCCCTCATTCTGAGCAACAGCTTGTGCTGTCTCAAAGGCGTCTTCATTGGTCACACAAATCGTTTCGTCAATCACATCAATATTAAGGTTGCCGGGGATAAACCCTGCACCAATACCTTGAATCTTATGTGGCCCAGGCTGACCGCCAGAAATCACAGGGCTTGCTGCTGGCTCAACGGCTACCACATGCATGCCGGACCTTGGCTTCAGGACTTCAGCGACACCGGTAATGGTGCCACCAGTTCCTACACCCGCGACAAAAGCATGAATCTTACCATTCGTAGCAGACCAAATCTCCTCAGCCGTCGTCTGACGGTGAGCTTCAGGGTTGGCTGGATTGTCAAATTGACTTGGCCCAAAGGCACCTTCACCTGCTTCCTCAAGAAGCTGCTTGGCCTTGGCGATAGCACCGCCCATTCCTTTTGGTCCAGGAGTAAGAACGATCTCAGCACCCAGCATGCGCAATAACACACGACGCTCTAGGGACATCGTCTCGGGCATTGTCAAAATACAGCGATAGCCCTTTGCGCGTGCCACAAATGCCAACGCAATACCGGTATTACCAGAAGTTGGTTCAATAATAGTGCCGCCAGGCTTAAGCTGACCGTCTTTTTCAGCAGCCTCGACCATCGAACGACCGATGCGGTCCTTCACACTGAACAGAGGATTGAAAAACTCGGCCTTCACCAAGATTTCCGCCTCCAAACCTTTGGTGACATTATTCAGTTTAACAAGCGGGGTGTTTCCCACGGTTTCTACGAGGTTGTTGGCAATATGACTCATGATGGATTATATAGTAGTTAAGATGCCCAGTAGCATCAATGAAATCTCGCCATAATCAAGCTTGATTCACAGCTGAATACGTCATCTCAAACTCAGCCACCAGACATTGAAAAAATCATCCGTGCCATTCGCCAAAATCATGATAAAAGCACATCGTGATCGAGACGAACCAAAGCACGCAACCAAAACCATCATCGCTCCTGGGTTATTCCCTCGCTGATTTGGAAACCATCTATGCTGAGATGGGAGAAAAACCCTATCGCGTTAAGCAAACCATGGAGTGGATCTACCAGCAGCGCATCAGCGACATCGAGGAGATGAGCAACCTGCCAGCCAACCTGCGCAAACATCTTTCCGATGCTTACTACCTCAATGACCTGCAGCACATTGAAACCAAAGGAGCTGCCGACACAACGCGTAAGTTCCTGTTCCGTCTCCACGACGGCCGCTACGTTGAAACTGTTTTCATCCCTGCTTCCGTCGGCCTGAAAGGCAAACAATCAACACGCAAAACGATCTGCGTCTCCTCCCAGGTTGGCTGCGCATACGGTTGTAAATTTTGTGCCTCAGGACTTGCCGGATTTACGCGCAACCTAACGGCTGCTGAAATCATTGGTCAAATGCTCTCGGTAGAAAAAATTGCAGAGCAACCCATCAACAACATCGTCTTCATGGGAATGGGTGAGCCACTCGCCAACCTCACAAACCTCACCAAAGCGCTCGAAGTTATCACAGGGCATTGGGGGTTCAATATAGGAGCCAGAAGCGTCACCGTATCCACCTCAGGTCTCGCTCCTCAAATCCGTAAACTCGCTGAATTTCCAGCGCCTATACGCCTCGCCATTTCACTGCACGGGGCCACAGATGAAGTTCGTGATTTAACCATGCCCATCAATAAAAAATACCCCATCAAGGAATTATTTGATGCCCTTCACTACTGGCGCACCCACAAGAAACAAAAAATATCACTCGAGTATATTCTCATTGAGGGCGTCAATGACGACCTCGATCAGGCAGCGATACTTGCTAAAAGAGCGAAGGGTTTGAACGCCAAGGTCAACCTCATCCCCTACAACACCGTTGAAGGTCTCAACTGGAAAAGACCGAGCGAAAGCCACTGCATGGCCTTCCGTGATATCGTAGCAGCAGCAGGTATCAATACCACCTTACGACTTGAAAAAGGAGGTGATATCAACGCGGCATGTGGTCAATTAAGGTTAAAAAAGGAAACTTCGGAGGGAATTATCAAAGCCCCCGTAAAAATCACCTCATAAAAAACTCACCGAGTTATTCACAATAGGCACACTAACAGCCTGTTTTTTTGGGAGTTTGTAATACCTTCTCCATAAGTTGATCAGTATTTAAAAAATACTTTACCGATTCGTTGAAAGTCATCGGCAACACTGAATATTGTATGATTTTCTCTTTGATACCACTACATATATCACTCTAGTCTGTCGCATCAGTCCAGAGGGCTGCTCCAGCTATGCGTTGTATTCAGTGCGGATCACTAAAAGACAAAGTCATCGACTCCCGAATGTCGAAGGATGGCACAACCACGCGACGACGTAGAGTCTGCTTAGCGTGTGACTATCGTTACACCACCTACGAGCAGATTGAGCGCACGGAGCTCCAGGTCGTCAAACGAGATGGCACTCGTGAATCTCTCAACCGAGAAAAAATATTCAGAGGTCTTGTTAAAGCCTGTGAGAAACGCCCCGTTCCCATGGATCGCCTGGATCGTGCTGTGGAGGAAATCCTCACTGGACTTCACAAAGATCACCTTTCTGAAGTTCCCTCCAGTAGTATTGGCCCCCGCGTCATGGCAAAATTGCACGATATCGATCCCGTAGCCTACGTGCGCTACGTATCCGTTTATCGTCAGTTTGAAGACGTCGGTGAGTTCATTAGAGAAATTCAAGCGCTTGAACGCCGCTCATCACGAGACCCTTATCAGCGGAAACTCTTCAAGGAATAATACCAGCCCCCTTCGTTCATTTCCTTCCCCTTCACTGCGCAAAGCCTCAATGCAACCATGCATTCACCTAACCCATACTCCCATCACTCATGATATGCCTCGTCGGTAATCGTCCTGTGTTGCAGGTTGGCCGTCACCAAGTGACCGGCTATGATACCGAGTGGCTGCGTGAGACCATTATGCGCGGGGCTGCCGCTGCTGAGAGGGAAGATTTTCCATTCATCGATGACCTCATGGAAGGCATCATCCATTATCTGGAAAACAAATGCTCCCTGCGAGTTCTCACTATTGAAGAGCTGCACTCACGGGTGCGGAGGATGCTCGAGCGCATTGGCTGTGACGCCATTGCCAGAACCCTTCCCCTGATCTCTCCTCCAGTGACTTTATCACTGACGCGCGCCGCTAAAGAAGCTGGCAACGGCTTCGAACTCGCATTCTTCAACAAAATACATGACGAGATTGAAGACCTCCGTATTCATGGCGTGGAAGAACTCCATTTCACTGGCACAAGAGATTGCGTGAGAGTTCTCCGTGGTGTGGAACGTTGGACCAGCCCTTGTGAGCTACTCCATGGCGAGATCCTCGACTTCCTCAAAACACACGGTCACTCGACACTTCCCAACCAACGAGAAATCAGGCTCAACTTAACGCAATAAATGAGCACGCCAGACAAAACCCTCTTCGAGAAAATAGCAGACCGTGAAATCCCAGCCGACATTGTCTACGAGGATGATCTCTGCCTCTGCTTTCGGGACATCAGCCCTCAGGCCCCCATCCACTTGCTCATCGTACCCCGCAAGCCCATCACACGCATTTCGGAAACGAACACCGAGGACACCAACATCCTCGGCCACCTCCTTTTAACGGCCAACAAAGTATCCCAACAGGAGGGCTTTGCAGAGTCTGGCTTCCGAACAGTCATCAACAACGGGGCTGATGGCGGAGAAGCAGTCCCCCACCTCCACCTTCACATCCTTGCTGGGCGCAAACTAACCTGGCCGCCAGGCTAAGCCTCACCAACCCTTTCTTTACATTCATGAAACTTGTATCGTGGAATGTTAACGGCGTCCGTGCCGTTATCAAAAAAAACTTCGCTGAATTTGTTAGCGAACATCAACCAGACATACTCTGTCTCCAAGAAACCAAAGCACGTGCCGAGCAAGTTGATCTCCCCCTGGAGCTTGCTGGCTACCGAAGCTATTGGAACTCGGCTGAGAAACCTGGCTACTCAGGCACCGCCATTTTTTCCAAGCATGAGCCGCTAAAGATAAGCTACGGCATCGGCATCGAGCAGCACGACTCCGAAGGGCGTGTCATCACAGCTGAGTTTGCCGATTTTCATCTCGTCACCGTCTACACTCCCAACTCTCAAAACGAGCTACGCAGACTCTCCTATCGCCAACAATGGGATGCTGACTTCCTTCAATACTGTAAAGATCTCGAGCTCAGCAAACCGGTCATCTTTTGTGGCGATCTCAATGTCGCCCATCAGGAGATCGATCTGGCACGCCCCAAGCAAAACCGCAACAGCGCAGGCTTTTCCGATGAGGAGCGCGCCAATTTCGATAAGATTACAGCCGAGGGATTTGTAGACACCTTCCGTCATTTCTACCCAGACAAGGCAGATGCTTACTCCTGGTGGAGCTATCGTGCAGGAGCCCGTGGTAAAAACATCGGTTGGCGCCTGGATTACTTCTGCGTTTCCAGTTCTTTTATGGAACGTGTGAAAAGTGCTGAAATCCTCTCAGACGTACTCGGCTCAGACCACTGCCCCGTGACACTTGAAATATCCTAACAACGGATTCACAATAGCTAAGTGCTCACAAAATTCCATTCATACGAAACAGGTAAAGCCTTCACCGAATGCTGTGATTGCGGCTGCGATCTTCATGATGTCGACATCTACATCATCAACCAATCCTTCGCAGGCAATGAGTGCATCTTTGAATGTGCCATGTGCCTCCAGTGCCGTGAAAGAATGAACGAACAACTCTCCGAAAATTCACGTGTTGCGATGTTCGACTTCATGCATGACCATGCTGACATGGAGTCCCGCCAAGAAAGACTCTCAAACAACTCTGAGACTGAAGACTACATCGAAAACTGCATCACCTGCGACAAACTTCGATCTGAAGCAAAAACATTCACCCTCGGTGCTATGTTCAGCGGCGACCACCTCATCAAAGGCCCCTTCCCACTCATCATCTGTGACGACTGCGAAGGCAAAATGGCTGCAACCATCTCAGACGAAACTCGAAAATTCTGGGACGACTACATCGCCGAACATTTCCCTGGACCGCCCTCGGAAATCGACCTGCCCCACAAGAACAAACCCCTCCTCATCTAGATCATTCATCATAAGAATGACGATATCGCACATTTCCTGCAGCCTTAAAGCGTTGCATTACCCTTCCCCACCCTCACCGCATCAACAGCAATGACCTCAGTCCTCGACATCATCGAAAAAGGAACCACTTACTTGGAAAGTAAGGGTATTGATGAAGCACGCCGTAATATGCAGCTCCTCGTCACCCATCAGCTAGGTTGCTCCAAAGTCGAACTTTACATGCAGTTTGACCGTCTCATGGCCGAGGATGAACTGACCCCCTTGAGGGAAAAACTCAAACGGCGTGGCAGTGGCGAACCGCTACAGCACATCCTTGGCAGCGTGGAATTTTACCGCCGTGATTTCAAAACCGACTCACGCGCACTGATACCCAGACCCGAGACCGAAGAGCTCGCATCCATCATTCTCAACCTCGACTTACCGGCGAGTTTGAACTTGCTCGACATGGGCACGGGTAGCGGCGTGCTTGGACTGACACTCGCAGCAGAACTTGGCGGCAAATGCCACTGCGCCACCCTCGCTGACGTATCTCATGACGCACTCGCCTTGGCTGAGGAAAACAAAACTCTCCTTGGACTTGGTCGGATCGAAATGCTCTGGTCAGATCTTTTCTCAAAACTCGAAGATCGTAAATACCACCTTATTGTAGCCAACTTACCCTACATCTCTGATGCAGATGAACAGACGCTTTCGAGCGAAGTCCAGAGAGACCCGCCACTAGCCCTCTTTGGCGGAAAAGATGGACTGGACATCTTACGCGAATTCATTAATCAAGCCCCCCTCCATCTGCACCCAGGTGGCATGATTGCCTTAGAAATTGGATATGACCAAGCAGAGGCCGTCGAAACCATGCTTGGCGACAACGAATTTATTGATATCAAAACACACAATGATCTCAGTGGAGTAGCCAGATTCCCCATCGCCAAGCTACCCGGAACACCTCCTCCCACAGACCAAGCGGAAGATTCGGAAGAGTCGAAAGATTCAGAAGATTTACCAACAGACACTAATCAACAATCTCATAGCGCGGATTACTCATAACCCAACGCCCACATGGACAAACTTCTCGTACACGGCGGATCTACCCTCAAGGGCTCCGTACACATATCAGGCTCAAAAAACGCCTCCCTCCCCATTCTCGCAGCCACCTTGCTCACCAAGCAGACCTGCATCATTCGTCGCGTCCCTGACGTCTCAGACACCAACTACATGATCCAGATCCTGACGGCACTGGGTGCTGAGGTTGAGCGCTCAAGCGGCACTGTTCGCATCACCGCCGCAAACATCGATCATAATGCTCCCTACGAAATCGTTCGGAAAATGCGTGCATCCATCTGTGTCATGGGGCCTTTGCTTGCCAGACTTCATAAAGCAAGTGTCTCACTACCTGGCGGCTGTGTCATCGGTGATCGCCCCGTCGACCTTCACTTAAAAGGCCTTGAGGGCATTGGAGCCGACATCAACATGGAAGGTGGCAACATGATCATGCAAGCTCCTGACGGACTTCACGGAAAAGAAGTCGACCTACGTGGCAAACATGGACCAACCGTACTTGGCACTGACAACCTCATGATGGCCGCTGTTTTAGCCAAGGGAACAACCGTCATCGAATCAGCCGCTTGCGAGCCTGAAGTCGTTGATCTCGCCAATTTCCTCAATAAAATGGGCGCTAAGATCACCGGCGCAGGAACCCGCCGTATCACCATTGAAGGCGTTGTTGAACTCGATGGTGTTGAGCACACCGTTATCCCGGACCGTATCGAAGCTGGAACCTTTATGGTAGCCGCAGCAATGGCAGGATGCCCTGAAAATGGCGTAACTCTTCACCGCGTATGCGAGCAGGACCTCAAACCGTCATCAGATAAGCTCATCGAGTCAGGGCATCATGTTGAGTTTAATGATGCTGGCACAAGCTGCACCGTAAAGCCGGGCGCCGAGCCCATAGGAGCCAATATCGTCACCGCTCCATTCCCAGGTTTCCCCACAGACATGCAAGCCCAGTTCACCTCGCTCTTCGCGATTACACCGGGCATATCTGTTGTTGAGGACACCATTTTTCCCCAGCGTTTCATGCATTGCGCAGAAATGACCCGCATGGGCGCAGACATCAAAGTTGATAACGGCACCGCCATCATTCAAGGATCGCAGAACATGTCGGGTGCGCCCGTCATGGCCTCTGACCTCAGAGCCTCTGCTGCACTTGTTCTGTCTGGGCTATGCTCCCGGGGAACTACCGAAATTAACCGCCTATATCACATCGATCGCGGCTACGAAAACATCGATGACAAACTCATCATGCTTGGAGCCAACATTGAGCGTGTGAGGGAATAGCTCTCCATCTACAATTCGGCGCCAGCACGACGAAGCTGCCAGCTGAACAGAGAGCCTGCAAATCCTATAAGAAAAGGGCTTATTAGGCTAAGTTTACTCTTGACCAATCATGCCGCGTCATTGAGATTCACGCCTTCTCACGTGCAGCACGCTCCGCACTACATAATGCGAGAATTGTTCCCAAACAAATAATCTCCCTTTCTCACTCAACTCATTCCTATGGCTAAGAAAAAAACAGCAGCTAAAAAAACACCCAAAAAAGCAGCTAAAAAGGCACCCAAGGCAGCTGTCAAAAAAGTCGCCAAAAAAGCAGCCAAGAAAGTGAGCAAAAAACCGGCCAAGAAAGTAGCCAAGAAGGTCGTTAAAAAAGCAGCTAAGAAGGTTGCTAAAAAACCCGCCAAGAAGGCAGCTAAAACGGTCGTTAAAAAAGTTGCCAAGAAAGCAGTTAAAAAAGTCGCTAAAAAAGCTGCTAAAAAGGCACCTAAGGCAGCGGCCAAAAAAGCAGCGCCTGAAGCCCCAAAAAGCAGCCCTGCCAAAAAAGCCGCAAAAAAGGCCCCTAAAGCACCTAAGGCTCCCAAAGCACCTAAGAGTCGTATCGATACTCCTGAAATTCAGGAAAAGATGCGTGAGCTCATCAAACTTGCCAAGGAACAGGAATACCTCACCTACGACGACGTCAACGAAGTATTGCCTAATGACCTCGTTGACCCGGGTGACGTCGAGGCTATCCTCGATCGCCTCCGCAAGATGGAGTTTGATATCATTGATGCCTCTGAAGTTGACTCCTACCGTGACCGCAAAAAGGAAGGTGACGCCGTCAATGCCACCAAGGCTGACCAGAAACTCGATATCCTAGACGATCCAGTAAGGATGTATCTCAAGCAGATGGGACAAGTCCCTTTGTTGACACGGGAACAAGAAGTAGAAATTTCAAAGCGTATCGAGGATGCTGAAATCGCAGCCAATACAGAGCTTCACAAATTTGGCTTTGTTGCCACCTGCTACCTTGACCTTGCAGACAGATTGACACGCGGCAAAGAGCGTTTTGACCGTGTCATCCAGGACAAAAAAATCGAAAGCCGGGAGCGTTACATGCGCGCCCTGCCTAAGCTTTGTGAACAGGTTCGCAACCTTCACGAAGACAACGATCAAATTTTCCGCAAGCTACAGGCCAAAAACCCACGCAGCAGGAAAAAGCTGGCTGAGAGTTTTGACAAAAACCTTATCTCCATCGCTCGTCTCTACAATCGCTTCTACTATAAGCAAAAAGTCGTTGAGGACTTCAATGTAGAGGTGGAGGAGAACCAGAAGAAACTCTGGAAGTATGATCGCAAGCACAACGCAAAGCCTAGCGACAAAGAATTCGAGACCAAGATTCGTGAGCTTCAGCAACTCGCTTGGCACAAAGCCGAAGATTTCACTGAATGCCGTAAAAACCTACGCGCCCGCACAAGTGAAGCCTACCAGGCAAAGACAGAAATGGTTGAAGCCAACTTGCGCCTCGTCATCTCCATCGCCAAGAAATACACCAACCGTGGCCTCTCCTTCCTCGACCTTATTCAAGAAGGCAACATGGGCCTCATGAAGGCTGTAGAAAAATTTGAATACCGCCGCGGTTATAAGTTTTCCACCTACGCAACATGGTGGATCCGCCAAGCCATCACCCGTTCGATCGCTGACCAGGCGCGCACCATTCGTATCCCGGTCCACATGATCGAGACGATCAACAAACTGATGCGTGTTCAGAAGCAACTCGTTCAGGAATACGGTCGTGAGCCAAGTGCTGATGAAATTGCTGAGGAAATCCACCTTCCTGTTGAGCGTGTTCGTGCTGTGCTCAAAATGGCACAACAACCGATCTCTCTTCAGGCACCCGTCGGTGACTCAGACGACACCTCCTTTGGTGACTTCATCGAAGACAAGTCCGCTGAAAACCCCATGGAAGAAGCAGGCTTTGCCATGCTGAAGGAAAAAATCGGCGACGTTCTCGACACCCTCACCGAGCGTGAGCGTGAAGTGCTCGAACAACGCTTCGGCCTCAAAGACGGTTACTCCCGCACCCTAGAGGAAGTGGGTCGCCAGTTCCAGGTCACCCGTGAGCGTATTCGCCAGATCGAAGCCAAGGCCCTGCGTAAAATGCGTCACCCGACCCGTATCCGCAAACTCGAAGGCTTCATCGAGCTTCCCAACCTCCCATAACGAGGTAAATCGGTTCAAGAAACCAAGTTCATTTTCTCAATCAGGCGACCTATCATGGTCGCCTGATTTTTTCTGCATCCCCCAAAAAAGACGCCATAAAATAAGCTAACCCCTTGAAATATTAGCATCGATCCATAGCGTATACATCACAGCCTACTATGAATTATCTATTTCGTTTCACGCTTCTCTTAGCTCTATTATTCCTCGGTCTTGCGCCAGCTCACGCTAAGAAAAAAATCCTCTTCCTCGCAGGCCCACCCAGCCACAGCAATGGCGAACATGAATTCCGCGCCGGTTGTATGCTGCTAGCCGATGCCCTCAATGAGAGTGGCCTCGATGTCGACGCCAAGGTCCACTGGTATGGTTGGCCTAAGGATGAATCCATCTTTGAGGGCGTTGACGCCTGCATCATCTACGCCGACGCCGGTGGTCGCCTCGGTAATAAGGTCGAGTTTCTGGATCAAAAAGTCAAAGCCGGCATGGGCATCATGTTCATGCACTACGGCGTTCACCCGTCCAAAGAAGTCGGTGAAAAATACTTCAAACCCTGGATCGGCGGCTACATGGAAACAGGTTGGTCCGTGAACCCCCATTGGATTGCCGACATGACGGCAAGAAAAGGTCACCCCGTTGCCCATGGACTTGAGAAGCCCATCACCGCCTACGATGAATTCTACTACAACATGCGCTTCCCCACCAAGGATGAGTGCGACTGCTGCCACCCGCTCGCCACGGCTGTTCCTACTCCCGAGAAGACCGTCAAGTACATCAATCTTTGGAATGAGCACGGTGAAAAGTGCTTCGGCACCGACCAAGCGCTGATGTGGTGCCGCGACCCCAAAGCTGAAGACGGCGGCCGCGGCATCGGCTTCGTCGGTGGCCACTACCACCGTAACTGGGCCATCGATGACTTTCGCAAGCTAGTGCTCAACTCCATCGTCTGGCTCGCTCGCGGCGATGTTCCACAGGGAGGCGTTCCGTCAAAGACCATCACTCAGGAAATGCTTAACGCCAACCTCGACCGACCTGTCGCAGGCAAACCCGTCCTCTTACCTACCCCAGATCTCCTCACACAGGCTCCGATGAAACAGCCTGACCTCGAGGCGCGTGCCGCAGCCAAACTTAAAGCCCAACAAGAAAGAGAACGTAAAGCTCAAGAAAAGGCTCAAGAAAAAGGCCCCGCTAAAGCAGACAAAAAAGTAGCTCCGGCTGGCAACGAGTCATCATCACTTTTTCAAAGCCCCAAAATCAGAGCTTCTGGTCAACAACGCATCCACAACGTCAATGCCACAGTCAAAGGTCTCAAACAGATTCAGCTCCACGTCAGTGACCTTGGTAACAAAGATCACGACTGGGCCAACTGGATCGAACCAGCCTTCATCGATGAGAATGGACAGCGCATTCCCGTAGAGAAAAAACATGTCGTCAGCTCCGAACAATCCTGGCAGCAGCTTAAGTATAACCAAAGCGCCGGTGGCAGCACCCTCATGGTCGACGGCAAGAAATACGCCGTCGGTCTTGGCACCCATGCCTCCTCCACTATCATTGTCAACGTACCCGCAGGTGCTGTTAGCTTCACCTCCCTGGCCGCCCTCGATGACGGCGGCGCATTCAGTAAAGGCAAAGCCACCAAAGCATCCGTCCGTTTCTCTGTTCACAAACCGGGCAAAATAAATCAGCCGACCGAGTCTGAATGGGAATCCGATCACGAACCAGAATATGTCGACCTTGATCAGTTCGCCCTGCCCGATGATCTTGAAGTCACCATCTGGGCGACATCACCCCACCTCTATAACCCCACTAACATGGACATCGACCACAAAGGTCGCATCTGGGTTGCTGAGGGAGTCAACTACCGCCGCCACAACGGACGCCGTCCAGGTGGTGACCGCATTGCCGTTCTCGAAGACACCAATGGTGATGGTCGCTGCGACAAGTCACACACCTTCGTGCAGGAAAAAGGCCTCATCGCCCCACTCGGTGTCGCTGTCTTTGACAACGTCATCTATGTCTCACAACCACCCGAGCTACTGGTCTACACTGATGTCAACCGTGACCTGAAGTTTGATCCGGCCATCGACAAACGTGAAGTCCTCCTGACTGGCTTCAACGCTAGAAATCACGACCACTCACTGCACTCACTCACCGCAGGCCCTGATGGGAAATTCTACTTCAATAACGGTAACTGTGGTGCCGTCTTCAAAGACCGCTCCGGCAAAAACTTCTATATGGGTGGCCCCTACAAAGGTGGCGGTGGAGAATGGTTTGTCGATCACCTCGCAGCCTCGGGCAAACGCTCCGATGACGGCCACATCTGGTCATCTGGATTCACCGTCCGCATGAACCCAGATGGAACCGACTGTGAAATCGTCGGCCAAGGCTACCGTAATTCCTACGAGCAGTCACTCGACTCATTCGGTAACGCCTTCCAGAACGACAACGACGACCCCCCTGCCTGCCGAGTATCTTATATCCTCGAATACGGATCTGCTGGTTACTTCAGCAGAGACGCTAAGCAAATTTACAAAAACCTCAAACGCCCCGGCCAGGACCACGGACGCGCCCACTGGCGCCAAGACGACCCCGGCACGATGGATGTTGGCCACATCTACGGCGGAGGCTCACCAACGGGAGTCACCATCTACGAGAATGGCGCCCTACCCGAGAGATATCATGGTGCCTTCTTCTCCGCAGAGCCTGGCAAGAACACCATCTTTCATTACCAACCCACCCCACAAGGAGCGACCTTCAAGCTTGAACAAGGCAACCTCATCACCTCCAACCCCGACAAAAAATACGCAGGATCTGACTTCGTTGGCAGAGGAAAAGGTGATCACGACCAAAACAAAATCCTCTTTCGCCCCTCAGATATCACCATAGGGCCAGACGGAGCAATCTACATCTGCGACTGGTATGACCCCCGCGTCGGCGGTCACGGCGATAGCGATCAGTCATGCTCCGGTACCATCTACCGCATCGCCCCCAAAGGTTTTAAAGCAACCGTTCCTAACTTTGATCTTCAAACCGTCGAAGGCGCTATCACTGCCCTTAAAAGCCCAGCCATCAACACCCGCCACCTTGGCCTTAGCGCCCTCAAGAAGCATGGTGAAAAAACACTCCCAGCGCTCATCGAGCTCCTCAAACACGACAACAAACACGTCGCTGCCCGAGCCATTTGGCTCCTCCCCCACCTTGGTGAAAAAGGCAAAGCCGAGTGCGTCAATTTACTAAAATCAGACCAGGCCCAAGTGCGCCTCACCGCCTACCGAGCACTGCGCCGCATCAACCCCATAGGCTCTCAAGGCACCGCCATCCTGCCCTATGCCAAACAACTCGCCAGCGATCCCGACTCTGGAGTCCGCCGAGATGTCGCCCTCTCCCTGCGTGATCTTCCTGCCTCTCAAACCAAAGCCATCTTTGCCATCCTAGCCCCCCAAGTCGATCACACAGATAAAAATGCTGTTGAAGCGATTGGACTGGGTGCTGCGAACCAGGAAAACGAAATTTGGCTCGCCATCAAAGAATCCATGCAGCCTGGAGAGCCGCACCAATGGTCTGAGCAGTTTGCCAAACTCACCTGGCGCCTCTGGCCTTCAGTAGCGGTGACAGATCTCAAAGCACGAGCCCTACACCCCTCACTTAGCCCTGAAGCACGCAAGTTTGCCGTCGAGTCACTCGCCTTCATTAATCACAAGACATCCGTTGATGCCATGTTAGAGCTCGCCGACAACGAGCTTACCAAAGCAGACGCCGCCTACTGGCTACTGCGCAACGGACATGGAGAATGGCGCCGCTACAACATTGCAGGAGAGCTCAAAACACGCGGCATCTATGACCCAACCAAGATCAAACCTGTGGCCGTTACCGTTCCTGCACCAAACGGCAAACCAAGCTACAGCGTAGCCGACGTAATGGCTCTCAAAGGTGATATCAATCGAGGTAAAGCGACCATGACACGCTGCATCATGTGTCACCAAGTCGGAGAGCCTGCTCTCGCTGGCCCTAGTTACGGTCCTGCGCTCAAAGGATGGGGCACCGGTCAGCCCGGTGAAGTTATTGCTCGCGCCATCATCGAGCCATCTCATGATATCTCCCACGGCTACGGCGGCAAGGTCGTCAAACTCAAAGCTGGCGGCGAAATTCACGGACTCATCATTAGTGGCTCCGACCCAGTCATCATCAAGTCCACTGGCGGCCTGACCCAGATGATCCCACGTGGCCTCATCGACGGTAAGCCAGGGAACTTGAATCGCTCCCTGATGCTATCAGCTGACCAGCTAGGTCTCACCGCACAAGATGTTGCCGATATTGTCGCCTATATGAAGCAGTGGAAATAAGCGCTAGAAAGCTACTTGAATTTCCCCCCATCTGCGGTTTCATGGAGATAACATGATGCTGCATTTTCTCACCCCCCTTCTCTGCCTGGTCATCATGACCGCGCATAGCCATGCTGCAGACAGCTTCATCAAGGCCTACCCTTCAGGCAAGAAACTCTACTCTTACGACGGCCAATATATCAAAGCCTACCCATCGGGTAAAAAACTCTACAAAGTAGACGGGTACGCCATCAAGGCCTACCCCTCTGGTAAGACCCTTTATCATTACCAAAGCAGCTTCCTCAAGGCCTATCCTTCAGGTAAAAAACTGCTTCAAATAAAAGGCTGTGAAGTAAAAGATTACCCCTCATTAAAACGCACCTTCACCATCCAGGACCCCTACATCTGCAGCTACCCAAGTGGCAAAAAAATACTTCAATCAACCGGCATCATTCCTCAGGTCATCATTGTCTTATTAGCCACCGGCCATCTCTAGATTTTATTACTCTCAGCTATTTTCACTTCCGGTATCTTCTGATTGAAGATTAGCGGTTGACCCCCCTCGCCTCCTTGCTTACTTGTTCACCAGCAAATTCATTTTAAAAAGCAATTCATACCTATAACTCATACCTATAACTCATATCTATAATACCATGTCTAACGAATCCAAGTGTCCCTTTAATCACGCAGCAGGCGGTGGAACCAAAAACGAAGACTGGTGGCCTGACCACCTGAAGGTCGAGCTACTGCACCAGCACTCCTCCAAGTCAGACCCCATGGGAGATGACTTTGACTACGCCAAGGAGTTTGAGAGCCTCGACTATGATGGCCTCAAGAAAGATATCGCAGCCCTGATGACTGATTCACAGGAATGGTGGCCAGCTGACTTTGGTCACTACGGCCCGTTTTTCATCCGTATGGCATGGCACAGTGCCGGCACCTACCGCACCGCTGACGGCCGTGGTGGTGGTGGCAGAGGACAGCAACGCTATGCACCACTCAACAGCTGGCCAGACAACACCAGCCTAGATAAGGCACGCAGACTACTCTGGCCCATCAAACAAAAATACGGCCGTAAGATTTCCTGGGCTGACCTCATGATCCTCACCGGCAACGTCGCCCTCGAGACCATGGGATTTGAAACCTTTGGATTCAGTGGCGGCCGTGAGGACACCTGGGAGCCTGATCATGACGTCTACTGGGGCGCTGAACAAGAATGGCTTGATGACAAACGCTACACCGGCGATCGCGATCTAGAAAACCCCCTAGCTGCTGTGCAGATGGGACTCATCTATGTTAACCCAGAAGGCCCCAATGGTCATCCTGACCCCTTAGCCTCTGCACACGACATCCGTGAAACCTTTGCCCGCATGGCCATGAATGATGAGGAAACTGTAGCCCTCATCGCCGGTGGACACACCTTCGGCAAAACTCATGGTGCTGGACCCGCAGACCATGTTGGCGCTGAACCAGAAGCCGCAGACATTGAAAATCAAGGCCTAGGCTGGAACAGCAGCTTTGGCACCGGTAAAGGCGGCGACGCCATCACCAGTGGCCTCGAAGTTACCTGGACCACCACACCTACTAAGTGGAGTAACAACTACTTTGAAAACCTCTTTGGCTACGAGTGGGAACTTACCAAAAGCCCCGCTGGCGCTAACCAGTGGAAACCCAAAGACAATGGTGGTGAAGGCTCCGTGCCGCACGCTCACGACAGCTCTAAGAAAATTGCACCATCCATGCTTACTACAGACATCGCTCTAAGAGCTGATCCTGAGTATGAAAAAATCTCACGTCGTTTCCTTGAGAACCCAGACCAATTCGCCGACGCTTTTGCCCGTGCTTGGTTCAAGCTCACTCACCGTGACATGGGCCCCCTCGCCCTTTACCAAGGACCTGAAGTTCCCGCAGAAGAGCTCATCTGGCAAGATCCACTTCCCGCATTAGATCACGCCCTCATTGATGGTGGTGATATTAGCACACTGAAGGAAAAGATTCTCGCTACCGGATTATCTGTTTCCCAGCTCGCATCCACCGCCTGGGCTTCAGCATCCACCTTCCGTGGCTCTGACAAGCGTGGTGGCGCCAATGGTGCTCGCATTCGCCTTGCCCCTCAAAAAGATTGGGAAGTCAACCGTCCTGAGCAACTTGCCCAGGCCCTCAATGCTCTGGAAGGCGTGCAGAATGAGTTCAACGCCTCAGCATCAGCAGGCAAAAAAGTCTCCTTAGCAGACCTCATCGTTCTCGGTGGCTGTGCCGCTGTTGAGCAGGCAGCAAACCAAGCTGGCCACCAAGTCACCGTTCCCTTCACTCCAGGCCGAGTCGATGCAAGCCAAGAGCAGACCGATATTGAATCCTTCGGTCCACTCGAACCACTCGCAGACGGCTTCCGCAATCACCTGAAAGGAAACTACAGCGTGCCCGCAGAGACCTTGCTCATCGACAGAGCCCAATTACTCAACCTCACCGCTCCAGAAATGACCGTATTAGTCGGCGGCCTGCGTGTTCTCGGCACCAACGCTGACGGCTCTCAGACTGGAGTCTTGACTGACAAGCCCGGAACCTTGAGCAATGACTTCTTTGTCAACCTACTCGACATGTCTACCGAGTGGAAACCAGCATCACCCTGCAAGAACTTCTTCCAAGGTCATGACCGCAAATCAGGCGAAGTCAAATGGGGCGGCACCAGAACCGATCTCATCTTCGGTTCAGATTCCCAACTTCGCGCCCTTGCCGAAGTTTACGGCTGCTCTGATTCAGGAGAAAAATTCATCAAAGACTTCATCGCCGCATGGGATAAAGTGATGAATCT
>CAWVVN010000003.1:0-43077 GCA_963933605.1 uncultured Verrucomicrobiales bacterium
TGTGGGGTGGGCAAGTATAATCGAACTGCCATATAACCTAAACACACCCAATGCGTAATAGCAGCATAAGGAACTTCGTATGTTGATTGCAATACGCCGTTGACCATTCCAGCAACAACAATACTAAAGCATATTAGGTCAGCGTCCCTTCGTTCAGGACTAGCAAAGTATTTTCGGCAAAATTTTAATACAAAAATACCCATGCTCACATAAAGCATACTAAATATTGCAAGCCCTATAAAACCTAGTCTGCCAAAATTAGTAATCATCACATTATGAGGATAACGGGCATAGCCTGTAGGATCAGAATATGCGGGACCAAGCCAAGCCTCAAGAAATGGTCCTGTTATATCGGCGCCGAAACCCTGCCCCCAAAATGGCGCCTCCCTCATAGTATCCACAGAAACTGTTGTCCACCACAGCAATCGCCATTCTGATGTGCCTGAAAAACCTACAAATTCACCGCCATCTAGTCCAAAGGCCGCGCCTGTTTCCCCACCTAATAATAATTCAATCGCAAGGTCAGTATCAATAAATGCTATTGTTGATACGGCAACTAATCCTAATGCAGCAAAGCTCAGTGAAGGCATAATTAACTTGCGCAATCCTCCAACTAAAATGGCACATGAAACAACGGCTACGAGGGCTATTAGTGCCGCAGTCTTTGAGCTGGCAAGGCCTACAAGTATTAAACAGGCAAAGATAATATAATGCACTTTTGCCTGTTCAATTCCTATGACTAACAAATACAGGATTAACCCTGCGCATAATGGCATGTAAGCATCTACGTGAGGTGAAAATCCAGGGAACCTAAACTCAAAGTACAATGTTGAAAATGCCACAGATATAGCAGCAAAAATCATTGCCGTCTTAATAACGCGCTCGAATGCATTCGTTATTTTTTCATTTTGAAATAGGCTATAGGATGCAATGAAGAATAGCGCGTAGTAAGCCATAGAACTATCCCGTAAAGCAAGTAATCTATAGTCGGTATAATCAACAATGAGGTGAAGTCCTGCATAAAGAACATAGACCCATACCCATCGGTGAATTGAAGTTTCAAAAAGGCGTAATTGACGAGGCCTAGCAACGAGTCCCAGCATACAAAGGCTTAGCGATATCTCGCCGATATAGACAGGCTCAAATGGACTCACATAAGCAAATCCTTTACCTCCTAATGCATACCCTAAAATAATTATAAAAAGTAATTTTGCATCAAGAGCGATGTTTCTCCACGAAAGAAATAATAAAATCAAAAACCCCCCAGTCCCTAGTATCACATTCCTAGTATCATCTCTGACCTCCAGAAGAGACGATATTGCTACCATCGATAATAGCATCATCATCGATAAAGCAGTTAACTGTATAATTTTGTTAGTTTGCATTACTGATTTTAGTTTTCATTTTAGCCTTTGCTTTATTTCCCTTTAAAACAATAAGTAGCGTTACTTGCCTTCACCTCTGTTTTAATTTCACTGATCTAATCTACGTATCATGCGAAACTACGAATGGTAAAAGTTGGGTTTATAAACGACTTTCTTAAAGCGCCCCTTTACTGACAAATTAGCTTATCACCTTTGACTGAACTGTATTCAATATTCTGCTCTGGATATGCCTTGGACAGGATCAGTTAGTGGTAACAATAGGCTGGCTGCGTATAACGATGCATGATGACGTTGCGCATATTTTTCGCAGTTACTCCTTATCTCGGCCGCATTCTCCAACAATAACTTTTCGACATCAAAAATTGCTTGGAGTATTTCAGATGGCTGCTGGTTTTTATATGTCACTCCCAATCCACTGTGCTCTGCCACTTCCCCTAGGAAGCCAAATGCTGGAGTAATTACCGGGAGGCCCGCTGCGGCTGCACGTATCACCACGTTACTCGATCCGTGGAAATCCACATAGGGACAAACAACAATATCACTTCGCTGAAAGTAGCTCCATGAGTCACGGTCTGAAACATACCTGTCTATACACTCTACCTTATCTGAACTGTTTTTAATCTCGGTGAGTAATTCATCGAACTCTTCACGGATATCATCACGAACCGGCCCAACAATTAGTAGTTTATAGTTTGCCAGCTCTTCGGGGTAATCCCTAAACATTCTGAGAAGTAAAACGGTACCCTTACGCACACTATGCGCACCTAAAGTGAGTAGCGTCCTCTTATCTTCAGCTGCCAATTGATCGCGGCATAAAGCATGGTCGGCTTCTGTCCATGGATCAACAGCTTCACCAGTGACATTATCGTATGATGGGCCTAAAAGTTTTTGTATCGGCTTACAAATGCCGTGATCTAGAAACAGCAACTTTTTAAAAAAGCTAGATTTAATTACTCTGCAGACACCGCTGGATAAAATATTCAGCGTGAATGAACTCTCCCTAAAGCATCGTGAATTGAAAAATACACCTGTGCTGCGGCCTCGAATGTATTTAAAAAAAACGTGCATTCCGGGAATTATCAGAAGCCTAATAAAATCATCTGCCCGGAGGATTGAGATGAGCTCTGCGCCCTCTTTGACCCCTAATTTTTGAGCTGCTCGTATTACTTTCCAGTTTCTGAACAATGCTGTAATACCGAATCCAAAAAATTCTCTTTGGCCATAATCTACTCGTATCGATCTAAAACTACTACTCAGTGCCTCCTCCAATTCGCACATCAGTTTTTGTTGAGAGGTCTCAGCACCATAAACATAAACAATATCAAAAGTCTGAAGAATGGTTTTGTCTTGTAGAATAGCCCGCAGATAGCCTTCGCTATGAGGATAAAAGAATGGCTCTATAACCATCCAAATTGGTTTGCCCACAGATTTTTTTTCCATAATTAAATAATTACAATATTACGCTAGACAGGCAAAAAAATTGACAGTCTGATTATTGATTTGCTGTGAGACTCATCTAGGCGGCTTGCCTGAATGCGTATTTCGAGTCTTAATTTTTAACATACACTTTACCTAACAAGCACTTTCCTAAATTCAAACTGGCTCCTCGTACTGAAAAAAACATTAAAACTCCAGCGCCCAGCCGTAGCTTGTCACCTATATTAAGCCACTGTGGGCGTCTTTTTTCTCTTCCACTTCCAGTATTGAGAAAATGTCAGTTTGCTCTCGTGCTTTCTCGCCCTCATGCCGTCGAAATAGTCTTTAAGAACAAGACCTACCTGATTTATTTTTTTGCCTTTCAGAAATGAATACAACTCGATGATGTTAGGAAGTATTCCTAGATAAGTCCCATTAATCCAGCCGAGGTTAAGAGACATGCGAGCATTATATCCTACCACGCGGTTGATGTCTGATTTGCGATGTTTAACAATATAATAGTTAACATGCATAATGTTTAGTGATGCCCTTGCTAACTTTAATGCGTATTCGCGCTCTTCATGTCCATAAAACAAGTCTCCACTGTAGCCTCCCAATTTTTTGAATATGCCCACCTTATAAATGTGTCCACAACCAACGTAGTAGCGCGCGATAAAGTTCGGCATGGAAGGATCCAGATGTTCAGATGCCTCATTATATAAGTTTAACGCAACAGCAGCTACATCTTCGTTAGTTTCCAGCAGATCAAGCACATCATCTATTGAGCCACTTTCCGGAGCAGAGTCGTCATCCAATGACATGAGATACTTTGTCTTACACAGTTCTGCCAATTCATTCCTCCTTGCTACAAGCCCTTGGCTTTTTTCATAACGATGTATATTCAAATCGAGCTCAAACTCAGCCGCTTCGATGAATTGTCCACCGCCGCCATCATCAATTAGTATAATAGGGCATGATTTAAGCTCGGATGCTTCTATCAGGCGCAGAGTTTCAACCAACTCGTCAACGCGCCCTTTAGTAGTAATGCCTAGAGTTAATAAATTGCCTGCAATATTTTTCATGATCTTTGATAGTTATAAATACTTTGCCTGATACTTGCCGGCCACGGCTTACAGCATCAGAGTATAAGAAAGTTTATTTCCTAAGCTCGCTCAAACTTCTCCTCTGATACCGTTAGGTTATCAAAGTGAATTATGAGGCTTCGAATGTATCGATGCCGCATAGTAGGTGTCGAGACAGCGGTATTTTCTTGGTCCATTTCACGATGATATGAGAGTTATCGAGTCGTAAGCATAAGCCCCGCAAGCACCAAAGCGTGGTGAATACTGTAATACTAAGTCCTACCACAGCACCCCAAATCAAAGGCAGCTGCATGCAAATCAATAGTAATAAAATAATCAGTATAAAGCATTTAATCATCATTACCTTCAGCCCATGAGACCAATTAAACCCTATTAATCGCTTTGCACAAATGTACGTCGTCAAAACATGTACAAGGCTGTTAGTTAATTCAGCAAAGGCTATCCCCTTCAGGCCGAAAACCTTTAAGCCAACGACTATCAGAAGCATGCGGAATACTTGGTGGGAACATTCTACCCAGGCTATAATCTTTGGCCTGTTTTTGGCTGTTGCTACAAATGATAGCGGCCAAGAAATTACTCGGCAAACGCACCCCACGAGGCACCACCGCATCAACTCCACTGCATCCATAAATGCATCTGAATAGAAAATTTCTATAACCCAAGGAGCTAATACTATGAGCCCACATAAGCCCGGTAAGGCCAAAGTAAGGCCCATTTCGCTCTGCTGATTAACAAGATTGCGCATCTTGCCATGATCATGAGCAATCGATGTTAATTTCGGATAAAAGTCTGCCCCCATTGCTCTCGTAATCATGTCCACAAACATGAGTGAGAGATTATATGCCGCGTAAAAGATGCCAACTGCAGCAAGGTCTATTTCGTGAACAATAAGAATGCGCGTTACGTAACCGCATATAAAGTGCAAAGACCCAGTCGTCACCAATACCAACCCTAGCACCAGCATTGCTTTTGCAGACAAGAATGTTTCCACCCAAGTCATCTTTACTTTCATTACTTCTACCTTTCTTGAATACCAGAAAGATATGCCTAATCCAAAAGCTGAAAGTGTCACTAGCGCAGGAACTATCCCCTCTAATCCCAACCAAAAATAAAATCCAGCAGCGGCAATAGTACCAGACACGGCACCGATAATGTTAATCCGTGCCAAATCGCCGATCCGGCGCATGCCGTGGATCAAGGCCATCTGACCTCCCGCTACACATGTCATCAGCACGCATGCACTTAGTGCGGCAATTTGGTTACTGTAATCAGGGGAGCCGAACGTTAGTCGGCTAAGAGGTCGAGACAGCGATGCGAGAAGAACGGCTCCAACAATACCACTAAGCCAACAAACCCTCCTTAGAGTCAGCGCAGCACGCGCTATGCGATCATCATCTGAGGAGCCTACAGCTTCCGCAACATCACGAACACCACTAGTGTTTATGCCTAGGCCGGCAAGATTAGTGGCTAGCTCCATAATTGAGCGGTATATTCCTAACAAACCAATACCGACTGGCCCTAATAGGACAGCAACCAACTTCACTCTCACCATCCCAATAAGGATGCTAACCACCTGCGATCCACCCATGATTGACGAGGATTTTAAAATCTGGCCGTAATTTTTTTTCTCTTCACTCATGGCATAAGCTTCACGAATAGCACCTCTAGCTTGCCTAAGGGCAATGAACAATTGATAGCACGTCTCTAGCCGAATTTGAGGTTACGACCCTCGGATTATTCTTAACTCTCTCCGGATTTAAGCCGTTGGCCACAATAGTCTTTTTGTCTTCTTCTGTTATAATCCCCAGCTGCTTCAAATCAATTTCCAGACCAATTCTTTTGATTTTTTGTGTCAGCGCTTGAGCTGCATCGTCGACAGTATCTGCGCCAAATAATGCACAGATTTCATGTAGCCGCTTTTTTACCCACTCCGGCCCTCTTGCATCAAGACAGTCTTCCTCCGTTACCCCTTCGTTAAATGTTAGGAAGCGAGCCGTGAGCAAACCAACCGCATGTCCATGAGCAATGCCGAAATAAGATGTCATAGGATAAGAAACCGCGTGCGGTGCTGTGGTTTTAGTAATATTGATAGCACGACCCGCTAAATGAGAAGCCTTCGCCATGTGATTGAGCGCCTCCGAGCTGCGATCGTTAACCGCTTTTTCAATCCAATTCCAGGCAAGCGTGATTGCTTCTGCGGCTAACTTTCTGGACTCATCGGTAGAATGAATTGACCAGTAAGACTCGATTCCCTGACAAAGGGCATCCATGCCGCTGGATGCTGCTACATGCTGAGGCACGCTTGCCAGAAGTGGCGGAATGACCACCGAAAAATTCGGAAGAAGGTCGTCATGCTCAACTGAATATTTTTTTTTGTTTTTGTAAACAACGGCAAATCTCGTGGCCTCACTACCAGAACCAGCAGTGCTTGGTATTGCGATCAGTGGTAATGCGGCTGGGCGTATTTCTCTGTTATCTTCAGAGCCAAGATACCCATCAAGGCTTGGCGGATTTATCCAAAAGGCTTTTAGTAATTTGGCAGTATCAATAACGCTTCCTCCGCCGACTGCGATGATGGCTTGATAACTTTCCTTGTTATCGATCCCATTAAGGAGTTGGCGAACATCTTCATCTCCAGGGTTCGTATGGAGACAGGTAAGATGAGTCACTTCTCTTTCACGCAGTATCGGCTCGAGAGCCTGCTCTGCACCAGATGCGCGGTACATGCTATTTCCTGTTACCAGAAGAATGTTTCTAGCGGAGATGGCATCAAGGTATTCAGCAATTTTTGCCCAGCCATCATCTCCTTGGTAGTGTTGTTGTTGTGGCATAGCCAAATTTTCACTCTTCTAAATGGCGCATGAAGGCACGTTTTTGCTCCTCTAGTGTGATCTCAGGTCTGCCGAGGTCGTGTCTATTTCCAGAGCTTACTTTAACCTCTAATAACTCAGGTCCTTGAGTATCCATCGATGCCTTTAAGGCTTTGGTTAATTCGGCTTCGTTATCCACTGAATGCGCTGATGGATAACCACAGCCTTTTGCAATGGTTGTGAAATCAATCTCAAACCCACATGTCGGCTGGCCGCCTACGGAGTCATGCCTGCCGTTATTAAGGATGATGTGGATCAGGTTAGCTGCGCCAGATTGCGCGGTAACGGCCATCGATCCCATGTGCATGATGGCTGCCCCGTCTCCATCCAGACAAATGACTTTTTTGTTTTTGTTAGCCAGGGCTACACCGAGGGCAATCTGGGAACAATGGCCCATGCTGCCCACGGTGAGAAAATCAGTATCATGCTTCTGCTGAAGTCCTTCGCGCAATTCGTAGAGCTCACGAGATATCATTCCCGTAGATGATATTACCGAAGTGTCAGCATTGATGTTTTCAAGGATAATTCCAATGGCTCGCTCCCTCGTCAGAGGCAGCCTTTCGTCACCGCTATTTTGATCAGCCTTGTATTGAGCAAATGAATTTTTACTTGCGAGGATAGCTACTGGCCTCTGCTCTGATAACGCACGCTGTGCCAGCTCCTCAATCAGGGAAACCGCTTCCTCTGTATCTTGAGGCAGTCGATGGTAGGCAATGCCCATTGCGTCGAGCAGTGGAATAGTCCCTTGTCCTTGGGCCAAATGCTGTGGTTCATCTTTGACTCCCGGCTCACCACGCCAACCAATCATCAGCAACATGGGCACTGCGTAGACAGAAGGGTCAGCCAAGGAGAGAAGCGGATTGATGGCATTGCCCAAGCCTGAGTTTTGCATGTAAACCAATGATGGTTTCGCTGTTGCCAGATAGTTGCCTGTCGCCAGTGCGATGGCCGCACCTTCATTGGCTGTTATGATGTGTTTGTCTTCGGGCGCGTGCTCGGCAATACAGGCGCAAAGCGGGCTCAATAACGAATCAGGAACCCCCGTAAAAAACTCAACGCCCGATTTTACCAAGGCGTTATAAAATGTTTGGGAATCAACCACAATATCAGTCTTTAATCAGTCCGAGAATGTCTTTGGTGGAGATGCAGTCAGCATCCGCCTCCTTGGATCTACCGTGCTTCAAAATCGATTCTGCCGTTTTCAGCATCGCTGGGTAGGCGCTTCTTAGAAGATGGTTGGCATAGATGACCACGCTAAATCCCATCTCTGTGAGCTCACTCTCATAAACCTGATTGTAGGTAGTGGGAACGGCGACCAGTGGGACTTTGCCCACCAAATCTTGGTAGGCCTTACAGAACTCGTTGATTTCTGTCAGCTCAGATTCACAGCTGTGAATCATAATGGCATCCGCGCCGGCTTCAATATAGGCTTGCGCCCTGTCCAGCGCATCTGCGAGGCCCTGCTTGGCAATCAAGCTTTCAAGGCGCGCGATAATCATAAAATCCTCGGTAACCTGGGCTTGTTTGCCGGCATGGATTTTCTGGCTCATCACTTCTTTCGGAATAAGCTCTTGGGGTCGCTCGGTGCCGTAGAGAGAGTTCTGTTTTAAGCCCTGCTTGTCCTCGATGATAACGGCCGAAACGCCGACGCGCTCGAGTGAGCAAACCGTCTTGGTAAAGTGTTCGGTAAGCCCCCCTGTATCCGCATCATAAATAATGGGCTTGGTGGTAACATCCAGAATCTCATTGATCGTTTGGGCCCGTGAAGTCCTGTCAACATACTCAATATCTGGGCGCCCTTTAGCTGTAGAGTCCGTCAAGCTACTTAGCCAAATCGCATCGAACTCAGTCGCCTGACCACCGTGTTCATAGCTAGAGTGTTCAACGATGAGCCCGGACAAGCCGTTGTGCGCCTCCATCACTCTGACGATAGGTTTGGCAGCAATGAGTCGACGTAATCTTCCCAGTCTAGCTCCTGGTGTGGTGCCTATTTCCTGAACGGCTTTGTTGAGGGCCGTTGATGATAATCCCTCCGTGTACTTTGGCTCAATGAGTTCCCCACCCCAAAGGCCGAGTGTTTTAATAACCCGATCGCGCGTTTCTTTTTGTGGACCACTTCTCCAGTCGTCCCCATGAACCACGTAATCAGGTTTCAGCTGTTCAAGATTAGATACGTAATCAAGTGTCTCCTGAGCAACCACATGTGAAACCCCCTTGAGGTTCTCGACGATTTTTTTCCGGTGCTCAAATGACAAGCTTGGTAATCGCTTGTAACTGGCAATGGCCTCGTCGGTGAGTAAGCCAACCGTAACCTCGCCGTAAGCTCTGGCGATATCAATGATGTTGATATGCCCTGGATGAATGAGATCAGCGCTCATTCCCACGTAGACAGTTTTGTGAGGGTCGGTCATAGAAGTGGTGTTCTCATTCTTCTCATTCTATTACTGATTAGCCTTTCATCTGGCTGCGTAGTGCATACCAGAGAAATAAGGAGTTGTAGGTGAAGTAACGTCGGAAAAGTCTGCGCGGTTCTCTACATAGCCGATAAAGCCATTCAACTCCACATTTTTGAATCCACGATGGTGCTTGTTTCACCTCTCCTGCGTGAAAGGCAAATGCCGCACCAATACCGAAATAAACGGCAGGTGGCAATTTGTCTTTGTGCTCTGCGATCCAACGTTCTTGCTTGGGGCAGCCAAGACCAACCCAGACAAGGTTGGCTTTAGATTCTATGATTTTCTTACAAACCCGCTCAAGCTCATCATCTGGCCATGTGCCGAATGGTGGCGAATAAGTGCCGGTGATATCGGCGTTTGGAAAATCTTCGGAAAATCGTTTTTCTAATTTGTTGAGGGTGTCCGACGAGCCACCAAAAAAGAAATGTTTGAGGTCCTGCTGATTTTCCGAAGCCTCAATCGTTTTGAGCATCAGTGTCGGCCCGTAGACGCGATCCGTTAGTTTTTCTGATTGCTTCAGTTGTTGATTGAGAAGCCAGACTAAGGGCATGCCGTCAGGACAGATCAGGTCAAATTTTGCCATCACCTCACCAAAGCTCTGATCATGGCGGGCAAGCGCAGCGACATGCGTATTGGCAGCTTCTACTGCGTAAGCTCGGTCTCCAGACAAGGCCGCAGCCTTAATCCACTCGATAGCCTGGTGGTAGTTAGTAGCCGCTACCGGCAAGCCGATAAGGTCCACCGTTTTTGGATCTAATAGCGTCATGGGCAATACGGCTCAATAGCGCGCATGGCATCGTGCTCCCCCACTGCGGCATCTCTTGCCTCTGGTGTGTTGAACAAATACAGGGCGTAGCCACCGTGACCACCGCCACAATATTTAGAGGCTATGGCCCCATTAATTTCCGGCAGTTTGCTCATGCCCTCACCAAGCTGCGCCTCATAATAGAGAGCTACACCCTCTGCCAATTTTACAATATCTTCATTGAGCACTCCTTCGCGCGCGATCTTACTCGAGGCCTCAATCTTATCGTAATCTCTTTTGTTATCGGTAAAACCTGGGGTGTCATGCTCAATGCCTGTCCATAGAATGGCCATTCTCCCATCCAGCATTTCAGCATTTCTTTTAAAATCGAGTACAGGGCGCTGGCCGCTTCGCCAGACACAAAGGCCTGTTTCACTAATGACCGCTGGATCTTGCCAGCCAACGCCCAGATCAAGCTCAGCATCAACACCATTTTCGCCGTTGAGCAATGCCCACGCACCACTGCCGCCTAAGCCTGATTGCTTCTCATAGTCCCAGTCACGCAAACTCACCAGTGGCGAGATCGAGCAATTAACGATATACGCCCCTTCCCGTGCATGGCGTGGCACATCGAGCCAGCCGCCAGCAAAATCAACGCGCAGTGGGGCCTCCGTTGGCGCCTTCACCCATTTTACGATCCCTGAACTAGAGACGGCTTTAAATTTGGGAGGGGTTTTTGCCAAGACGACATACTTGGCTCCGACCTGCTCACAGAGTGCCCTTTTTACATCTTCATATTGATCATCTTCAGTAACAGCTAGAATGTCTGGCTTAGCCTCGAGAAAATAACTTTTAAAATCGAGCCCCGTGTCATGGTCTGTGCCGATGACGACTTCGTCGATCATACGCAGGCCCTCAAGCACTGCTTTTTTATGCTCATCAGGAATAGATGGTCTCCTCTGTTTGTGATGCCAAAGCACTTCCTCGGAAGCAAAACTAACCGTGAGATGGTCTCCAAGAGCACGCGCTTCCTCGAAAAACTGAATATGGCCAGCATGAATAATATCGTAACAGCCGGAGATAAAAACTCTTTTCATAATAAGTAAACGAGTGGCGTAGTGGTTAGCCGACAGCTCAAACAACCGTCTTGAAATAGGCGATGGTGCGATCCAAACCTTCGTCAAGGCTGATGGTCGGCTCCCAGCCCAGGTGTTTTTTTGCCAAGGTAATGTCGGGCTGCCTTTGCTGCGGGTCATCACCAGGAAGCGGTTCAAATACAAGCTTTGAAGATCCACCCACCTTGGCAAGCACCTTGTCGGCGAGTTCAAGCATGGTGAATTCACCAGGATTACCAATATTGATCGGACCGGTGACTTCATCTTGATTCATGAGACGAACAAACCCTTCAATCAGATCGTCCACATAACAAAATGAGCGCGTTTGTTTTCCGTCTCCATAAATGGTAATATCCTGCCCTCGCAATGCCTGACAAATAAAGTTAGATACTACACGACCATCATCTGGATTCATACGAGGACCAAAGGTGTTAAATATTCTAACAATTCTTATGTCGACGCCATTTTGTCTGTGATAATCCATGAAGAGTGTCTCCGCTGCACGCTTGCCTTCATCATAGCAAGAACGAATGCCGATAGGATTGACATTACCCCAGTAGCTCTCTGGCTGCGGATGCTCCGCAGGATCACCATAAACCTCTGATGTGGAGGCCTGGAACACACGAGACTTGGTCCGCTTAGCGGCACCAAGACAGTTGATGGCACCCATCACGGATGTCTTGATCGTTTTGATCGCATTGTATTGGTAATGCGGTGGTGATGCGGGACAGGCCAAATTATAGATCTGATCTGTTTCTATCTTAAAGGGGTCGATCACATCGTGCCGCAGCAACTCAAAGTTGGGATGATTGCGGAGGTGCGCGATGTTTGACTTAAAGCCAGTGAAGTAGTTATCCATGCAGATAACTTCATTGCCTTCATTAAGAAGGCGTTCACAAAGGTGTGACCCTAAGAATCCGGCTCCGCCGGTAATAAGTATACGTTTCATGAAAAAATGTTGTGTTGGAGTTAGAAAGGTAATTGCAGCGAACTGATCCCAAGAAGGTCAATTCTCTACTCTAACCCTTGCCTATTGAGTAGACGTCAAAACCTAGTTTTTCGAGGCTGTCGTGATCGAGAATGTTGCGCCCATCAAACAGGAATGCAGGCTTAAACATGCCATCATGAATTTTTGCAAAATCGGCCTCTTTAAACTCATCCCACTCGGTAAGCAAGGCAACACCGTGTGCTTGGTCTGCAGCCTCCTCACATGAAGAACATATGTGCAGTTGCGCATCTATCACCTCTTGGCTTACCCCGACGTAGCGCAGGTCTTCATGAATCATCGATACTGGGACGCGTGGGTCAAAGAGAGCAATGTGTGCCCCCTCTAGCATCAAGTCACGACAGACGTAGATCGATGCCGATTCGCGTGTGTCATTGGTATCTTTCTTAAAAGCAAAACCCCACACAGCGATTCGTTTTCCACGAACGGTGTTGAACAATGTTTTGACGATCTTCTCCGAGAAGCGTGACTTCTGCCAGTCGTTCATCTTGATCACCTGATCCCAGTAGGCGGCAACCTCAGGCAAGCCAAAGTGCTCACAAAGGTAGGTCAGATTGAGGATGTCTTTTTGGAAACATGAACCACCAAAGCCAACGGAAGCCTTCAGAAATTTTGGCCCGATCCGAGAATCCGTTCCAATCGCACGGCCTACTTCATCAACATCGGCACCTGTCTTTTCACAAAGAGCAGAGATCGAGTTGATCGATGAAATTCGCTGCGCAAGAAATGCATTTGCGACTAGCTTAGAGAGCTCCGAGGACCACAAATTGGTGGTCAGGATATTCTCTCGAGGTATCCACTGATTATAAACACTAACCAGTGCTGCCACAGCTGCATCCCCCTCAGGTGTGCGCTCGCCACCAATGAGAATACGATCTGGATCCTGCAGGTCTTCGATCGCTGTTCCTTCCGCCAAGAACTCAGGATTAGAAAGAACCTGAAATTCACCGTCACCGGCGTTGGCATCTAAAATCGTGCGCATGGCTTCGGCGGTGCGCACGGGAATGGTGCTTTTTTCGACAATGATTTTGGGGCCCCTTGCGACCTTAGCGATCATGCGAGCTGCGGATTCGATGTAACAAAGATCAGCTGCACGGCCGGCACCCATTCCATAAGTTTTGGTAGGTGTTCCGACGGCAACAAAGATGATATCAGCATCGGCGATATGCTCTTCAACATCCGTAGAGAAGAATAAATTCTTGCCGCGAGCTCCCTGCACAAGTTCGTCTAATCCTGGTTCATAAATGGGTAGTGTATCTGAGTTCCATGCGGCAATGCGCTCGGCATTGAGATCGACAACATCGACACGGATATCGCTACACTTGGCGGCGATCATGGCCATCGTGGGGCCGCCAACGTAGCCTGCTCCTATACAGCATATTTTTTTAGGTGTATTCATATTTTTTGTAGGGTGATTGAGTTGCTATTTTATTTGAAAAATGCGCGCATCGCATCGATGACAATATCTTGCTGCGCGCGTTTGAGTTCAGGATAAACGGGGATGCTGATTACCTCTTTGGCAAGTAGCTCAGTATTAGCACAACGGCCTTGCTCATGATTGACAACATCCGCAAAGCATTGCTGCTTGTGCATAGGCACTGGATAATAAATTTCACAGCCAATGCCGTCATCGAGAAGCGTCTGTTTGAACGCATCTCTTTTGCCGTCTAACACACGAACGGTAAACTGGTTCCAAATATGTTTGTTGCCTTGCTCGACGCTTGGCAACACCAGGCCGGGTAGCCCTTGCAATTGCTCCAAATAATACGCCGCATTACTTTGTCGCCCGCTGATATAATCTGCATAATGCGCAAACTTCACATTGAGCAATGCCGCCTGCAGCGCATCGAGTCGGAAATTACCGCCCACCAGCTGATGATAGTAGCGTGGATGCATGCCGTGGTTACGCATCTTGATTGCCGTGTCTGCCAGGGCATCATCTTGTGTTACGAGTAGGCCCCCGTCACCGAGGCCACCTAGATTCTTAGACGGGAAAAAACTGTAAGTGCCAAAATCTCCGATCGATCCACAATACTGCGATCCATAACTCGCACCCATCGATTGGGCCGTATCCTCAATAACGATCAGGTTATGCTTCTTGGCAAATGCCTGACATGCATCCATATCGACAGATTGACCAAATAAGTGCACCGGAATAATCGCCTTCGTGCGCTCGGTGACACATGATGCTGCTGAATCAAAATCAATATTGTAACTATCCAGATGGCTATCACAGAAAACAGGCGTCGCGCCAGTGCGGGTAATGCATCCTGCTGTGGCAAAAAAAGTAAAGCTTGGACAAATAACCTCGTCACCCTGACCAATGCCCAGCGCCATAAGGGCCAGTAAGATCGCATCGGTGCCTGATGAAACACCTATAGCATGCTTAACGCCAAGGTATTGCGCCGCACTCGCTTCAAACTTCTCAACCTCTTCTCCCATGATAAAACGACCCGTGGAGAGAACGCTATCAAAGGCAGCACGAAGCTCATCCCCAATAGGGTGATTCTGAGCATTTACATCAAGCAAAGGAACTTTCATACAACTAGACAGCTTTCATTAGAGATGGATACGAAATGCAAGCCGACTTATCAGTGTTGCAATTTGAATTTCAGTGGAGCGGCGCAACGACAAAGAAGCATACAGCTATTCAACCCAAAGAGAATTACTCTTGGGGCCTTGAATGTCAAGGACTACGGCGTTTCCACAACGCCGGTTTAGCCTAGGCCGTATTATTTACGGCCGTATTGCGATGAGGCAATCAACTATTAGGCAATCATTCCTGCGGCTACCGTTTCGTTGGTTTGCGCATCAACAAGAATGAAGGAGCCCGTGGTGCGGTTACGCTTATAACGATCGTGAATCAACGGGGAAGATGTGCGCAATGTGATACGCCCAATGTCATTGAGGTGGAAATCCTTGTCATCTTCAATTTTATGCAAGGTATTGATATTCACTTTATAATTCACCTCCTTGATGATGGCTTTGACCTCACGAGTGGTATGGCGAAGAATATACTTTCCTCTGGGTGTCATGGGCTTGTCTGAAAACCAACAGATCATTGCCTCAATGTCCTGACTGACCTCAGGCGGGTTGTTGGTTTTCACAATCATATCGCCTCGCGATATATCGATTTCATCCTCCAAGGTGAGCGCCACTGAAAGCGGGCTGTATGCCTCTTCGATTTCTTTGCCATCCATATAGATAGCCTTGACCTTAGTGCTGAAGCCAGATGGCTGAACAGTGATATCGTCACCAGGCTTGAAAACCCCGCCTGCTACCCTGCCTGCATAACCACGGAAATCATGCCACTCGTCTGACTGCGGGCGGATGACCCATTGCACTGGGAAACGTGCCTCCACATGATTTTCCTGATTGCCCACGTAGACCGTTTCCAGATGATAGAGTAATGATGAACCCTCATACCAAGGCATATTCTCCGAGCGGTCTACGACATTGTCTCCGTTGAGCGCACTGATTGGAATAAAGCTGACATCGACAAAGCTATCGAGACGGGATGCGAAGTCTTTAAAATCATGAACAATTTGGTCATACACTTCCTGGGAATAGTCCACGAGATCCATTTTATTAACGGCAACCACCACGTGCTGGATGCGTAATAAACTGGCAATAAAGGAGTGGCGGCAGGTCTGCTCAATGACTCCCTTACGCGCATCGACTAGAATAATGGCTAGGTTTGCCGTTGAGGCGCCCGTCACCATGTTACGGGTGTATTGAATATGCCCAGGGGTGTCCGCGATGATAAACTTTCGTTTCGGTGTTGCAAAGTAGCGGTAGGCAACATCAATGGTAATGCCTTGCTCACGTTCCGCTTTCAGCCCGTCTGTCAGCAATGCCAAATTAACATGTTCGTCGCCTCGCTGCTTACTGGATTGCTCGATAGCCTCCATCTGGTCATCAAAAGTATTTTTTGAGTCGTAGAGTAGGCGGCCAATAAGTGTGGACTTGCCGTCGTCTACACTACCCGCGGTGGTAAAACGTAAAAGATCCATGTCCAGATATCCTGATGTGTCTGTATTGCTCATGCTGTGATTGTTGTAAAAACTATGTTATTATTGATGCTTGCGTCTTGGGCCTAAAAATAACCCTCTTTCTTCCGGTCCTCCATGGCTGTTTCTGAGCGTTTGTCGTCGGAGCGAGTGCCTCGTTCGGTTTGCCTCGCTGAGGCCACCTCTTGAATAACGGCATCGATATCTGCGGCTGGTGATTCCACGGCACCTGTGCATGTGGCATCTCCAATCGTGCGGAAACGGACGACTTTTTTCTCAACCGTCTCGCTTTCTTGAACCGTGACAAAATCGGTCACTGCCAGCAGCGAGCCATTACGCTCGAACACCTCTCTTTCATGGGAGAAATAAAGGTTGGGCAAATCGATGTTCTCTTTTTTGATATACTGCCAGATATCCATTTCGGTCCAATTGGAGAGTGGAAAGACCCGGAAGTGCTCGCCATGATGCTTGCGGCCATTGAATATATTCCAAAGTTCTGGGCGTTGGTTCTTAGGGTCCCATTGGCCAAAATCATCACGATGGGAAAAGAAGCGCTCTTTGGCTCGTGCTTTTTCCTCGTCTCGGCGGCCGCCACCCAGTGCTGCATCAAACTGATGCTCCTCAATGCCGTCTAAGAGAGCCACGGTTTGAAGCCCGTTGCGGCTGGCATTGACTCCTTTTTCCTCTGTCACACGCCCATCATCGATCGACTTTTGAACACTCGCTACGACAAGGCGCGCGCCGATTTTTTCCACAAACTCATCCCGGAATACCATCGTTTCAGGAAAATTGTGTCCCGTATCGACATGCATGAGAACGAATGGAATTTTTGATGGTGCAAAGGCTTTGTATGCCAAATGCGCCATCACGATGGAGTCCTTACCTCCTGAGAAAAGCAATACCGGGTTTTCAAACTGCGCAGCAGTCTCCCGCAGAATAAAAATGGCCTCAGATTCCAAATGATCAAGATGGCTTAGTGCGTAATTAGACATAGATTTTTTATGTGTTTGATATTTTTTGGTGAACGGCTTCCAACAAGGTGGTTACACTGTCTGCAACTTCCTGCCCTTCGGTGTCGATGATAAGATCTGGCCTTGTAGGTTCTTCGAACTGGCTGTCTTTGCCTGTGAAATTTTCAATCTCCCCTGTGGCCGCTTTGGCATAAAGTCCTTTGACGTCACGCTTTTCACAAAGGTCGTAACTCGCCTTCACAAAAACTTCGTAGTAATCAGACCCGATAATGTCTCGAGCTAGATCGCGTAGCTCTTGTCGTGGCGTGATGACAGAAACCAGGGTAACAATGCCCTGTTGTGCGAAAATTTTTGCTACATGTGCAACACGGCGGATGTTTTCACGACGATCGTCATCGGAAAATCCCAAATGCTGATTGAGTCCAGTGCGTAAGTTATCCCCATCTAAGATCGTTGTCATGCGCCCCTGCTGATGCAGCACTTTCTCAGCAGCATTGGCAATCGTCGACTTGCCAGAACCAGACATGCCATACAACCAAACCACTGCGCCCTTCTGGCCGAGTAGCTTTTCCTTGTCCTCGCGGGCAAGCTGCCTGCTGAACTCGGGGTGGATATTATGGATGACTTCGCTCATTAATTTTTTCTATGATGAAACGCCGTGCTGGCGGCGAAGTGCTGAGGTGCAGCAAAACGATGTTTGAGGCAAGAAAAATATCCTGTGTATGTTTATCAACTTACTAATGAATAGCCTTGGTTCCCCATAAGTAGTAGTCAAAAGGGCTGCAAATTTTATTTTCAGCACGCATCCGCCCGCGGTCGTTTAGTCAGTGATTGACCAAAACCATGCCCTGCAAGTAAAGTGATGTTGAATATTAGATGGGCGTTAATAAATAATCCCTTCTAGAAGCGTGACTTCAACATATTTTACAGATTTGTTCAATAAAAAATGAACAAATTTAGCAGAGCTAATGGTGTAGCTATTTAAGATATAAGCCCTTTTATAGTATAAGGCTTTGGCCCACTGTCTAAACAGAAGCGAATTTCCGATCAATCGCTTCGATGATGAGCTCCTCAAGCCGATCATTGCGCATGCGCTCAACCGCCTCTATGGAAAAGCCATTGGCGATCAGTCGACGCGCCTTTTGTGGCTGGATACCTCTGGCGCGCAGATAAAAAATTTCTTCATCACTGATACTTGCAGAAGTACTGCCGTGTGAACATTTGACCTGATCCGCATTAATTTCCAAGCCGGGCATGGAATTTGCCTCTGCCGTGTCCTCCATCATCAGATTACGACATGTCTGGTAAGCGTCTGTGTAGTGGGCCCCTTGATCAACAAGAATCAGGCCTGAGAAAACAGTGCGGGAAGTTCCATACAGTGTGTTTTTATAGAGCAGGTCGCTGTTGGTATGCGGTGCCGCATGATGCTGGTAAGTCCGTTGATCATACTGCTGAGTGCCGGAAGGAATCGAACAGGAAAGCATATCAGAGTGAGCGCCTTCACCTTCCATATGACTGATTGCCTCATTGCGCGCCCACTGAGCACCGGTATTGAGGGTGAAAGCAATAGCATGAGCATCACGCCCGAGCTGGGTGGCATTCACCTGAATCATGCGGCTGCTGAGGTTAAGTTCCTGGATCGCACAGTAGCTCAGCTTGGAGCCATCACCAGCAATGAGATCATTTACTGCGATGCAGAGACCAGCATCATCATCGTTGGCACTCGTGAACCGATCCAGCACACTGATTTCAGCATTTTTTCCCGTGATGATTAATGTATGCGGGAAAGCTATCTTCTTAGCTCCTGAAATGACATGGTTGACCTCGATCGGTTGTTTGACACATACGCCATCTGGCACATAGACAAAGAGCCCGCTTTTCACATTCGCTTTGTGCAAAGCCGCGTATTTTACCGAGCCGAGGCGCGCTTCACGTTTCATGAAATGCTCCTTCACCAGCTCTCCATGCTGCTGCAAAGCTTCTTCGAAAGGAAGGCAGATCACCCCAGCAGGTAGCTCGGGAATATTGTAAGAGATCTCGCTACTGCTCTCAGGAGTAAAGCCGTCAAAATCCAGCTGCTTTAAGTTTCCAAATCGCCAATTCTCATCCTTGCGAGATGGCATCGGTAAGGTGTCATACTCAGCTTGTGCACTTTGCTGGATTTCTTCAAACCAGGCAGGAATCGTTGCTGTAATCATTGTCGTAAAATAGTCAAAATTTCGTGTAAATAGTCGATGTATCCGTCGGGAAAATTAACCCACCGATCCCTCCATCTCGAGTTCGATCAGGCGTTTCAGCTCGACGCTGTATTCCATCGGGAACTCGCTCACTAGGTCGTTGATAAATCCATTGACCGCGAGGCTCATGGCAGCTGCCTCTGAAATGCCACGCTGTTGCATGTAAAAGAGCATTTCCTGGCTAACCTGGCTGACACTCGCTTCATGCTGAGTGACGTGCTGGTTACCACGCACAGTAATTGCAGGATAGGTATCCGTTTTGCTGTTTGAGTTGATCATCAGCGCATCACACTCGGTATTATTCTTACACCCTTTGAGATGTTTAGGGATAAGCACCTGACCGCGGTATGTTGCGCGGCCCTCTCCGACCGAGATAGATTTGGAAACAACATTCGACGTGGTATTGTTGGCGGCGTGAATCATCTTCGCACCTGTATCCTGATGCTGGCCATCGTTGGCCAATGCAATCGAGATTACTTCACCACGGGCGCGCTCGCCCTTCATCACCACTCCAGGGTATTTCATGGTCAGACGTGAGCCGATGTTACAGTCAATCCAGCGCACCTCAGCGTCTTCGTGGGCGAGGCCACGTTTGGTGACCAGGTTGAAGACATTGGAGCTCCAGTTTTGCACGGTGACATACTGTATCTTGGCACCCTTCATGGCAACGAGCTCAACCACAGCAGAGTGGAGAGTGGTTGATTCAAATTTAGGGGCGGTGCAGCCTTCCATATACATCACCTCAGCTCCTTCGTCAGCGATGATAAGCGTGCGCTCGAACTGGCCGAAGTTCTCAGAGTTGATTCGGAAGTATGCCTGCAGCGGGTGCTTCACCTTCAGTCCCTTAGGGATGTAGATGAATGAACCACCGGAGAACACGGCACTGTTAAGTGCTGAAAATTTATTATCTCCAGTAGGGATTACCTTGCCGAACCACGGGCGGAAAATCTCCTCATGCTCCTTCAGGCCTTCGGTAGAGTTAACGAAAATCACGCCGTCTTTTTCGAGTTCCTCCTTAACGCTGGAATAGGCTGTTTCAGAGTCATACTGAGCTTCTACACCAGCAAGAAAGGCCCGCTCTTGCTCAGGCACACCAAGACGTTCGAACGTCTCTAGCACCTCAGCAGGGACGTCTTCCCAATTACGCATTGGCTTCTGGCCGTCTGCGAGATAATAGCGGATTTTATCAAAGTGGATGTTATTAAGATCTTCCGTAGCCCAGTTTGTAGGCATCGGCTTGCTAAGAAATGTCTCGTAGGCCTTGAGGCGAAACGCACGCACCCAGTCAGGGTCATTCTTGACGTCGCTGATGTAGTTGATCGTATCGGCGGACAAGCCGACCCCGGCATCATACTTGTGCTTCTCGGGAAAATGAAAGTCCCCCTTGGCGCGGTCGATATCGATCGCATTCTGGGTTTTTTGGTCGATGGTTGCTTCTGCACTCATATTAAATATTGTTAGGCGTTTACAAGGCCTTCGTCTTTCAGGAAATCGTAGCCGCTTTCTTCTAGTTCAAGCGCCAACTCCTTACCTCCGGTTTTGACGATCTGCCCATCAGACATCACGTGCACATAATCGGGCTCAATGTAGTCGAGTAAGCGCTGGTAGTGGGTGATCATCAAGATTCCACGATCAGGGGAACGCATGGCGTTCACGCCCTTGGCCACGATTTTAAGAGCATCGATGTCCAAACCGGAGTCGGTTTCGTCGAGGATGCAGTATTGAGGGTCGAGCATCATCATCTGCAGGATCTCGTTGCGCTTTTTCTCACCACCGGAGAATCCCTCGTTGACGGCACGGGCGGTGAACTTGCGGTTCATTTCCAGCACATCCATCTTGGAGTAAAGGTCTTTGTAGTAGGCAACCGCATCAATTTCCTCTCCCTTGGGCAAGCGGGCCTGAAGGGCGGCGCGAATAAAGTTGGCATTAGAAACGCCTGGGACTTCGGCGGGATATTGAAAGGCTAGGAAAATTCCTGCACGGCTGCGCTCATCCACATCTAGCTCAAGGATGTCCTGGCCATCCAAGCTCACCGAACCTGAGGTAACCTTGTAGTCGTCGTGGCCAGCAATCACTTTGGAAAGTGTTGATTTACCAGATCCGTTGGGTCCCATGATGGCGTGTACTTCCCCTTTTGGAATTTCGAGATTTACTCCCTTGAGAATGGGGGTGTCCTCAACATTGGCGTGTAGGTCTTTGATGACTAAGCTCATAGTGTTATTTGTAATGATTGTTTCTAAGGGTTGATTAGTTGGAAAGTTTGCCCGTCAGGGTGATTTCTATGTTGTTGACCTGCACTCCCTCAGGAAGATCCAGCAGATCGGTCAGGCTGGCGCCTTTCTTAAGCGGCACATCGATCACCATTCCAGATTTTTCGTCTTGGAAATGGCCATGTGCGGTCAAATTCGGGCAGTAACGTGAAGATTCGCGCTCAAAATGCACTTGGCGCACGGCTCCATGCTGCACTAATGCCTCCAAGCAATTGTAGACCGTCGCCAAGGAAATCCCCGGCATGTTCGATTTCGCCCTCTCATAGACTTCAGATGCAGTTGGATGATCACGGTGGCTCATCAGCACATCATAAACCTCACGGCGCTGACGCGTCATCCGCAGGCCCTTGAGCTGGGGATGGATGGTGGGCTCTTGATCTGTAAGCTTCTTATACATCTGTATTCTTCTAAATCGCTGAATTTGTTCTGAGTCCGACGCGGACGCGCCGCATGGAAGCAGAGACGGCAAACTAGCTCCGATTTTTCACTGAGCAAGCCTAAATTTAGAATGATTCTAATGTGCAACAGGCCCGTTTCGCCCCGCAAGCACTGGATTTACATGGAATACGGCAAAATGAGCCCCCAATCTTTACCACCACAAAATTGCGCAAATGAGCACGAGAACGCCATAGCCAAGGCCAGCAAACGCTGAGATACGGAAACGGCCTTCCGTTTTCGTTACCCAGGTGATCAGATCCCTCAAGGTAAAGGGCATTCCAACCCAAAAAAGACCACCAAAAACCATAGCATAGGCGTAAATAGGTATTAGCAAGCGGCTGCTTGGCGACTCAAGGTAGGCGGCATAAATAAGCGGCGCTGCAGCCATGAGGGCGAGTAAGCCGATGCCACGTATCGCAAGAAACTCCTTCACCTGTGTGATCATGCCCAGCGCTACGATAGGAATAACAATGCGCAGCAGGTTCTTCGCCTGATTAAATTCACCCAAGTCCATCTGAAGTTTGCTCAATGGCCCCAAACCGTCTGGAGCCACTAATAACCAAAACCAGAACATACCAGCACCCATTAGCCATGGAGCAATGGCTCCATTTCGCGGCAACTTGATCAAAAAATTTCTGCTCGCAGTCGGTTTCATTAACATCCAGCAATGCAAACCAATGAGCCAAGCCGCAAGGACATAGCCTGCTGTGTCTAGTGAGATTGTTTCGTAGGGGTGCATAACGGTGTGATCTGAAAGCAATAGAATGACTGGTGCTGGATACTATGGACAATTGCACCCGTGAAAAGGCTTATTTCTATGACAGCACGGGGGTTCCGTATAGTGAGAACCCGGTTGTCTCCTCAATGAGGACATCAAATATCTGGCCAGTCATGCGTTCAGCATCACCGTCAAAGATGACAATTTTGTTCTGTGCCGTTCGCCCCATAAGGCGGGCCTTGTTCGTCTTGGAAAGCCCTGTGCAAAGTATTTGCTGGCGCGTTCCAACAAATGCCTCATTTTTTTTGACCGCAAGCTCATTGACCACTGCCAATAAGATCTGGTTGCGCTCTTCTTTTACACGCTCTGAAATCTGGCCCTCCATCTCAGCGGCAGGGGTATTGCGCCGCTTCGAGTAGCGAAACACAAAGGCGTTATCAAATTCAAGCTGCTTGACGGTATCCACTGTCGCTTGGAAGTCCTCCTCCGTCTCGCCCGGGAAACCAACAATAATATCGGTCGTGATAGCGAGATCAGGGCGCGCCGCTTTCATGTTCTGACAAATCTCTACAAACTTGGCATGTTTATAGGGACGGCGCATTTGCTTCAGGATGCGATCTGAGCCCGATTGCATGGGGAAATGAATATGGCTACAAAGCTTAGGTAAATAGGTAAAGGCATCAACAAGGTCTTTACGATAGCCGATCGGATGCGGAGAGGTGAAACGAATCCGTTCCAAACCATCAATATCATGCACGGCTTCCAGTAGCTGGACAAAAGGCGACTTGCCATCGACTTTATCGAATTCCGTGCGGCCATACAGATTCACGATCTGACCCAATAAAGTAACTTCTTTGACCCCTTTTACAACGAGACCTCTACACTCCTCGACAATGTCAACGATTGGGCGGCCACGCTCCTTGCCACGTGTATCTGGCACGATACAGAACGAACAACGCATGTTACAACCCTGCATGATAGAAACAAAAGCGGTTGACTGATCCTTCTGCGTGACGTGGTCACGAATCGTGTTCTGGCTGTCTTTTTCCTCCTCGGTATCACAGACGCTCTCTCCGCTCAGCGAGAGCGAGGGTTTGTCCATACGTATTTCCATGCGCTGCTTCAAAATGCTATCCACATAGTCAAAAACCTTGTGGTACTTTTGGGTGCCGACAACCACATCGAGGTGCGGAATATTCTTAAAGAGCTCCTGACCACGGCTCTGTGCCATACAGCCCATGTAGCCGTAGACAACATGCGGCTTGCGCACACGGTGCCTGCCCATGATTCCCATCTTACCGAGCGCCTTCTGCTCGGCCTGATCCCTTACACTACACGTATTCACAAGAATGGCGTCTGCCTCCTTTTCATCCGGTGTAACCGTATAACCGCCTTCCACGAACATCCGAGCAACCTGCTCAGAATCGCGTTCGTTCATTTGTCATCCGTATGTCTTGATAAATACCTTGGGCACAGGAAAGCCGCCTGGAGCGGAAATTTTAGTGAAATGCTGATGCAGCGACTTACAAAATGATTTTCATCACCGTAAGCAGTGCGACGGGCGGGAAGATGTAGGCGGAACGAGCGGATAATCAAGAATCATTTCACGCTTCAAAGCCGACTCGGGTGGCGAACGTAATAACCTTTGACCCCACGGCGTTCGGGCTTCCAACGAGGCCCCGTCGATTTCCAGGTGCCTCCAGTATCAAACCTCAGGCCGGCGATCACCATGAACACGTGACCTTTGCGCACATAAATAGTCACCCAGTCACCATATCCCTTTTTCCCGTAGTCAAAAAAGTTTTGCGATACAAGCGGACGATCTAATTTACCGCCGGCATGAAGCACATAAGAAACCGCTCCCGAACAGTCATAACCTCGATCATGAAAGCTTCGATGCCCCCCTCCATAAATATAGGGCTTCGCGGTCAATGTGTTTGCCGCTGCGATCATTCGTTTGACGCGGCGTGGAGCACGCGGCGGCGCAACCGCTTTGCCGCTAGGGCTAATATATGCCGTCTTACCATAGTCAAAGCGATGGGTTATATGCCCCTCTTTTGCCCGAAGCTGGGAAGAGCAGGAGCTTAGGAATACGGAAGCTAGTAATGATACCAGCAGTGCAAGGGTGAGACCAAATGTCCTCATTTATTTATTTAACCATGCTTAACCAAATAAATCAAATGGCAAAAATAAACACCCGTTTCATCTCATGTATATTGCACTACTCATGAGCTGACTTGAGCCACCAGCTAGCCCTTGTTGTTATTTCCATAGCTAGCTTTGAAAAGCTACTTCCCCCAGATGCCGACCTTTTCGCGTTTCGCTCTTTTTTCCAGCATGCGCAAACCACTGAGGTAGCGCCGTGATGTCATGCGACGCGGGAATTTGGCGATTTTCCCTTCCCACATCGGCTCATCCCACTCCGCACCCATACCATGAGCCCTAGCGAGCCCAGCCTGAATTAATGCTTCGTCGAGTCTCTGGCCTTCCGCATTAATAATAATCGCGTAGTAACGAGACTTTCCGCTGGCGCCGTCCGCTTTAATTTTCTGTGTATATACCCTGAATGGCTTTTGTAAAAATTCACGGGTAAAACTGGACGCTTTTTCACCCCACTTCATGACATCGTCTTGCTCTATGGCGAAGTCTTTAGCCTGCTCCCCAAGACGTGACTCAAATCGATCATCTGTTTCCGGGCAATCGACACCATAGAGGCGGAAAAGATAGGTGTATCCCGTGAGCGGTTTGACGGCAAAGCTATCACCATCACGATACTCTTCATCCATTAGCTGGCAGCGGTCATAAACAAGCCACTCTTTTTCTGATGCCCACACCGCTGGACTAAAGATAGAGGCCAACAAAAAAGCGAATAGGCAGAGCGACAAACGAGCAGGTAGTAAGAACATAAAAATAAACTTACTCAGCGCAATACGCCTTGTCCAATTTATTTGTGTTAGATTGTTAGGTTTATGAAAAACAGATCAATCTCTAACTAAAAAATAAACCCGCACAAGATCAATAAGCTTAACGATTCCAGCGTTTTACCGGAGTGCGTGAAAGCGGCAGCTCTAACTGTTGCCACTGGGGGCGGCAGCACTGTACATTAGGCCTGCCATCATGTCCGTTCCATACTCGCTGTGAGAGCGATCCAACATGACCTTTGAAATGGTAAACAGCAGCTTGCAATATAAGGGTGAATTTGTTCATGTGAACACCTTCACTTATTTTCTTGTCAGAGTCAAGCCCACTTGCGTTTTTTTGGCAAAAATCTAGTCCAGCTCAAGATCAGCTGCCTCTTCTGATCCCTCTTCTGATCCCTCCTTAGGGGCTCTGACCACACGATCGACAGCATGCTTGGTTACCATATTGCCTTTAACCGCTCGGCCCTTTAAAGCCAACTCGCCAAAGCTAAATAGGCGAGCAAGGCTACGCAGGCGAGGCACTGGCTTGAGGTGCACGACCACCGCATTTGCGGCACTTTGCTCATCGTTATCGTGGACAGCAAAGTAAAGCACACGTGTGCCTTTTGTTCCTTTGGTGAGATCATACTCCTTATCTCGGGTAACCCCGCCGACTTTAAATCGCTTGGCGTAGACAGCCCCCTGGCGGCCATCTCGGTAAATCATCGAATAAATCTTTTCCTCATCCTTGCGCAGTACGGCAATGTGCTGAATGCGTTTGCCGACAAAGGCCTTATCGCTGACTTTCGTGACACGCATCTTGCCCTCTCCATCGAGCGTGATGACGTCATCAATACGAGAACACTTCCCAACCGGATCATCCTTCTTCAAACCCCATCCAGCAAAGCCGTCTTTCCGATTCGCGTAGAGTGTCTCAGTGGCAGCCACAACTTGCATCCTGTCAACGACACTGAATTGAGCAATTTTTGTCCGGCGTTCGCGGCCTTTGCCATATTTTTTAATCAGGTTTTTAAAATAGGCAACCGCATAGCGGGTAAGGTTGGCGAGGTCCTTCTCCACCTCCACGATCTCATCCTCTAGCTTATTGATAATCTCATCCGCCTTGAAGCCATCGTATTTCGAGATCCTTTTGATTTTTATTTCCGTTAGGCGAACGATATCTTCCTCGGTTACCTTGCGCTTAAGTAGCTTCTTGAAAGGCTTCAAGCCCTGGTCAATCGCCTTAATAACCGCTTGCCAGGTTTCACATTCTTCGATGTCGCGGTAAATTCGATTCTCAATGAAGATTTTCTCTAGGGAAGAGAAGTGCCACTTTTCCTGAAGCTCACCAAGTCGGATCTCGAGCTCTAATTTTAGCAGATCCTTCGTTTGCGCAGCACTGTGCTTGAGCATTTCGCTCACACCCATGAAACGAGGTTTACCTTTATAAATGACACAGGCATTCGGTGAAATGGAGACTTCACAATCTGTGAACGCATAGAGCGAATCTCTCGTCATTTCTGGGTCTGCGCCAGCAGGAAGGTGGATGAGGATTTCCGCCTGAGCCGCGGTGTTATCGATTACCTTGGAAATTTTGATTTTTCCTTTTTCGTTAGCCGCAACAATGTTGTCCATCAGGCTACCTGTGGTGACTCCATAGGGAACCTCGGTAATGCGTAAAATGCGTTTCTTTTCAATTTCAACCTTTGCGCGGACACGCAACTTGCCGCCCCGTAGACCCTCATTGTAGTTGCTCGCATCCATGATGCCTCCGGTGGCAAAATCAGGAAGCAGTTCAAAAGGTTTTTTGCGCAGTGCTTCGATGCATGCCTCGAGTAATTCGATGAAGTTGTGCGGCAGCATTTTACAGGCAAGGCCCACCGCGATACCTTCAACACCTTGGGCGAGAAGAAGTGGAAACTTGAGGGGTAAAGTGACAGGCTCTTTGTTGCGGCCGTCATAACTACTCGTCCACTCGGTGGTTTTTGGATTGAATGCCACCTCGAGGGCAAAGGGCGTTAACCGAGCCTCAATATATCGCGACGCGGCGGCTTTATCGCCTGTCAGCACGTTGCCCCAGTTACCTTGGGTATCAATGAGCAGCTCCTTTTGGCCAAGCTGCACCATCGCGTCTCCAATAGATGTATCCCCGTGAGGGTGGTACTTCATCGTATTACCAACCACGTTTGCTACTTTATTGTAGCGACCGTCTTCAAGCTCGCGCATGGAATGCAGAATACGGCGCTGCACTGGTTTCAGACCGTCGGAGAGGTGCGGCACGGCACGCTCCATGATCACGTAGCTGGCGTAATCCAGAAAGTAATCAGCATACATGCCCCTCAGATCCTGATGCTCGTGCGCGCTACCATCCTCGGAGTCATCTCCGGCTGTAAAATCTAGTTCATCCATAGGGGGAAGCATCGTCGGAAAAGGGGCTGTAGCGGGGCTAGAGGATTACTTAATCATTCTTAAGCATCCATGCAAGGCCAGAATTTCACAAACCAGCTAGAATGATCGGCACACAAATTTTAGTCGCTATTCTAAGATTCCCACGATCATACTGGCGAAGTAATGAGTGATGCCCTGCCTCAGATCCGTTTCGATAACACCTATGCTGAGCTGCCAGAGCATTTTTATGTAAAACAGGATCCTGCCCGCGTCCCGGCCCCTAAACTGATCGGGATAAACTCCAAACTTGCGGAGGAGCTTTCGATTGACCCTCATTGGCTGGAATCGCCTGAGGGTGTTGCCATGCTCGCCGGCAATTTCATCCCCGATGGTGCCGAGCCTCTGGCCCAGGCCTACGCCGGCCACCAGTTCGGTGGGTTTGTGCCGCAGCTAGGAGACGGCCGCGCCATCCTGTTAGGCGAGGTCAACGACAAGTCCAACACCCGCCGTGACATCCAGCTCAAGGGATCGGGAAGAACCCCTTTTTCCAGAGGCGGCGACGGCAAGGCGGCGCTTGGCCCCGTGATCCGTGAATACATCGTCAGTGAGGCCATGGCGGCATTGGGCGTGCCCACAACACGTGCACTCGGGGCCGTCACTACGGGTGAGTCCGTACTGCGCCAAGAAGGTGACCTCGCCGGTGCCGTTTTCGCACGGGTAGCATCAAGCCATATTCGGGTGGGCACTTTTCAGTACTTTGCAGCCCAGAGAGACACCGATTCCGTCCGCATTTTAGCCGACTACGCCATCGCGCGGCACTACCCCAGTTGCTTGGCCACCGCCGACCCCACGGCACCTTACACGGCATTTTTAAAATGTGTCGTCACTGCGCAGGCGGAGCTCATCGCCCAATGGATGTCATTCGGGTTTATCCATGGGGTGATGAATACCGACAATACAGCCATTTCCGGCGAAACCATCGACTACGGCCCGTGCGCCTTCATCGACGCCTTCCATCCGCAGTGTGTCTTCAGCTCGATCGATCGACAGGCACGCTACTCTTGGGAAAACCAACCCAACATGGCACTCTGGAACCTGAGTCGCCTTGCGGAAACCTTGCTGCCTCTGCTGGACGAAAATGAAAAGAAATCCCTCGCCATTGCAGAAAAAACCCTCGCTGGATTTTCCGAGTGTTTCAGCCAGCAATACATGCGCCGCTTCCGCGCCAAATTTGGGCTCACCCAGAACCAGACCGAGCACGATGAACTCATCCAGGACGGCCTCTCACTCATTGCTAACCAGCAGGTCGACTTTACCCTCTTCTTCCGGCAGCTGACATGCGCTGCGAGTGGCAATTCCTCCGTGGCATTATCCTCCCTGTTTGCCGATCAGGATACCTTCCTGCAGTGGTTTACCCGGTGGCAGAATGCCGTGGATTCTGCCCAACAAGCAGCGACCATACTTACGACGATGCAAAGAGCCAACCCCATCCTGATTCCACGCAACCACCGGGTCGAACAAGCGATTCAAAGCGCCTACGCGGGCGACTATTCCCCGTTTCACCGACTCACCAAGGCTCTGCAAAACCCCTACGCGGAGCAAGCGGAATACGCTGATCTAGAAGCTCCTCCAAGGCCTGAGGAAATCATCGCCGAGACGTTTTGCGGAACGTAATGGTGCCTATCATATAAGCCTCACGTAGGCACGGGGAATGCGATGCCTGTAAATAGAGGATTGATTCTTCACTCTTTCCCCTTAAAAAAACCCCATGCGTATTCTTACCGGCATTCAGCCCAGCGGCAAACTTCACATTGGCAACTACTTTGGCGCCATGCTGCCAGCCGTCCAACTGCAAGACAAGGGCGAGGCGTTTTACTTCATCGCTGACTATCACGCGATGACCAGCATGAGTGATGCAGGCACGCTGCGCAGCAACATCCAAGACCTTGCCATCGACTTGCTTGCTTGCGGGCTCGACCCAGCCAAGGCAACCATTTTCCGCCAGTCCGATGTGCCCGAAGTCAACGAGCTGGCGTGGATTCTCTCTACAGTGTGTCCTATGGGGCTGCTCGAGCGGGCCCACTCCTACAAGGACAAGATCGCTAAAGGGCTGAGCCCCAACCACGCCCTCTTTGCCTACCCCACCCTGATGGCCGCCGATATCCTGCTTTACGACGCCGAGTTAGTTCCCGTTGGTAAAGACCAGAAACAGCACCTTGAAATGACCCGTGATCTCGCCGGCAAGATCAACGATCGCTTTGGCGAAGAGACACTCACCATCCCAGAGGCCCAAATCGCAGATCACACCGCTGTCGTGCCTGGTCTCGACGGACAAAAGATGTCCAAAAGCTACAACAACACCATTCCTCTTGCTGGCGGCAAAAAAGCCATCCGCAAATCGATCATGCGCATCGTCACGGACTCCACACCCGTCGAGGATCCCAAAGCCACCGATGGCTCCACCGTCATTGCTCTCTACAAACTCTTTGCCGACGATGAGGCCATGCAACAAATGATCAATGACCACCAAGCCGGCGGATTTGGCTATGGTGACTTCAAACAACGTGTCTTTGATGCCTACTGGGAATACTTCAGCCAGGTGAGGGAAAAGCGCGAGTCGCTCGAAAACAATCTGGATTACGTCAATGAGGTCATTGCCCAAGGCGCTCAAAAAGCACGAGCAGAGTCTACCAAAGTACTCGACCGCGTTCGCAAGGCTGTTGGTTTACGTTAAGCAAGCCTGTCACCTTAGAGCTTAGCACATACCCTTTGCTCATCGAGTAAGCGGCCTTCACGGTCAAACTCTACCCCTTCTTTTTGCAGCAGGCATCGCTTTTGCTCCAGTTTCGCCCCTTGCGTTTCGCCGACATAACCACCGATGCTCAAATCTGTGCGAATGACTCGGTGACATGGCACCTGAGGTGCAAACGGATTCCTTTTCAGTGCCTGGCCTACTGCCTGGGCCGAGCCACAACCGAGAGCCTCGGCCAGCATCGCATAAGTCACGACCTCGCCGATAGGAATGCCTTGAACCAGGTCATAAACCCGCTGCTCAAACTCCGTTGGCGCGCGTGACATGACTAGCGCAGCTTCACTCTTTTGCGAAATGCCGATGCGCGTTCTACGCTGTGGGAAAGCAGGGCTCCGGTATCAGGATTGATGATGTAGCTTGCAACCCAAGCATCAGAACCATCTCCCACCGTGACATGAATACAGAGATTTTCTCCCTTCAAATAAAGCCCAAGTCTGGCGCTGTCATTCATCCACTGAGAGCACAAATAACGCGTTTGTGCCATCGGCACCATCAACCCTCTTCCATCCATAGAAATAAGCAATGACTCTGCTACATACGTCGGTGGTGGTGAACCCATGTCGCCATACCATGTTGTCTGCAGGGCATCTCTACGACCATTGAAAGCGCGCCACTGCAACACGGCGACTACCTCCCTGTCAGCCACCTTGGCCTTCATCACCTCGCGCATTTCATTGGTCGCATTCACCACCTCTGGAACTTTACTCCAGACCGCTGCTTCATCCCGGTCACGGCCTGAACCATCAGATGAGCCACCAGATGATCTCACCCCTCCGCTTGGGGCACAGGCGGCTGCCAGTAGGCAGAATAATAGGCAAAATCCTAGCATTGCCGTTGTCGCTCTATTTTTGATCATCACTTTTTTATTATGGTTTATTAGGCAGGCGTTTTTGCTGCGCAATTGTCGTTGCTTCACTATATCAAACTAGAATGTCTCATTTATCAAATCATTGTTCAGCCTAAAGATATTTCTTTTGCCATCAAGCTCACTTATTTCCTAGTTTCCTTCGTCGCCTGTCGTGGGCACTCTCGCACTGATGAAACTCTCCCGCTTCCTCTACCACCATACGAGCCATGGTAAAAATGACGTGCGCCGTATACTCGCCGCGGGCAGAGTCACCGTGGATGGTAAGGTGGAGAGAGACAGCCAAAGCGACATTGGCGACTTCACTCAGGTGACTCTCGATGATCGGGTCTTGCGTGATACGTCCGCCGTCTACTTGATGCTCAACAAACCAGCAGGGTATCTCAGTGCGACCGTCGATGACGAGCACCCCACCGTCATGGAGCTCATTGATGCGCCTGAAACACTGCATATCGCAGGTCGACTTGACCGCGCCAGTACGGGGCTACTCATTCTCACCAACGACGGCAAGTGGTCACGCCGGCTGACCGAACCCAAGGAGGGCGTTCCCAAGGTTTATGAGGTCACCACCGCTGAGCCCATCAGCACAGAAACGGCCATGCTTTTTCAGCAAGGTATCTATTTTGCTTATGAGGACCTGACTACCCAGCCTGCCGAATTACAGATCCTATCAGCCCAGCGTGCCCAAATCACCATTTATGAAGGCCGCTACCACCAGATTAAACGCATGTTCCACGCAGTGGGCAATCGCATCACCTCCCTGCACCGACTCAGCATGGGCGCTATCCAGCTCGATGAAAGCCTCGCGCCTGGACAATACCGGAATTTGACGCAGCAGGAAATTGAGAGTGTTGCTCTCTGAAGAACCACCTCCGCTGTGAGCTCGTCACAGTAGCAAGCAACAAGCTGCTTACTTGGATTTTTTGTAAAGTGCCGCTTCCTCTCGCGAGTAAATCTCGGCAACTCTCAAGCTGCGACGAGCCATCTCACGGGCATCTTTATCCGCGATCAAAGCAAGGCCCTCTTCGCCCACTTCACCAAGAAAAATTTTCCACGCGCGCTTGGCGACTTTTTTATCATCCAGTTCTACCTTCGGCTCATCGCCTTGTGACTTGCCCTGGCGTCCGCGTCCGCGACCACGCTCACGGCCGGTTGGCTGAGAGGGCTTACTGTTTGTTGATGGCTTGCCTTCTTCAGCACTGTCTTCTTCGCGCTTATCTTTCTTAGCCTCTGGCTTGCCTTCTTTTTTTGCAGCGGCTTTTTTTGCCCCACGCACGTTGCGTTTAATGGGCGGGCGCTGCTCCGAGTTGGCCTCACTTATCTCAGCTGGCTTACTGTCGGCATGATCGGTTTTTTGCTCTGAGCTTTTGTTTGCCTCTTTGGCAGATTGAGCGGCGGGTTTGGGGCTCGGCTGCTCATTGGCGGCTTCCGATGGGAGAGATTCTTCTGACATAAAAATGGGTTGGTATGAACCTGTACTAGGTGGCAGACCTAACGATGTAAAGATCAATGCATGCTAAGGGCATGAAGTTAAAGGCACTGGCACGCAGCTGTGCCGCAGTGGACATCTTTTAAAATAAAGCCTACTGGAACTTACCAGTTTTTGATGTCGTCAGCTTTGGCCCACTCTGCCGTTGAAGCATAGTCGCCCACACCATTTGGGCCCAGTGATATGAGATCATAATCTTGTTTCGGATTCGCCATAGTATTTGAATCATGCCTGTACCGCAGAGCCTTGCCCCATGCATCAACGATATTATAAGGCGCGGACTCGCTGACATTGCGTTGCTTGCCCTTGAAATCGGGATTCAGGGTATCAAGGTACACGTTGGTTCCATCACCATACAATGCATTAAAAAGATTTCCTATATTGCCTGACGGGTAGCTACCATTATCACTCTTATAATCCTCTAGCGCCCGCTCAATACTCGCGATAAGCACCTCCGTTCTGGAATACTTCATCTTATCGCCGTAGTAGCTCATGCCTCCGAAGGTCAGGCTTGCCAGCACGGCAATGATTGCCATCACTGTGATTATCTCCAAAAGTGTGAAAGCGGGTTTCATCACATTCCGATGCTGTGGCTGAGTTTTGATCATGACTGATTGATATTGAGTTGCTTATTAGTATACCCCAGTTGATTTGCGCTCACAAATATAGTTTCTGTTTATTTGCGCACGACCTTTGACTCTGACAATGACCGCTAAGCTTAACCATCAACACTCTGCATCATCTTGATCAGAGGAAGGAAAATGGCCATCACGATTGCGCCAACAATAGCTGCCAGAAAGACAATCATGATCGGCTCGATGACCGCAGTAAGAGCGCCAACCGCCGCATCGACTTCATCATCATAGACATTGGCAATTTTAAGCATCATCTCTGGCAGCTGACCGGTCTCTTCGCCAACGTCCACCATACTGATCACCATTCCCGGAAAGATACCACATGCTTGCAGAGGGGTGACCATAGCCTCCCCCTCTTTAACGCCATCATGCACACTTTCAATAGCTTTTGCCACCACCACATTGCCAGCCGTATCCCTGGTGATGGTTAATGCTTGCAAGATAGGCACACCGGAAGTGACCAGTGTTCCCATCGTTCTTGTGAAACGCGAGATTGCGCTCTTGCTCTGCAAGTCACCCAAAATAGGTAGTTTCATCATTACTGTATCGACGATGAAACGACCTTTTTTTGTTCCCGCCCACGCCTTGAAAATCACGAGGAAAATTCCAAATACGACAAACAACCAGACAGCATTCGGCAATATAAAGGGCCTTGCCAACATATTCTCAGAAGCTCCAAAAACGATTTCGGAGATGAGAGGCAACTCTCCAACTTCCGCCATCATCTCCCTAAATTTAGGCACCACCACCAGTAACAAGAAAATTAAGATGCCAACAGCAATGAACATCACGATACAAGGGTAAACCATGGCGGTGGTGAGCTTGCTCTTAAGCTTGGCCGCTTTCTCTGCGTATTCAGCAAGGCGAACGAGTACGACTTCCAAAACACCACCAAGCTCACCCGCCTTGACCATGTTAACAAACAGCTTGTTGAAAATCCTTGGGTGTTGGGCGAGGCTTTCCGAAAATGTAGCACCAGATTGCACCGACTCAGATAATGCGTTAATCGTGGCACGCATGACCGGATCCGCCTCCTGTTTTTCGAGTGTGTTGAGACCACGCAATAACGGCAGACCTGCTTCGATGAGGGTGGCAAGCTGACGGGTAAAGATCGACAGCACCTCGGCCTTGACCTTGCCTCCCGCTTTCTTTTTGACCTTTTTCTTGCCCCGGGTTTTACCTTTAGCTCCCTCTCCTAGCGTTCCTTTGCCTTCTTGAACAACCTGCGTTGGGTAGAGCCCCTGCGATCGAAGCTGCTGAATAGCATCTGATTCACTTGTTGCCTGAACACTACCGGTTGTTTGTTCGCCTTTAGCATCGAGCGCTAGATATAGAAAGTTGGCCATAATTTGTTGTTCTTAAATGAATACTCCGACTACTGTGCTAAATACGAGGGCGTTTGGAAATACAAAATTTCAATCAGTTTCAGATCATGGCCGAGACTCCCTGAAACACAGGATTAATAACTTTCACGACTTCTCTCCCTGTTCTGCCCCATGGGTGCCTTACCTCACTTAGGTATACTTAAGCACTTCCTCGATGGTTGTATTGCCATCATAAATATTACGCAGCCCATCCTCACGCAGAGTATTCATTCCCAGCTCGATCGCTTTTTGCTTAATGACAACGGTAGGAGCACGGTCGGTGACGAGTTCCCGAATCGGATCTGTCATATCCAGCAGCTCAAAAAGACCGCGGCGACCCTTGTACCCGGTTTGATCACATACGTCGCATCCACGACCAGTGTAGAATTCTTTGTCCCCTAACTCGTGCGAGGATACGCCAAGCTGGTTGAGCAGAGCTTCATTCGGTTCATAGGATGCACGGCAATCCTTACAAATAGTGCGCAAAAGCCGCTGGGCAAGAATACCCTCCAATGAGGCTGCCACCAAGAATGGCTCTGTTCCCATGTCAATGAGTCGAGTCACCGCACCCGGCGCATCATTGGTGTGCAAAGTGCTCAGCACGAGGTGGCCCGTTAAGGAAGCTTGTATCGCGATTTGGGCAGTGTCTAAATCACGAATCTCTCCGACCAAAATGCGGTCTGGGTCTTGTCGAAGGAAGGCTCGGAGAATTCTCGAGAAAGTCAGCCCAATCGACTCATACACAGGAACTTGAACAATACCGTCTACATCGTATTCCACAGGATCTTCGGCCGTAAGAAGCTTGGAATCCACCGTGTTAATCTCTTTCAGGGCCGCGTAAAGGGTTGTCGTTTTACCCGCGCCCGTAGGGCCGGTGCAGATAAAAATACCATTGGGCTTACGCACGGTCTTGTTGATGTATTCAAAAATGGCCGGTGGCATCCCAAGCTTATCTAGACTCAAGTTGATATTACTCCGATCAAGCACTCGAAGCACAATACTTTCACCGTGCTGCGTAGGCAGTGATGAGACTCGCATGTCGACCTGCTTCTCGCCAATGTGCTTAACGATACGGCCATCTTGCGGGAGGCGCTTTTCGGCAATGTTCATGTTCGACATCACCTTGAGACGGGAAATAATCGGCAGGGCAAGATGCGGTGGTGGTGGTGCCATCTCATAAAGCGCGCCGTCTACACGATAGCGTATTTTAAAATCCTGTTCAAAGGGTTCAAAATGAATGTCAGATGAGCCCTCGTTAATCGCCTGATAAAGTACTAAGTCAACGTAACGGATAATGGGTGCTGAGTTTGCCTCGACTTCCGCATTCTGGCCGGTGTTATCGCCTGCTGCGTCTGCTCCTGCCTTTAGCTGGCTGAGAATTTCATCCAGCGCTTGTCCCTCTCCACCGTATGCCTCATTGATTTTTTTCTCAACAATGTGACTGGGGGCTACGGCAAGAATGATCTCTTTGCCCAAAGCAAAGCGCAAATCCTCAAGCACTTGTGGATTAAGTGGATCTACCAAGCAAACCGTAAGCCCTTCACTATCATAGTTCACTGGTAGCGCCCCGTGCAAACGGGCCATGCCTCCCGGAACAATTGCCAGTAATTCAGGTGGTGGGTTAAAGTGAAGCAGGTCTTTAATGATACCTACACCAAGTTCATTGGCGACGATCGGCCAGACATCCTCCTGGTTCTGGATCACCTCATAGTCGGTTAAAATCTCTGCGACTTCCTTGCCGCTATTTTCGACCTCCATGAGGATGTCATCAGCAAGATACTGATCCACCAAGCCGCGGCTCATAAAGATGTCGATAAGTTGTGCGTTGTCCATGGAAGTTGGTTAATGATGCGTTGCCTATCCTGAGGATAGGCGGCGCTTTAGTCGTAGCGGGTTTGCTTGGCGGAGTGTGCTTAGCGGGATGTGTGAGGCTGAGTTTTATGATCAATCATCATCTGACATCGTCACGCGGAGGATTTCATCCGGAGAGGTGATGCCTGCAAGCACCTTGCGAATGCCATCTTCTCGGAGCGTACGCATGCCCAGTTCGCGAGCTCTGCGGCGTAGTTGAGGTGATGTAAGGTTGTCATTAATGAGGTGGCGAACCTCGTCATCTATTTTAAACGTTTCAAAGATTCCTAGCCGGCCTCGATAGCCTATGTTACGGCACATTTCGCAGCCCTTAGGTCCCATAATGTTACTCTCAGCAACCTGACGAAGATCAAGGTTTAAGGTCCGCATCTCACGCTCGTTGAGTGTCGCTGGCAGTTTACAATTCGGACACAGCTTACGTACCAGTCGTTGAGCAATAATGGCTCTCACCGCTGACGCGATGAGAAATCGTTTAATGCCAATGTCGACAAGTCGGGCCACAGCGCCTGGTGCGTCATTGGTGTGCAAGGTAGAAAATACCAGGTGTCCGGTCAGTGCCGCCTGGATGGCAATGCCCGCCGTTTCCTTATCACGAATCTCTCCCAGCATGATAACATTGGGGGCTTGACGCATCATGGCACGAAGTGCCGCGGCAAAGGTCATGCCTATATCTGTTTTCACCATCACCTGATTAATACCAGGGAGCTCATACTCTACCGGGTCCTCAACCGTGATGATTTTACGGTCGGGTTTGTTGATGGTGTTCAAGCAACCATAGAGCGTAGTGGTCTTGCCCGAACCGGTCGGTCCAGTTACCAAAATAATTCCGTCTGGCATGCGGATAAGCTCGTTGATTTCTTCCTGATCGTCAGAGAAAAAGCCGAGTTCTGGCAGCCCAAGCATAAGCGCAGTCTTATCTAAAATACGCATGACGATGCTCTCGCCATGATTACTCGGCACAGAAGATACTCGCAGGTCCACTTCCTTGCCGGCCACTCGTATCTGAATACGCCCATCTTGCGGCAAGCGCTTTTCCGCGATACTCATCGTGCCGCTCATCACCTTGATACGCGCCACGATTGCTGGATGGAGCTTCTTGGGGTGATTATCCACTTCTATGAGCTTACCATCAACACGATAACGTATCCGCAATGTTGTCTCCATCGGCTCGAGGTGGATATCACTTGCCGTCAACTTAAATGCCTCAAGTAGCATGGTAGACACCATTCTAATAATCGGCGCATCATCATCAGAGGCGTCCTCTGCGCCCTCTTCCGTGACGACGGTAAATTCAGACTCGGTCTCTTCCTCCAAGACTTCGCCACCATAGTTCTGCCTGATGGTAAGATCTATCGCTGAGGCTGTTGCACATACGGGATTGATTTCACGTTTGATGATGTGGGGCAGGCCATCGAGCACCTCGAAATCGAGGGGGTCTGCAACCGCCACCGTCAAAGTAGCTCCATCATCAAATACGGGAACCGCCCGGAATCGTTTGGCAATATCATCGGGAATCTGTTCAAATACATCTGGAGCAATGGGCGTATGCTCCAAATCAATAAAAGGCATACTAGCACTTTGAGCTGAAACTCGAGCTACCTGCTCCTCGGTGAGACGCTTACTGGTGATCAAGCGCTCAACCACACTCTCCCTCTCGTCTAATTTGCTTCGGACGCCCTCGATTTCTTCGACGGTTACCAAGCCCGCTTCCGTAATTAGTTCGAGGAGATAGTCTTCGTTGGCGTACACAATACAGTCTGGGTGTTGATGATCAGTAAGGGATAGCAGCAGTAAGGGAGATCACGACAAACTACATGAGATGGTAGGTTTAGATACTGGCCAAATTGCCCCCTCCCGTCAAGCCGCCATCTATTATTTCTCGGCGATGAGCAGCTACTAAAATTGATGCTAATTACAATGGTCATTAACCGTTTTTCGCTATTCAATAACTCATCATTAAATGACACCTCTTACCTACTTCACCCTGGTACTTGCGCTCGGCATTGCGGCACAATGGCTTGCCTGGAAGTGCAAGCTGCCGTCCATCCTGGTGTTGTTGGCCTTTGGCTTCGGCTTAGGGCAATTTGCTGGGGCGACCATTGATGACTACTTGGTGGGTGACAGCGTCTTACTCTCAGCTGTCGGGCTCTGTGTTGCCATCATCCTCTTTGAAGGTGGCCTAACGCTGAAATTTTCAGATCTCAAGGAAAGTGGCACCCCGGTAATCAGGCTGTGTGTTCTAGGGGTCGCCATTAGTTTTTTCCTTAGCTATGCAGGGATGAAGTATGTACTCGGTTTCGACTGGCGAGTCGCAGCTCTCCTAGGCGCCATTCTGGTGGTCACAGGACCTACCGTGATTGCACCACTACTCCGGCATATCAAGCCGTCACGAAAAATAGGCAATGTGGTTAAATGGGAGGGCATTGTCATCGATCCTATAGGCGCGATGCTCGCCGTGCTTGTCTATCAGGTGGCCATTGCTGGCAATCTTGATGCGGCTCGAGAGGAAATCCTGCGTGCGATTGGCCTGACCTTGCTCGTCGGCGTTGTACTCGCGCTTGTATTGGCAAAAATAATCGAGCTGCTGCTCAAGTTTCACCTTATCCCAGACTACCTGCATTCCGTTTTTCTGCTGGCAGTCACTGCGACCGCATTTGCTGTGTCCAATGCCATTCAAGCTGAGTCTGGCTTGCTCACCTGCACGGTTCTTGGAATCGCGCTGGCAAATCAGAAATCAGTATCTGTAAAGCACATCTTGGAATTTAAGGAAAACCTCCGGGTGCTTATCATCTCTGTGCTTTTTATCGTGCTCTCAGGGCGGGTGGCTCTCAGCGCACTGAACGAGGCGCTGCTACCCGGTCTCGGCCTTCTGGCTATGCTGATCTTTGTCGTTCGCCCGCTTACCGTTTTCGGCGCAAATCTATTTTCCAAACAGGTTACTTTTAAAGAACAAGTCTTTCTCTCAGCCATGGCACCGAGAGGAATCGTGGCCGCCGCGGTTACGGCCGTCTTTGCACTAGAATTCGATCACGCAGTGCAACAGGGCCGAATGAGCCAAGAGATCGGGCTGGCCAGCCACCAGATGGTGCCTCTCGTATTCATTGTCATCGTTGGCACCGTGGCTTTTTACGGACTCCTCTCCGGACCGCTCGCGCGACGCCTGGGCCTTGCCTCGGATAACCCGCGCGGCGTCCTTTTTGCGGGTGCTGGACATTGGGCCAGGCTAGTTGCCAAGGCCCTGAAGGATGACGGTCATCACGTTCTGCTTTTAGACACCAATTACAACAACGTTGCCCGTGCCAAACTTGATGGACTCTCCGCGGTTCGTGCTAATATTCTTTCCGAGTATGTCGAGGACGAGCTCGAGCTTACCGGGCTTGGACAGCTTGTTACAACGACACCCAATGACGAGGTGAACTCACTTGCCGCCCATCACTTCATCCATGTATTCGGCAGTGAAAATGTCTGGCAGGTAGCGCCCATCGACGATGATGATCACCACCAGACAGCGGTCGCCTCACACATGCGTGGACGCATTTGTTTTCCCTCAAGGCCTCAATTTAATAGGTTGGAACGCTTCGCTGCTGAGGGCGCTGTCATTAAAAAAACCACCATCACCGAGCAGTTCACCTTTGATGATTTTCAGAAGATTTATGGCGAGGAACACATCCTTCTCTTCCGCGTCACCGAGGATAAGGGCCTAGAAGTCGCTTATGATAAGATGCGGACGCCATCACCCGGGACAACGCTTTATGCGATGATCAGACCACAAGATGCCTAACAAAACACCCAACAAGTCTGCCTGCCTAGTGTATACGTTAACATTACCACTCAACCCTTATGTATGATCAACTAGAAGCCAAACTGCATGACTTATTCTGGGCGGCTGAGGGCCAAAGTGAAGAGCTCGCGCTGATCGAAGAATTTCTGCAGCAGTATGCCGGAACAGCACTAGAGCTAGGTTGTGGCTCAGGAAGGTTATTAACGCCTTTATTAGAAAAAGGCTACCTCATCGAAGGCTTAGATAACTCGCACGATATGTTGCAACTGTGCCGAGAAAAAACTGCGGCATTCGAGCCTATTTTACATCAAGCCAGCATTGAAAATTTTCAGACGGGTTCAACCTATGGGGCGATCACCATCCCTGCCTTTACCCTTCAGCTCATTGAGCCCGAGCAAATATCCAGCGTGCTCAACAACATCTACCAGCACCTGCACCCCGGAGGCGGCCTCTACCTGAGCACCTTTATTCCCTGGGCAGAAATCACCGGAGAACTCGAGGAGGGAGCGTGGTATTTGGATCAAGAAGCGATGACCCCGGAGGGCAATAACGCGCGCTGCTATACAAGCTTTGAGATTAGGCGCATCTCACAGATCCTCTCAAGGGAACACCGCTACGAAATAGTAGACGATAAAAATAAAGTGTTAGAGAAAAGCACCAGCGCACAAAAACTGACATGGTATTGGCAACGCGAAATGGCGCTTCTTCTCAAACATGCCGGCTTCACCACCAAACAAGTCATCGGTGACTTCACACCGGATCTGCCTTGTGATGATAACTGCCAGGTTCTAACCATCATCGCCAGTCGCAATGCTGAAGACTCAGACGACTTCGATAGCTTGGACAGCCCAGAAGGGCTGCGCAACCCAAGTTGATATCGATGATTATTGAGAATCAGTCTCATAGGTTTTTCTGTTTCTTGTTGATTCATAATTGGCTACATTGAATCTGTGCCATTATGAATAATCACAGTGAAAATTCCTGGCCTCTTCTCCTCGGTAGCGCAATTCTTTGCGGACTTGCTACCGTAGCTGGGATTATCACCCAGCGCTTTCCGGACAGCGAAAACATAGCGCTTGGTATCTATCTCATCGCCTACATGACCGGCGGCTGGGACGCTGCACTGGACACCCTCGAAAAGCTGCGAAAACTGCGGCTCGATATTCATTTCTTGATGGTTGCCGTCGCTCTTGGCGCTGCTTTCATCGGCGCATGGTGGGAGGGCGCTGCCTTGCTGTTTTTATTCTCCCTCAGCGGAGCTCTTGAGGCGATGGCCATGGCCAGAACCGAGCGGGAGATCCGCTCACTTTTCAACGATGCCCCCAAGCAAGCTCTACTCATCGAGCCTGATGATACAGTTCGGGAGGTGGCGGTCACCAACTTACGTGTCGGTGACAACATTCGCATTCTCCCAGGCGAGCAATTTCCGACTGACAGCACGGTCATTGCCGGCGAGAGTTCCGCAGATGAGTCCTCACTAACAGGAGAAGCCGAACCCGTTAAAAAAGTCATTGGTGATCAAGTATTCGGCGGCACGATCAACACCTGGGGCAAGCTTGACGCCGAAGTTCAGAAAGTTGCCGGAGACAGCGCCCACGCCCGCATTATCTCTCTGATCAAAGAAGCTCAACAATCAAAAGCTCCCTCCCAGCGCTTCACAGACCGTTTTGGCACAGCCTACACCATCGGCATCCTGCTGCTCTCTTTCGCTATGTTTCTCGTCTGGCATTACGGCATGAACCTGCCTGCTTTCATTGCCGAAGAAGGTCAAAAATCGGCATTCTATCGAGCTATGACACTACTTGTCGTCTGCTCCCCATGTGCACTGGTCATTTCCATTCCCAGTGCCATTCTCGCCGGTATTGCCAGCGGTGCCCGCCGCGGCATTCTGTTCCGTGGTGGTATCGCCGTAGAAGGCCTCGCAAAAATCACGCGCCTTGCCATGGATAAAACCGGCACGCTGACCAAAGGCGAACTCGAGCTCGTCGAGATCGAAACAGATCAGCCAGACTGCGATCAAAGACTGCTCGATCTGGCGGCATCCCTGTCATTGAATTCAACCCATCCCCTTTCGCGAGCCATTCAAACCGAACACCAGAAGCGTGGTGGCAAAAAGCTGAAGGTCTCAGACTTTCTATCTATTGCCGGTAAAGGTTTGCAGGGAAGCGTCGATGGTAAAAAAGTCACCCTCGGCCGACGCGAATTAATTATGGAGGTTGCCCCATCCCACG
>CAWVVN010000004.1:0-39535 GCA_963933605.1 uncultured Verrucomicrobiales bacterium
GTTGATATAGCCTGGTGGAATTCGCTCACAGAGGGAAGCTCAGCGATGGAATCCCGTGATGGTGTCGTGCCCTCAGCCTGGTTGACCCACCCAGTATACTCGTCCCAGACTTGGATTGGTAATAGGGATCTGCGTCTTGAGCGCACTTTAATAGCCGCGCAAGATCTCAGGAAGTGGTTGCTTAAAGCGGCTCAATAGCGTGCGGCGGATTACTTCAGCTGTAAAAAACATCTTGCCACAGCGGCTTGAGTGAGATACCTCCGCCCCGCACAACCTGTTTCATTTACATAGTAGATGTGATCGGTAATACCGAAAACAAGGGGCATTAGCTCAGTTGGTAGAGCACCTGCATGGCATGCAGGGGGTCAGCGGTTCGAATCCGCTATGCTCCATTTTGTTTTCAATGTATGGTCTCGGCTACACCAGCCGCCGACCAGTGAACGATGACTGATGAGTCGCCGCCAATCAGGGCGGTTTTTTTATCCCTATAAATCAAACAACCCCATGGCTATCGAAGGACAACAACTTGCCATCGCTTGCGCCCGTGCAGCGGAGCAAATGCAGGCTGATGACATCCGTGTTATTGATATCGCCGGAGTATCAACGCTCACGGACTTCATGGTTATCTGCTCAGGCACTTCTCTGCCTCACCTCAAAGCGGTGATGCGAGACGTTGAAAATGAGATCATTGAGAAATACCAGGTTCGTGCTGTGAATGCAGAGGGCGACGCGGTTTCTCGCTGGGTGGTGCTTGATTACATCGATGTCATGGTGCACATCATGCACAATGATTTGCGTGAGATTTATAGCCTAGAGGACCTCTGGGCTGAAGGTAAAGAAGTTCACTGGCAAGAGGAATAGACTCAGGATTTCGCCTGGATCTGCCGATGAGCATTAGTGAATGTTTATTTGAGGAATGATTGATGAGATAATTCAGCATATTTGCCGTTTTTATTCATCAATTCCTCGTGAGACCCACTCTCAATAATCTGGCCGCGGTCAAGCACGTGAATCATGTCGGCATTTCGAATCGTTGAGAGGCGGTGGGCGATCACAAATGCGGTTCGATTTTTCATCAGGTGGTCTAAGGCCTCTTGGATCAGACGTTCAGTTTCACTATCTACAGATGCGGTGGCTTCGTCTAGTAGTAGGATAGGGGGGTTTTTGAGCAGAGCTCGCGCAATGGATAAGCGTTGGCGCTCACCGCCTGATAGTTTGACTCCTCGCTCACCGACAATGGTATCGAGGGCCTCCGGTAATTCACTGACAAATTGATCTGCGTTGGCGGCTTTGAGCGCGCTCCACATTTCAGCATCAGAGGCGTCCCTTTTTCCGAGATGCAGATTTTCCCTTACTGGGCCATTAAAAAGGAAAGCATCTTGGGTGACATAGCCAATCGTCGAACGCAGAGATTTTTTCGAAATGGTGTTAAGCTCTGTATGGTCGATGGTAATCGAGCCGGAGTCATATTCATAGAAACGACACAATAGATTGACGATAGTCGATTTTCCAGCGCCTGTAGTGCCGACTAGAGCGATGGTCTGACCTGGCTGCGCCTCCAGAGTAATGTTCATTAGTGTTGGTTGCGCTGAGTAGGAAAAACTCAAATTTTCAAACTTCACATGGCCGCGCGTTGGTTGCGGTAAGTCGGCCCCATCCGTAGCATGGATTTCATCCTCTTCATCGAGTATGGTAAACACACGTTCTGCTGCGGCTCTTGAAGATTGCGCCATCTGATTGAGCTGATGGAGTCTGCCAAGGGGCTCGTAGAGGGCCCAAATGATGGTGAAAAATTCCAATAGCACGGCGTTGTCCAAGCCGTGATGATAGATTTGCCAGGCACCAATGGCGAGGACGAGGGTGTAACCAATGGAGTTGAAGAAACTCATGGTGGGGGAGTAGATGGCCCACGCTTTCATCACGGTAAGATTAGCATCACGCACTTGAGCCGATGATTGATTGAAACAGGCAAATTCGTCATCCTCAGCAGCGTAGGATTTAATTTGCCTTATTCCGGCAATGTTATCGTGAAGCATAGCATTCATTTCTCCAGTGGCTTTGCGGACAATCCGGTAACGTTTGCCAGCGTGACGTGTATATAGCCACGCCCCGATGATGAGTAAGGGTAATGGTGCCAGTGCGCTGAGCGCGAGGATGGGGGAGCGGGTGAAGAGAAAGATGGTAACAATGAGCACCTGAAGTAGCGCGATGAGACCCTGTTCAATGCCGTCAATGAGAACACGTTCCATCTGCGGGACATCTTCAGCCACTCGGGTCATAATATCTCCTGTGCGCCGTTCATCGAACCACTTCAAGCGGAGGCGCTGTAGCTTGTTGTAGAGTGATGAGCGCAAATCATAGATGGCTTTTTGCTCAAAGATGTTGTTGATCAGAATTCGCAGACAGTTGAAAAAGTCCCTCAGAAAGAAGGCGACGACGACGACGGCAACGTATGGCCATAACTTTTCAATCTCGCCACCGTCGATGACCTCACGCTTGATTCGTCCCGTCATCACGGGAAAAACCAGCAGCATAAGAGTCATTAAAATGGCACAAACCAGCTGGGCAGTAGCCAGTTTAGGATACTTACCGAGATAGGAAAAAATGCGCAAAATAGTCTGCATAGACACTAAAAGGTGTTCATTCTTCTGTACGAATGCTGCGTGATCATGGTAGATACAAGGAAAAACTAAATAAAAATAAACAAATTTTGCATTGCGGGTTAAGCATAAAATTTGTAAAATAAGATAAGTTAGTTATGTCAATCAGGACATCTGTAACAAATTTCTACCCGCCATGTCTAAAATAATTGGAATCATAGCCGCTGCCGTTTTGGTTATCGCGGCTTTTGTCGCTTTTAAGAACCAGCAGGCTTATGGTAAGGAAATTGATAATTTCCGCTCTGCGCAGGTACAGAAAAAGGACACGATCCAAAGGCTTGAGGATCAGCAAAAAAGATTCAAAGAGGCGGAGGAATCCAAGGCAGACTTCACGCTTCAACTTGTGGAGACAGGCAAGAAGCTGGCCGCGGCTATCAGGGACTACGACGATCTTAAAAAAGAAGTCACTTCCTTGGAAGAGAGTCATAGCATCAAAGAAGAACAGATCGCTACAGCAGAAGATATTCTTAAAGGATTGCCTGAGCCAGATGACCTCATACCTAAGCTTAAGCGACTGCGTAATCAACTCATGGAGGCGGAGGAAGGCACAGCTAACGAAGAAGACCGAGTAGCAAAGCTCACCCAACGAGATCAAGATGCCAAGCAAAAGATTCAATCCCTAAGCCAAGTGATCGATGGTTACTCGACGGGTCGTTCTCTGATGAGCCTCAAAACGAGCATTAGCGCCATCTACAGTGGGTGGGGGTTTGTGATTCTCGCCGGCGGAGACAATGAAGGTGTTGTTCCCGGTTCCATGCTTAATGTCGTGAGAGCTGGTGAAGTGATCGCCAAGCTTAGAGTGACTGCGGTTGAGGCAGGGCGCTCTGCCGCTGATATTGTAATAGATTCCATGTCCCATGACACCATGCTTCGAGCGGGGGATGAGGTGGTAGCAGAAGAAAAACTAGAGCAGCCATCCAATGATCTGAGTTTACTAGCTCGATAACATGAAAGTATATGTAGAATCTCCATTTCTACACCCTTACCCTATCATGTGCTGCATGACTTTATAAATCAATCACCTCAATTCTCCCTTAACACACTCAAAGACCATGAAACTTGCCGTCTATATTATCTCCATTGTTATCATTCTCACAGGGGCATGGTTCTCCTACAGCACCATGAGTAAATTTGCTATATTGCAAGATGATCGCATCGAGCTCGATCAGCAGAACAAAACTCGTAGTGCCTATATCATTAAAACAAAGAAGGAAGCCAAGGACATGGAGACTGAGCGAGATCAGGTAAAGACTTCACTTGCCGAGGCTGATGCTGAGTTCGGTAACATGGAGGCGAACATCAAGCTTGCGAAGCGCGAAGCATCGAAATGGAGCGATAAAATAGCAGACCAGGATAGCCAGCTCAAAAAAACCCAAGATGTTATTGCCAATATCAAGGCCGCATTTGAGGAATTGGGCGGGGATATTGAGCTGAATCAGGTTCCGGGTCTTGTTAAGCAACTCGAGGACGACGTAAAAAAAGCGAATAGGAAATTTGAGGATCAACAAATACTCGCTGAATCTGTGAGTGAGAGTGTGGCAGCCAATGAGCAAAAAATTACCGATCTTAACGATCGAATTCAAAAACGAAAGAAGCGCATTGCGGGCAACAAAGCGGAAGGTCGTATTACCGCTACCGACCACAACTGGGGCTTTGCCGTCATTGACGTGCCAGATAATATGCCTGTAGATAATACTACCAAGCTGATTGTTAAAAGAGGTGCCACGCTGATTGGTAAGCTGAGTATTAATGCGATCGAGGGAAAGCGTGTGATAGCAGACATCGACTACCCAAGCATGACGGCAGGCATGGTGGTCCAGCCGGGTGATGCGGTTATTCTGGCAAAACCAGTAACCAACTAAACAGCGGGTTTCTATCGAATGAACCTTTGTTGAAGGTTCTTGAGAATATCCTGAAGTTCCTTCGCTTCATTCATGAGGACGACCATTTGCTCTGGCCTTAGATCAGGTTGGCGTAATCTTGCGCGCACTGCGGCCTCCTTATTTTGAAAATGGGTGCTTACCAGCATAGCCGTTGTTTCTTCAGCGGCACGAACAGGGCTCTCAGGGGTATCTCCAGTGAGGGTGTTGCGTAAAGCTTGCTGGTCATCAGGCTTTAGGGAGGTGAGGTAGGTCTGAATCGCGGCAGCACTGTTGGGGTTGGGTAGTTTAGCTAGAATATCACGCAAGATCGAGCCTCCAGAGAGAGAGCTTAAAGGGTCAACAATGGTTTCAAGTTGCTCGCCAAGCCAATCCTGTGCATCTTGAGAGGTTAATGCCAAGTGACATAGGTAGGCAATAGATCCGTTCATGGGAGTAGCTTGCACCTTTGGAGCCATTGCCATGTCCGATTTGTTGTCTGCAGATGCTTGCCTTTGTTCGAAGACCTTGCCGCGAGCCCGTTGCTTTTCTGCCTCTACGACACTACCACGCATTTCCTCCGCACCGATACCTAGTCTCGTTGCCACCTGGTTGATGAGGCCGTCTTTGCTGAGCTTATCTCCAACATAGGCAATGAGATTAGCCAACTCCTTGGCCAGGTTCGTTCGCTCACGTACGGATGATAAATCACGAGTTGAGGCCTCGTGCTCTAATTTGACGATGAAGTATTCGCGGGAATTTTTGACCAGTGTTTTGAAAGCATCTTCTCCCTCGCGCTTGATCATTGAGTCAGGGTCGTCTCCCTGGGGCATGATCACCATGCGAATATGCATGCCTTCAGGAGCTAGAATCGAAAAGGCTTTATCCGCGGCCTTGAAACCTGCGGCATCAGCATCAAAACAAATCACGACATCGTTTGTGTAACGCTTGAGCAGGCGTGCGTGATCTGGTGTGCATGCTGTTCCTAAAGTGGCAATGGCGCTGCCGATGCCGCTCTCATGGCAGGCGATAACGTCGATTTGGCCCTCACACAATAAAGCATACTTATCCTTGGTCATATGGCGCCGCGCTTTATCGAGAGCGAAAAACACCTTTGATTTTTTGAAAAGCTGGGTTTCTGGGGAGTTGATGTATTTGCCGCTATTGGGATCCTCACGAAGTTGCCTGCCACTGAAGGCGATGATATCACCATAATCATTATGGATGGGAAACATCAGCCGGTCACGGAAGCGCACGTAGATACCTGAACGAGCGTTGTTCTCATTTTTTAGCGCGGCCAGCCCGCTCTCGCATAATTCCCGCCCTGTAAAACCTTGTTCGCGAGCCCAGTTCAGAAAGGTGCTAGGGTTTTCAGGCATCCAGCCAACAACCCACTTCTCTGCCATGCCCTTGCCGTAACCTCGTGATTTTAAGTAATCACGTGCATGTTGAGCATCAGGTGATTCCATCATCACTTGATGCATGAAGCGTGCAGCTTGGTTGTGCAGTTCAAGAAGACGAGACTTCCTCCTTCTTCGTTTATCTGCTTCTGGATCGTAAACGTCCTCTTGGACTACAACGCCAGCCCGGTTAGCGAGTTTTTTAATGGCATCGGGGAAGGGGAGGTTTTCGTAAGATATGACAAAGCTAATGGCATTGCCACCCTCGCCACAGCCAAAACAGTGGTAGGACTGCCTTGCCGGATTGACCATGAAAGAAGGAGTCTTCTCGTTATGGAAAGGGCAATTTGCTTTGAAGTTGGAGCCGGAACGCTTCAAGGGTAAGTAGGAGCCTACCAAATCCACGATATCCGTGGCGGCAAGTATCTGCTCAATAGTCTCTTCAGGGATGCGGCCCATGTACCACTTCTAATTCACAAAAGCCAAATACCAAATACCAAATGTGTTTAGAGTTAAAATAATCTTGGACTAAGTGCATTGTCGCTATTGATTAGGTGCGTGCACAGACCAGGACAAAGCGAGGGTATGGCTTTCATGAAAGCAGGAGATGGCAATTATATTGTCGGGCTTGGTCCCTTTGATGAATTTAAAGTAGCACCAGAGAATACCACGGCATTTTATGTCAACGATTTCGCACTGTCTTGTGATCAACCGTGGAAGGTGCCTGCTGAAATCATTGAGGTTTCTAGCTTGGCAGATATTGGCTATTGTAAAGATGAACTAGAAATAGTGTGGGATAAACTTGAGGCGGACAGCTTTGCGGCTGTTTTTGCCGAGATTAACGATATGATTGTTAAAGGAGTCATTGAGAAATCAGTGCCGGTGGCAACGGAAATAGGTCGGCTTATCAAGGGGGATGGAGATGCGTTACTTGCTGGAATGCAAAATTTAGGCGCGCCCTTTTACAGTTATGGTTGGAGTCGTGATGGAAGCGGCTTTTGCGGTGCGACTCCTGAGTTGCTCTTTGAGCAAGATGGCCGATCCCTCAAGACGATGGCTTTAGCGGGAACAGCAAAGAGCGATGAACGCGCAGTCTTTGCTGTGGATGGCAAAGAGATCCGAGAACATGAATTCGTGGCACAGACCATGGTCGCTAAACTATCAGATATTGGCACGGTTGAGCGCAGTGATAGGAGCATCCTCGACTTAGGTCAGTTAGTGCATTTTCACACTCCCATTAATGTAGAGCTGTTTGCTGAGAGAGGTGTTGATGAACTTATCAAAAGACTGCACCCAACCCCGGCATTAGGGCCTTTGCCACGCACTCAAGAGACCTTGGACCTACTTTCAAGTTGGCGAAACCGCTTGGATTGCCCGCCTTGTTTTGGCGCCCCGTTCGGTCTTCTTAAAGACGGATTATTCACTTCGCTGGTAGCCATTAGAGGCATCCATTGGAAAGGCAATCATGTTGCTGTTCCCTCTGGCTGCGGTGTTATCGAGGCATCCCGTCTGGTTAATGAGTGGCGTGAACTCAGATTGAAGCGTGAGGCTGTCAGATCTGCTATGGGGATCTAAGCACCGATTGTCTCAGGGAATTTAGCTTTCCATACCTGAAGTGCTTCCTTGATCTGATCTGTCTCACGTGTCGGCGAAAGTTCCCATACCAATGGTAGTTTGGGATCTACGTGTCGAAGCAGCTTCTCGAAATTAAGTTCGCCAGTGAGGGGAACACGGTGGTCGCGATCTGGCCAATAGACGTCGTGTACATGGCAGCCAATAAGATAGGGTGCCATTTTTTCTAGCCATTGATCATGATCTAAAAATCCGAGGTTGTGTTTCAGTTGAACGTGTCCGAAGTCATGCCAATAACCGACCCAAGGATTGTCTTTGAAGTGTTCCTGTAGACGAACCATTTCCGATTCATTGGGGACATCTTCATATCGGCTACGCGATTCGACCGCTAGTGGGATTTTGAGTTCCGCGGCTTTTTCAGAGAGTTGCTCCAGCGCCTCAATGGCCCGCTGATAATAGAGTGGGGCGATTTTCTCACGCTTTCGAACAAATTTCAGCTTATGCTTGGCAAAGCTGCGCTCCAGTTGATGACCATCTTTAAGCATTCGGGTAAGCCGTTTAGTCCACTTCTTAGAGGGCATCGGGACAGACCCCATATGCATGACCACATATTTGGCATCGAACTCAGCAGCCTGCTCCAAGGTGCGCAGCGTCATCTCCATGGCTCGAGCACGCTCGTAGGGGCGGTGTGAGCTAAACTCATAAGCATCCGGCGCGTCGATCATGACCTCGACAGGAGAGGGGAAGTAGTTGTGCACTCCCGAGCAGCGAAACTTACCCTGTTGGTATGCTTTCTGGATGCCGGGTAATTTACTGATCGTCATGCCGTGACTCAGTTCAATATCCTCGAAGCCGAGACTGACTATTTCGTCAATCATTTCATCACCTTCCGAGTGGCGTGAATTATTCCAACAGCTTGAAAAAGATAGCATCGTAAATAGGGTGCGTGATGATCGTCAAAAAGAACTAGACCTTAGTTTAGGGAAGTCGCCAGCTTTTTTTTAAACGTTGATACTCAAATTGAGGAAGCAGCACATAGACGGGCCTTTGATCTGGGTCGATACGTGCGATCAGCTTTGTTAACATGGTCTTTGGCATGGTGGTGCATCCCGCTGTTGCTCTGTCACCATCATCTCGCCAGATGTGGAAAAAAATGGCTGAGCCTCGTCCTGGAATAGCTTCGCCTCCGAGTATGGCATCGTTGTGCGCTATGTAGAGTTTGAGTGAGTGGGCATCATCATGTTGTCTCATCTGTGCCTTTTGCTGCCATGTCGTTTTGGGCAGGCTGTTGATGATCAGGTGCTTATTGTAATGCGGTGATGTTTGATCCTCAACCCAGAGGTCTTTGGGCGTAATTTGGCGGTAGGGTAACTTCTGATGATGGGTGATTTCTGGCGCATATCCATAAGCACCGCCAATTTTAAAAATCCCTGCTGGTGCACGTTTGTCACCCTCGATTTTGATGGCTGCTGACGATTTGATGATGGGGTGAAGGCCGCGTCCCCAAGCAAGACCGTTTTTTCCAAGTCGTGCCTGCCATGTGTTAACAGCCACTTCCCAAGTCCTGCTTTTTTTCTCATACAGGGTGAGTGAGGCATGTGAGGAGTTCCACCCATTTGAGATGCCAACGACTACTTGGGTGCAGTCTGTGGGTATCTGGGCATTAGCCCATGTCACTGAAAGTAATATGAAAATCAAAGTTTTCATACGTGTTGTTCGGCAAGTTCCTGACAACCTTTGATGTCTAGTTTGCCTGAGGCCAAGATAGGGATTTGATCCGTGGGAATGAACATTTTTGGGCACCAGAGGCTTGGTAAACCTGTGTCCATAAGTTTGTAGCGAAGGTCAATGCACTCTTGCTGGAATGTTTCTCCACAGACGGTTGTGAGTAAGGCGATCGCCTCGCCCTTTTGCACATCGGGGATGCCGACAACGGCAATGCGACGCTCGGTTTCATGATCGAGACCGAGAAGCTTGATGATTGCGGCTTCGATGGTTTCGTGGGGGACCATTTCACCTCCTATTTTTGAGAAGCGCGAGAGGCGGCCTTCGATAAACAAGAAGCCGTCCTCGTCAACACGGCCGATATCACCCGTGTTGAACCAGTCATCAGTGATCACATCATTAGTCTTTTTTTGATTGTCAAGGTAGCCGCGGAAAACGTTGGCGCCTCGAAGCCATATGGTTCCTTGAGTATCAATGGGGCATGGTTTTCCAGTCGCGGGATCCGTCATTTTGACAGCAATCCCCGGCAGGAATTTGCCGACAGAGCCACTGCGATTAGTACTGATAATAGGAGCATCACCTTCGCTTGTAGGGTCAGGCAGGTTGACATTGGTAGCAGGGGAGGTCTCTGTTAGGCCATAGCCTTCCATAGGCAGGATGCCAAATTTTTCTTGGAATGATTCGGCGAGCGATTGGGGAAGTTTTTCGGCCCCCGTAATCACGTAGTCGAGTGACTGCAGTTGATTGGGTTTTACGCGGCGCATGTAACCGCGCAAGAATGTGGGAGTGGAAAGCAATAAATTGGCGCTGTGCATGCCGATCAGTTCGGCGAGGCGTTTTGTTTCAAGCGGGTTGGGATAGGTGATCAGGTTAATGCCTTCGATGCAGGGATACCACAATGTTACAGTGCTTCCAAAGGAATGAAATAGCGGCAGGCAGCCAAGAATCTTGGCCTGATGGCGCAGCTGGATTTTGCAACCAAATTGGCAGACATTGGCAAGCACGTTGCGGTGCGTGAGCGGCACCCCCTTAGGCTCTCCGGATGATCCCGATGTGAACAGAAGAATGGCTTCGTCATCACCTTGCAGGTCTGAGAGGCCCAGGATTTTGATCAGTAGAGAGGTGGGCAGTATCTTGATCAGGATGATCCAGCGAATGATCTTTTTCTTGATGGTAGGTAGGACACGCTCAATAAAAATGAGGTCACGGTTAGGTGGCCACGGAAACGATGGAGCCTTACGAACGAAGGGGTCAGCAGTGATGAATTTATCCACTCCGGACTGACGGATTGATGAATGGATAGCACTTTGGCTGGAGGTGAAGTTGATGTTGACCGGTATTTTGCCGGCGAAGACAACAGCGAGGTTCGCTATCATGCCACCTTTTCCCGGAGGCAGGAGAATGCCAACACGCCTCTTTTTAGTCTGTTTTTTAATGACTCCAGCTAATGCGATCGCTGCCCCAAGTAGTTTATCGAAGCTGGTGGCTGAATCGTCTGTGCCATCATAGAGCGTGGTGGTAGAGCCGTGTTTCTTAATGCCATTGAGTATAGCCACCGGAAGAGAGTCATTAAGAAATGCTCGAGCGGAGAACCATACTTCATCAGCAGCATGAACGGCTTGTTGCCATGCTGCTACCGTGACGGCATGTGCAGGTATGACGGGGGCAAAAGAAAAGATGTTGCCGGGTAATCTATTGAGGTTCTCAGGAGAGTATGCAAGCTCGGTTGGTTTAGCCGCGGCTAGGGGTAGAACGGGAAGTCCAAATGCACAGAGCTGTTTGAGATTTTTTGCTAGTAGATGACGGCATTCGCCCTCACGCACGCTGACAAGCCCGCTAAGATAGATGATTAGCTGACCTTCCTGTAGATTTTTTGCTAGTGTTTTGCCAATGATCTCTGGGGCCTCATCATCGGCAGAGAAGGCAAACGCAGTAATGCCGTCCTGTTCCAGGAAGCCGCGTACCGAGTCATCGAGAACAATATTTTCTTCGCACAGCCATGTGATATTGCGGCCGGCAAAGATTTGCTCGAGTAGTAGCATTTGGTTGAAATCGAGACGGCCAGGGATAACAAGAGCTCCCTCTGCGGGGATGTTGTTTTCTCCATGGATTTCAATCGTTTTGCTCATCGTTTGCTCATTGGATGGTGTCTGGTAGACGCGGCTCGAGTCTCCTGGTCATTTGGATCATCTTCCTTAGGAAGTATCAAACCACTTCGTCATGACCGCTGCAAGCTGGAACCTGCTGCCTTGCCCATAATCTGCTATTCTTTGATACTCCTGAATGTCTCCAAGACTTTCAGGATGCAAGCATGTCCCTGCAATTTTGTAGGACTTGATGCTTAGAGTGCATCGAGGACGCCGTTGATAAAGCGGGCAGATTCGTTGGTGCCGAACTTCTTAGCTATTTCGATCGCCTCATTGATGGTGACAGCACGAGGGATATCATCTGCCATTCTTAGCTCGTAAGTGGCGAGTCTGAGGATAGCTCGGTCAACAGGATCGACACGCTGTGGCGCATAGTTTTCGATCACGCCGGCGAGGGAAGCATCGATCTCCTCTTTGTGTTGCAGAACATGAGCGACGAGTCCTTGGGTTTCTTTGCGAAAAGTCGATAGCTCTGAGCTGCTTGTTCGGAGGTGGGCAAAGTCAACGATGGTTGAGTCAGGATCATCAATCGAGGCAACTCTTTGGGATGATCTTGTCAGATGGGCAATGGTCGCGTTGATCGCCTCAAGTTTCACCGCCCAATCTGGGTGATCTGATGATGTTTTATCCCATGCTAACCTAGTCTGTATGAGGCTATGATTGACGTCCATGACGTCTTGAATCATTTGATCGGGGATCGGATTATCGCTTTTATTCTGCAAAAACGATTTGAGGCCCTCGATTTGATGGCTTAGCTCGTTCTCTTGTGTGACGAGATCTTTGAGTGGCGCAATGATATCTTGTGTATCAATGCCAGCCGCAAGTTCAGGCTGAATGGCCGATGCTAGTTGGTTGAGCTTGAGTATGCGCCCATCTCGCCCCTGCGCAACGTGGAGAATGGCCTTAGCTTTTGCTGAATTGAGCTTTTTCAGACTGCTCTCCTGGATCATTTGCCAGAAGGCTTCTTCCATGCTAGCGGCCTCAGGACCGTCTTCTAAATCAGCTAAGTAGAGAAACTGGATGGCAGCTTCTCGGATATTACGACGTTTGAGCATAATTATTAAGCTTTGTGGGGGAATATGCGCGTGCTGCTGCGTTGAACTTGATTGATGCTCTCCATGATCGCTACAGCGGCTCTGGCCGCTTCTTTGCCTCGATTTAACTTGCTGCCAATACACCTTGCATAAGCTTGCTTCGTATCATCACACAAAATCACTTCATGGATGACGGGGGTGACGTGGTAGACGGCTATTTGCTGGAGGGACTGGGTCACACTCTCGGCAACCATATCGCCATGAGCAGTTTGACCTCGAATGATCAAGCCAAGAGCAATGACGCATGCAGGCTTCTGCTGTTGCATTACAGACTCTACGAGCACGGGTATTTCGAAAGCTCCCGGCACACGAATGGTGTTGATTTGAATGTTTGGATTGAGCTCACTAAGTTCCTGTAGGGTATTTTCCACTAAGGCGTCAGTAAACTCAGCATTGTATTGAGAGGCTACAATCGTGATAGCGCTCTTTTTCTGGCTCAGACTGCGGGGCTTGGGTGGCAGGGCCTTGGACATGCTGGTGGATATGCTGGAGAGCTAGTCTGTTGCAAGGGTGAAGTTTGAAGTTTTTCAATGGCTTAGCCAGCGAGATGAGGAATAAGAGAGGGAAAACAGGTTGAAATATTTGCCAAATAAGTGAACAAAAAATTACTATGATGACGCTTAGCCTTTAGATCAAACGGCGACATGTTAAGCTAACCATGACGCGTAAAGAATCTCTATTCATACATATAACCAACAACATTATGGGACTTGATAAAATCACCACTAAATTTCAAGAAGCGCTACAAGCTGCACAGCAGCTGGCATCGCGCTCTGCGCATGCTGAACTGAAAAGCCTGCATGTCTTAATTGCACTGCTCCAACAAGAGGGTGGCATTGTTGTGCCTATCCTTGAGAAGGCGGGCATTGAGGTAACGCGTCTCAAGGCCGAGGCAATCAATGCTTTGGAGCGTGAACCCAGTATCCAGGGGGCCGCCGCACAGCCGCAGATGAGCTATGGCTTGCGTGCTAGTCTTGATGCTGCCGATAAGGTTCGAGAGGCAATGGGGGATGATTTCCTGAGTGTTGAGCACTTTTTGCTAGGCAGCTTGGATGCTGATTCGCCAGCAGGAAAAATGCTCAAGGAGGCGGGCTTGGACAGGGCCAAGGCAGATGCCGCACTGAAGGATATCCGAGGCAGCCAAAAGGTGACCGATCAGGATCCTGAAGGGAAATATCAAACTTTAGAAAAGTATGGCACAGATCTCACTGCGAAAGCGCGAGAGGGGAAGATTGATCCGGTCATTGGTCGCGATGAAGAAATCCGTCGAATCATGCAGGTTTTGTCCAGACGGACCAAAAACAACCCAGTTCTCATAGGCGAGCCGGGCACAGGAAAGACGGCCATCGTTGAGGGGCTTGCTCGCCGTATCATTAGCGGGGACGTGCCCGATTCGATGAAGAATAAACGTTTAATTGCGATGGATCTTGGCGGCATGATTGCTGGAGCCAAGTACCGAGGCGAGTTTGAGGATCGACTCAAGGCCTTCCTCAAGGAGGTAACGGACTCAGAGGGTGAGATCATCTTATTCATTGACGAGCTGCACACCATTGTAGGCGCTGGCGCAAGCGAGGGGGCAGTGGACGCAGCTAATCTCCTGAAGCCGCAGCTTGCTCGCGGTGAACTGCATGCCATTGGCGCAACGACACTTGATGAATACAGGAAGTATATTGAAAAAGATGCAGCACTCGAACGACGCTTTCAGCCAGTGCGTTGTGAAGAGCCTAGCGTTGAGAGCACCATTGCCATTCTGAGAGGTCTGCGGGAGCGTTATGAAGTCCATCACGGGGTTCGCATCAAAGACGGAGCCCTTGTTGCCGCAGCCAATTTATCGGATCGCTACATCGCAGATCGTTTTTTGCCCGATAAGGCGGTTGATCTTATCGATGAAGCAGCTGCTCGACTTAAGATCGAGCTCGACTCTATGCCTACTGAAATTGACCGCATTGAGCGTCAGGTGATGCAGTTTGAAATGGAGCGACAAGCTCTTGAAAAAGAAAGTGATGATGCCAGCGCCGCTCGACTTGAAAAAGTCACTGAGGAAATGGCTGATCTCAAAGAAGAATCAGCCACTTTAATGGCGAGGTGGAGAAACGAGAAGGATGTGATTGACGTTGTGCGAAATGCCCAAGAACGCATCGAAGAACTCAGAAACGAGGCAGAGCAAGCTCAGCGACTCGGGAATCTTAATCGGGCATCGGAAATCACCTATGGCGACCTTCCTGGAGCTGAGAAAGACCTCGCTGATGCTCAGGATAAGCTCGCCCATCTCCAAACTGATTCACGCATCCTCAAGGAAGAGGTTACCGAGGAGGATATTGCGCGTGTGATATCCTCATGGACAGGTATTCCCGTGAGTAGACTTCAGGAAGGCGAGCGAGAGAAGCTGGTCAAGATGGAGGAGCGCATCGGTGAGAGGGTTATTGGCCAGAGCAATGCGATTGTGGCTGTTTCCAACGCCGTGCGCCGTGCGCGTGCTGGCTTACAAGATGAGAACAGGCCTATTGGCTCGTTTCTTTTTCTCGGACCTACTGGAGTTGGCAAGACGGAGCTCTCTAAGGCGCTCGCGGAATTCTTATTTGATGATGAGCAATCGATGGTCCGCATCGATATGTCCGAGTATATGGAAAAACACAGTGTGGCGCGTCTGATTGGAGCTCCTCCAGGATATGTTGGTTACGAGGAAGGTGGGCAGCTCAGTGAGCATGTCAGGCGTAACCCCTACTCGGTGGTACTTTTTGACGAGATTGAGAAAGCGCACCCCGACATCTTCAATGTGTTGCTTCAAGTGCTTGATGATGGTCGTATTACAGATGGGCAGGGACGCTGCGTTGATTTCCGGAACACGGTTTTGATCATGACATCAAACATAGGTAGCCAGTTGATTATGGATGAGCAAAATGCCGAACAAAGAGAGGCAAAGGTGACGGAAGCACTACGTGGTCATTTCCGCCCTGAATTTCTTAACCGCATCGATGAAACAATCATCTTTGATCGCCTCAACCGTGAGGAGCTTACTGAAATTGTCGGGCTACAGCTGGAGCGCGTGCGACAGCGGCTAGCTAAACAAGGTATCGGTCTTGACCTCTCACCTGAGGCCAAGGAGTTCATTGCAAACCAAGGTTATGATCCTATCTATGGAGCTCGCCCGCTCAAGCGTGCTATTCAGCGCCATCTGCTTGATCCTCTGAGCCTTGAAGTTCTTGAAGGTGAATTCCAGGATGGTGATTTGATTCGCGCTGAGATGCATGGCGGTAAACTTGCATTCGGAAAATAAACCGATGATAGCATGACTTCGGATTTGTTTTTTCTATGTTGATTACGGCACAAAAGGTGACCTAGAGGCGAAGTAAACGGGCCATCTCAAGCATCACTATCGAGAGTCATTCACACGAGTCATTTCTCCTCAGCTGAGTCTCGCCCAGAGAGGCGAATGCAATGTTGAAAAATCATGAATTATTGTGTGGATAACTATCAGATTATCGTTATAGTTAACACTAGCCACATTGGATGAAGTCAGCGTTGGAGTTATAATAACTATCCTACAGGTTATTGAGTTCAGTAATGAAGTTCATACAGCGGCAACCAATTAACCATATTAAGAAATGTCTAAGAAAGGAATATTCAGCATCGCATCAGGAGGAAACAAGGATTCATCTACACCAGAAGCTGCATATGAAGGGGCTGTGGATTCTCCGTTTGCACGTGATGATAATGAAGCTCAAGCAGGAGGTGCTGATGAACCTTTTAAGATGGACGGTTTTGGCCAGCAGGCTGATCAAGATGATGCAGAGCAAGCGGACACGGCAAACGATTCGCCCTTCAAGGCGGTTGCCGATTCTCATGATAATTACGAAACGGCCAAAGCCAACCTTGAGCCTCAACAAGATTTTGCAGCCGTGCCGGCACCTTTCAAACCAGTCGTAGCATCTTTTGGCGAAGACTCTGATGCAGCCTCATCCCAAGATGATCAGCCAGCAGAATCTGGCGCTGAAATAACAAGCCACTCTCAAGTTGTGATTAATCAAGTGCCCGACGTTCCACCAGTGATTCCCGCAGCCCATCAAGTTTCTAGCTCCCCAGTGGCGCATCAACAGGTTAGCGCATCATTAGGTATGCAGCAGCTTGAGATACGTGCCATTTTTGGTGTGGATCACATTCTTGATGCGAATGAAATCATTCAGCGAGCACGTTCCCTCTCAGGAATTGGAACCGTTGCAGCTGTTGGAGGACAAGAGAAGCGAGCGCTGTCCGATTTCCGTTCAGCAGTCAGCACGCTCGGCTTGGGTGACCCAGAACTCATGGAACTTAACTTTGGCAGTGGCTCGGTTGACTTCATCACAGAAGGCGACACGACTCTTGCCGTATTACAGCAAGGTCCTTACGCACCAGGTGTTCAGGAAACTCTGATTATTGTTGCAAGAGAACTTAACAAATTGGCCTAGCCCATCCGCTTGCCCAGACAACGAGGCTGCCCTACTTGAAGAATTATTTGGCTGCTAATAGGTTAGATCTGATACCAAATGGCTAAATGGGTTCCAAAATCGGGAGAGGTTTCCATCAAGATTGCCATTGTTGGTCAGCCAAACTCCGGCAAAAAGAACATCATTGAGCATGTAGCTGAGCAGTATGATCAGTCGGCTTTAAGGTCTGCGTCTGTATCTGACGCTGAAATTGTTCGCGCTGAATTCATTTGGCCAGAGCCGATTCCCGATGGGCCTTTCATCAGGGTGAGGCTGCTGGCATTATCCGGGAAGCCTTTACACCAAGCTGCTGAGCAACTTTTGCTGGCGGATTGTGACGCTTTGGTTTTTGTCGTTAACTGTGACCCCAGTAAAATTTCGGAGTGTAAATCGACATTGGGAAATCTCATGACCAATGCCAGTAGCATTGGATTAGATTGGGGTGAGACGATACTCGTATTGCAATACAACAATGCGGAGCGGCATCCCAACACAAGGCCGGAAGATTTAGACTCGTGGCTTGGGGTCAATGTCGAGCGTGTTGAGCGGCATCATACAGAATCTAATAACCGTGACCATCAAGTGCTTGCTGTCAATGCGGCAATAGGTGCAGTGATTGCCAAAATAACTCAGCAAAGCGCGCCTGAAGCTGAAGCAGTCCCAGTTGCCAATTAGCGCCTAGGCAGAGTTGTGCATCGGGCCAGCAGCCCTTGTTGTGGGTTCTCTAGTCTGAAGATTCGACCGCCCTTGCCACTTTGAGTATGGCCTGCTCTCCCATGTGAGGGCCGAGAATTTGAAGACCGACAGGTAGCTGGCTGCCAGACGCTGACGTAACCTTTCCGCATGGCACGCTGATGCCACAAATGCCTGCGAGATTTGCAGAAATGGTAAAAATATCTGCCAAGTACTGCTGCAGTGGATTATCCTTGTCGGCTCCTATGGTGGGGGCAACATTGGGAGTGACCGGTGAAAGAATCGCATCCACTTTTTGATAGGCATTCTCAAAATCACGTTTGATGAGGCCCCTTACTTTCTGGGCCTTATTGTAATAAGCATCATAGTAACCTGAGGATAAAACATAGGTACCAAGAATGATCCGCCGCTTCACCTCTGGGCCAAAGCCTTGCTCACGACTACGGCGGTATAGATCAATGATGTCGTTGGGGTTTTCAACACGGTTTCCATAACGAATACCATCAAAACGAGAGAGGTTAGATGATGCTTCCGCGGGAGCGATGATGTAGTATGTAGCCACTGCATACTCAGTATGGGGGAGTGAGATTTCCACTAGCTCTGCCCCTGCAGATTCTAGTTTTTTGATGGATTCATCAACCTGATGACGTACGGCGGGATCTATGCCGTCTCCAAAATATTCCTTGGGTAGGCCAAGTTTCATGCCAGCTACTCCATCATTTAATCCTTGTGTGAAGTCGGTATCAGGCTGCTCCAGAGATGTTGCATCCATAACGTCACGACCCGAGATTGCATTGAGCAATAGTGCGGAGTCTTCAACATTCTGTGTGATGGGGCCAATTTGATCGAGCGATGAAGCAAAGGCCACTAAGCCGTAGCGTGAAACCCTACCATACGACGGCTTCAGGCCAACCACACCACAATAGCTTGCGGGTTGGCGAATAGACCCTCCGGTATCCGAACCAAGTGCAGCGATGGCGCTGTGGGAGGCGACAGCGGCTGCTGAGCCGCCTGATGAGCCGCCTGGTGCGCGAGTGAGGTCATGTGGGTTGCGTGTATTGCCTAGAGCTGAGTTTTCTGTGGTAGATCCCATGGCAAACTCATCCATATTGGTGCGGCCGTAGAGAATGGCGCCTGCAGCTCGTAATTTACTGATCACCGTTGCGTCATAAGGTGATGTATAGGAGCCATCCAAGAAGCGAGAGGCACAACTGCAAGGCTGCCCTTTGACATTGATGTTGTCTTTGATGGCTATAGGAATACCGCCCAGTGGTAGGCTGAGGTCAGCGGTTTTTGCTGCCTCCCTTGCGGCGTCAAGGTCATGTGAAAGGTAGGCGCCAATTTCACCGTCTTTTTTTTCAATAGCATCGGCAAGGGAGCCGATAATATCGGCACTGCAGATGTCGCCGCTGGTGAGTTGCTTGCGGAGTGACGTGATACTTTGGTTGGAGAGTTCCATAGGGGTATTGTAAGATTAAGCGTCGACAACTTTGGGGACACGGACCTGACCCTTGGCGCTTTCTGGCGCATTGCGCAGTAAATCCTCTTGGCTTAGGCTCGGGCGAGAGACGTCTTCTCGAAGATAATTGTCGTCAATAGCGGGCTGGCCCTCGGTATCCGTAGTATCTAGATCAAGGTCTTTGAGCGCATCAATGTAACCAAGGATGGCGCTAAGCTGTTCTTGAAATGTCTCACACTCAGCTTCGCTGAGGTCGATCCTTGCAAGCTTGGCTACGTAGCGGACGTCGATTTGTTCAGTTCTCTCACTGCTCATGGCTGAAACTGAACGGATACCATTAGAAAATCAAGCGCGGAACAAGGCAGCGTATAGATGATATTAGAAAAGGATGATATCAGAAAAGGCTACCGATACGAAGAACGCTATTGAATAGCGTTCTTGCTGCTGAAGCGCTCCGCACAATAAGGGCAGCGATATGGCTGACGGGTAAGTATCTTTACAGCAATGCGCAAGCGGTAGCTCAGACCCATGTACTTCTTGGATTGCTGATGTTTGCGGCAACCTGTGTTTGCCCATATTCTACTGACGCATACGGGACATGTCGTTGCAGAAGAGCAAAGCTTAAAAAACATCACAGACAGGACTCCGACGGTTAAACCGAGGAAACCAAAGAGAGCGTAATTATCGGTGTGGGTGATTACCCCCAAGGTAAGTAAAAAGGTTCCTGAAATGAGGAAAAAAATATTCGCGATAAAATGAAGCGAACCAAGCCTTAGTGACCAGATAGTTGAATGTGAGAATTGACGGTGCATCAGGGTGAACTCAATAGGATTAATTTGGTAAAGGCTGGGATCAATTAAAATGCGACTTTATCAATGGCAAGCTTTAATGACGACTGCTGCTGACAATGATTCAGCACTGATTATACAGCAATAAATGGGCCAGATGAGGCAGCGATTATTGCTTTCTAGATGGTGTTGATCTTGTCGGTAATATCGTTCCAAATTCTTATTGGACGATTCTGTATATCCACATTCCGAGAGTGAGGATCGCAAGTAGAAGCAAGGCCAGCAGGAAACCACTTTTCGTTTGATTACGTTTTTGATTTTTTAACTCACCTCTGCTGAGTTTTTCCATGAACTCTTTTTCTCTTTTTCTGCCAAGTAGGTCTGACGGAGGTGGCAAGGTTTGCATCTCTTCCTCTCTGGCAACTCGCTCCCGCTCAGGGCCATGCTCAACAAAGTCCTGGAGCTGAGCGATTTGTTCTCTTAATGCACGTTCGTGGGCGCTTAAGGAGTTAATATCAGGCGGGTTTTCTTGGCTCATGGCCTATGAAAAAGCATGTAAGGTAGTGAGGAAAGGGCGCAGGTTTAAGGGCTAGCTTAAATTACCCTGCGTAGTAAACGATTAATGCAATGACTCCGAGCACGACGATCGGCAGGTTGAATGCAAATCCGTTACAAAGCATCGTTGTAAATTCGCTATCATTGCTGCTGGTGCTCGCACGCTTGGGCTTGCTTCCCGTAGAGCCAAACACGGAAGCGCTGCGGCTGCCGGAAAAGTGAGATAGGGCCTGTTCGTATTCATCTTCTGCAAGATCGAGAACGGAGATAGCACGGGTGAGGTCTTGGCGAAGGCTTTCGTTGTTCCAGCCGTCTGGGTTGAGTTGATTGATTTTCTCTAAATGATCAGCGAAGCAGATGCGCGCTTGTTCGAGTTCATCGAGCTCTTGGCGAGTGGCAAAGATTTCCCTATCCATGGATGTTACTGCCGTGCTGAGTTTTTCATGCAGCTCAACCTGTCCGTGAAGAAATTCATCTTTTGCGGCGTTGATTTCCTCGAGCTCGAGCTTTTGACGCTCTACTTCTGCCTGTTGCTGCTGAAGTTGCTCGATTTGGGACTGCGCCTCTTGGAGCTTGCCGGTGAAGTCCTCCGCGAGGGGATTGGAGCCGCCGACGGAACCTCGAGTATTCATTTCTAGTTGAGTCGCACGCACATTCAGGTGCTGTTTTTGAGTAGTAGCGTTGGGCATATTGGGTGAGGGCTAAATAAAACCTACTTGAGAATAGCCAAAAAGCATGTCACTGGCTAGATAATTGTTAATTTTTCTTAATAGTTAATCTTACGAAAATACCAGTCTTCAGAGCCCAATCGTGCTCGGTGAATGATGAACCGTCTTGGGATGGCTTAGTAAGTCTATCTGGGCACAAAAGAGCCGAGGCACGGGGTGAAGTTCCCGCATGTGACGATGCCGCTGACAGTATCGACGAGTAGATCGACGATTATTGGGTGCTAATCACGTGCACGCCCTTTTTATTGACGGGTGAGACGTAACACTGGTTTTCCAAATTGATCTTACTGAACACCTCAGAAATAGCTTTGCCGACCCGCTGAGCGATTTGCTCTCCTTCGCAGAGGGCGAAAACACTAGGGCCTGCGCCGGAAATAGAGAAGCCTAAGGCTCCGTTTGACATGGCTGCCCGCTTGGCATTGTAAAACTCAGGAATAAGTTTTTGGCGGCGAGGTTCCGCGATGACATCGTGGATAGAGCGCCCGATCATTGCGTAATCTTCTTGAATGAGTCCGCAGATGAGTCCGCCAAGATTGCCTATTTGTTGGGTGGCATTGACCATGGGGATGTTGGTGGGCAGAATCTCTCGTGCCACTTTGGTCAGGATTTCAATATCGGGGTGGACTACGGCGGCCCACAGATTTTCGGGGACGGGTAGCTGGGCGATATCGAGCTCTTGATTGGAGCGAACAAACACGATGCCGCCAAGAAGGCTCGGTCCAACATTGTCTGCGTGCCAAGCGCCATCGGCACTTGCTTCACCTTGCATGGCGAAGGGTAGGAGTTGTTGTTTGGCAAGAGGCTCTCCGATCAGTTTGTTGACTGCGTAAACGCCGGCAACTGCTGAAGCAGCAGATGATCCGAGGCCACTACCAAAAGGCATCTTCTTGTGAATTTCCAGCTCAATGCCACGGTCGCTCATGCCCAGATGTCTGAGGAGATCGAGTGCGGCAACGCCCGCGGTGTTTTTTTCTGGGGTTTTTGGCAGTTTGCCGTCATCGCCAGTGATTTTTGTGATGCGTAGGCCGGGTTTTTCCGAGTGGCGCGCTACAACTTCATCCCCAGGGGCATTGATGGCAAAGCCAAGTACGTCAAATCCGCAGGCGACATTGGCGACAGTTGCTGGTGCAAATACGCGAACTTCTTGGTGAGCATTAATGTTCATGACTCGATAAAAATTAAGTTATAAGGGGAGTTTGTGAGGCGCAGAGATGTCACGTTTAACGCTCATTTGCAACGATTATCCCGTCTTTAACCACGGAATGAATTGCTTGTCACGCCAGTCACACCCAAGCCAGTGATGCAAAGGAGTCTGCCGGCATCTGGCTCTTCTATATTCTTGTGGATGCCCGTAGTGACAAAAAGCTCATCTAAATTTTCCCCACCAAAAGCGCAAGCGGTGGTTTCCATGCACGGTAGATCGACGCGGTGAAGCTGTTTGCCGCTATGGGGGTCAAAGCAAACAACGCAGGCTCCGTGACAGAAGGCAATCCATAGCTTGTCGTCGCAGTCAATGGACATGCCGTCTGGAGAGCCATCTATATGATCCGTGCGGAAAGCCGTGCGTAGAGCGCTAAGTTCTCCTGTCTCTGAGCTATAGTCAAAAGCGAGAACCTCTTGTCGTGGAGTGTCGATATAGTAGCAGGTCGAGTTGTCCTTGCTCCAGACGATGCCATTGGAATTGGTGACGCCTGCGTATGCGGTGTGAATGGAGAGGTCAGTATCGAGGCGGTAGAGTGCGGCGCTACCTGACTTTTTGATGGTGCTGATCGTGCCCGCAAAGAGGCGGCCATCAGGGGAGCACTTGCCGTCATTAAAGCGGTTATCCGGAAGATCGGCTTCAGGGTCACCGATGGCAGTGCTTTGATTGGTTGACTGGTTGAAAAAATGGATGCCGGTATCGCCAGCTATAAGGAGGTTCCCCTCTGGGCCTGGGCATGAGCGGGGAACAACCGTGCCGATACGCCCTACCGAGCTAGTCACGTTCCAGCTGGATTCACGCTTGGATGATGGATCATATTCCAGTAGCTGATGGGCTTCAATGTCGACATAGAGGAGGCGATTTTCCCACCAGATGGGTCCCTCTCCCCATTGAGCACGATAAGTCCCTGCAATCTCAATATTTTCCATACAGCGATGAGTAGCAGTCCAATTTTGGGCTGTCGAGAGGTAGTTTCATAGTGAGCTATTGTTGATTGAGAAATGCCGTTGTCATTCGGCCGAATCAGACTATTGTTTGCGCACAAGAATTTGAGGAACCTATGCATGTAATGATGAGACAATATCACCGAGCCGTGAGGATGTTATGCATCTCCTTGGTTGTGTGGTTAGGCTACGGCGGTGAAGCTGAGGCGGACACGGATTTTAAATGGGAGACCGTCAAATACAATGGGGTTGATTATGTCACTCTGCGAAGCGTAAAGGATTTTTACTACTTTAATAAAATCAGGTATGGCGCAGTCATCACGATGGAAAGTCCGAGTGTTGCGATGGAGGTTCGTCCCGGTACTCAGCGATGTAGGATGAATGGCGTTTTGTTTATTCTGAGTTATCCTGTTATTGAGCGCAACGGTCGTTACCTTCTATCTAGAACAGATCTTAACAAGTTGGTGGATCCGATCATGCGACCAACCTACATTCATCGTGCTCGGCACTTTAATACGGTAGTGCTCGATGCCGGCCACGGAGGCAAAGACTCGGGCAGCTTGGGTCCTTATGAAAATGAAAAAGTATACACCTTGAAGGTGGCTAGGCTGGCGAGAGAAATCCTTCAAAAAAATGGATATCGAGTCGTGATGACTCGAGATAGTGACGTCAGTGTGAGCTTGGCGAACCGCGTCAGGATTGCCAACAAGTATCCAGATGCGATATTCATCAGTATCCATTTCAATTCCAGCAACTCCCGTGCAAACGGCATCGAAACCTTTACCATTTCGCCTGTAGGAGTGCCTCACATGGGGCGGGAAGTTAAACTGAGAGATTTTAATCCAGTGCCAGGAAACATCATGAGCTCGGCAAGCATCGCGCTGGCAACCGCGGCGCACAGTAGGGCGCTAATGTATCTCAATAGCCAGGGTTCAGGAAACAATTTCAGCATCGAGGACCGCGGGATTAAGCGAGCAAGATACAACGTGCTCACAGGCATAAAAATTCCTGCGATACTCCTTGAGGGTGGATTTCTCTCAAATCGTAATGAGGCGGCCAAGGTCCGATCACCGGCCTACCAGCAAACGCTTGCAGTGGCTATTGCTCGCGCGGTGGATATCTACAAAAAATCAACCGCTAAATCACGGTAGCGATAATGGAGTGGCGAGTTCACTGAGGCGCTTAAAGCTCGCTTGCCGCCCAGCGGATGAAGCATTTGCCGTTGGCTGCGCTCAGGTCTATACTCGCGGTGGCGATGCCCTCCTCTGAAATAGTCACAGGAACAGCTTCCCAGCTGCCGGCCTCAAGCGTGAAGGAGCATTCCGCTTCAATCTGATTGCCTCCAATAACAGGGTGAGAAATCTGTAGCTGGCCGTTGTTGATGGTTGGGGACAATGCGGCCTCGGCATCAGCCGCATTCATGGGGTTGAGATTGAGAATATATTCGATGCCGTTTGGTAGGCCGTCGTTATCATAATCACCCCTAAAGTCGCCGATGAGAGGGTAATAGGTTAGTGCCCATTGTTGGTAATTTTGTGGGTCGATATTCTCAGTTGGAATAACTTCGAGAGACTGGCCAAAGGGCATCCAGACATTGCCGATTTTCGGCCTCACCTTGAGTATGTAGCTACTGGCTAACTCAAGTGGCCCGCCGCCGGTCACATTATCAAGGGTGGCGAAGTCTGAGTTTTTAGCGAGGCTCGTGAGGGATAAGCTTTGCAGCCACTCGCAATCGGTGAATTGAATATCATCAATGTAAACGCCAACAGGATGGCCGTTATAATTAATGATATCATAGACCCCGGTGGGAGTTGGCTGATGTAAAAGAAAGCGAATCAATATTTGATTTCCGGTAGATTCTAGATTGACGTTTTTAGTGGTAAAGCTGTTGTCGGGCGAGCCATCGCTTTTGCCTGCATAAACGGCTAGGCTTGTCCATGATCCTCCGCCATTATCGGAATATTCAACCTCAAGCTTGGTATCGGCTATCATGTATCCTCGGCGGATTGAGAATGACATCGAGCCGCCTGCTTTGGGGATGACCGTGCGGTTGATGGTGAAGGTTTCGCGAGAGAGGGGCAGTGAGTTATTGGGGAAGGCAAGATGAAAGGCCTTGGCGCCGCTGTTCCAGAATGTTGATTGATCATACGAATTCCACCTGTATGCATCTCGGAAGTTGTAGTTGCTACTGGTTCCGTCGATGACAAAATCACTGGTCGAATCTTCTGCGCCCTCGATCCATGTTATGGGGGCGATTGCCGAAACTTCAAACTCGTATTCCTCGGCATGTTCGATTTTATGGAGGATATAATTTGCACCGGTTTGGGGTGGGCTGGTGTTTCCTGTAAGGGTGGGGGAATCGGTGAGGCGCCTGGGATTGATGATGGTTACTGAGTAATTGTAGCTCGTCGCGTTGCCGTTAATGCTGATGTTGGAGACGGTGACTTGAATGGTTACATCTTCATACTCTGCCGAGGGAATGGCTGAGGCATCAGTCGCTTTCCAAACGATGGTGTTGTCTGCGTAGTATAATGCATTCTGTGAGGTGATATTAGTGGCAATTGTTTCTCCTCCCGCAACTTGCATGTCAATGGTGGCATTGCTGAAATCAGCCCCCGGATATGAAAGTGACCAAAGCCTGGGTGTGATATCTTCTGGGATAAAACCTGAATTTGGCCAGGAGACAAATTCAGGTGAGCTTGAGGGGGTTAGCCAATCGCCAAACACATAGAGTGCATTAGCGGGGAAGTAGTTGCTGCTCGTCGGGCGGACGTCACCGGTGGCCACTTCCTGAAGTCGAGAATGAAAAATGTAGCGTCGGTGCCCTACCACTGAGTTTTCTGCTCCGCCAGCGCCCTGTGCATCTTCGCTGATATAGGCATCAATTGCTCCCGGGCCATAATGACCAATAGCGACGTTGGAATAATAGGCTCCATTTCTTGCGGTATTGTCATCTGCAATCCAGCTTTCCGGAGGATTGTGTGGGTTGTGTGTGTCGACCGGATTGCTCACTCCGCCACCCTCTAGAAATTCGGCAGTATTTTGAGAAAGCATGAATGCGGCTGCTTGTGCGGCATCTTGTTTGGTGGTGCCCTCTGGGGCAGTAGGCCCTGAGCCGCCGCTTACCGTTTCGCTGCTTGGGCGAATGCGTATGCTGGCATCCATGCCTGCCATAGCGCGGTAATAATTGATGCGCCGCTCGACGTCGTTTTTGAAGGCTGCCGAGGTGGAGCCAGGCTCATTGTTGCCGATCGAGCCTGTCCAGCTTAAGCGGTTCTCATAACCTTCGGATTCGCTGTAAACGGAGTTCCAAAAAGAGATGACGTCATTGCGGGATTGGGTATCCACCGCAAAGCCAGAAGTGGTCGATTCGCTACCTACACCAGGAGACCAAGCGTAAGCCTGAGACGTGACTAATGCCACGCATGCGAAGAAAGATGATTTGGATAATGTCGAAAGGGTGGAGACCATCAGGTGAATTGTAAACAATTGTCAGATGGAGGGATTAAGTATCCTACAGATTAGAAGTCGATATAGTCAAACTATTAACGGTTCAAAAAAATAAACATAAACGTAATTATTTTGAAATCTGAACTCTGGCGGATATTGGCTTAACAAGCTAGCGATGCTGATCCATCAAGCGCCAGGCACACTCCTTTCAAGCATCTAGGCAGAACAAATATCTACGCAGACCGAGCAGGCGCCGTTTATTCCTCCAAGCTGAACCTCTAGGCTGAGAGTTCGTGTTGGATGATGCTTAAGCCGCAGAGGCTGGCTGTCTCAACCCGTAATACGATATTGCCAAAGCTGATGGGCTGAAAACCTGACTTATAAGCGGCATCATATTCATCCTTTGAGAAGTCGCCCTCTGGTCCAACAAGGAAGAAGACGTCTCCCTCAGGAGCTTGTGCCCCAAAGTGTTCTCTCAAATGCAAGGCACGTTCATCGAGTGCTGCGATGAGACGGGTGCCGCCACTGGGCAGATTTTTTAGCCAGGTATCAAAGGGCTCAGGCGTGGCGATTTCGGGTAAATAGTTTTGACCGCATTGCTTGCAGGCTTCTAAGGCTATTCGTTGCCACTTGCTGACTTTCTTTTCTGCGGAATCTGGGCGTGCCACGGTGTGCGCTGTGATCAGTGGTTGGATCTTGCTGACGCCGAGCTCAACCGCTTTTTGCACAATAAGCTCCATGTTGCCACCCTTGGGGATTGCTTGGCAAAGAGTGATCGGATGTTCGATCTTCGGCGACAAGGTTTTACTGGTGATGCGGCAACGAACAGCATCACGATTGATGTCTGAGATCTTGCAGATCGCGGAGGTGCCATGACCGTCAAAGACCTCTATCTCATCTCCCTCACGCGCTCGCATGACGCGGCAGCAGTGCCTAGCTTCCTCCCCGCTGAGTGAGAGGTGTTCATCCTCCCATTGATCGGCAGGAATGAAATAGCGGTTCATGCAAGGTGAGGATTAACTCTTGTTGGGATGTGGCCTATGAGCCAAAGAAGCGTTTGGCTTTTTCAACAAAGGACTCTTGCATAGGATTGTTTTTGGCGCCAATGGAATCAGAGAATTCCTTGAGCTTGTCCTTTTGTTCCGCATTGAGTTTTGTCGGGACTTCTACTTGGGCTTCCACATGGAGGTCACCTTTGCCCCCTGAGCGCAGGTCTTTGATGCCGCGGTTACGTAGGCGGAATGTCGTTCCACCTTGAGTTCCTGCCGGTATTTTAATGGAAGACTTACCGTCGAGAGTGGGGACTTCTAATTCTCCTCCGAGTGCTGCGGTGACAAAGGGTAGAGGAACTTCACAAAAGAGATCGTTCTCTTCGCGCTCGAATAGGTCATGTCGTGCAACGTGGAGAAATACGTAGAGGTCACCGGGCTGACCGCCCCTTAAGCCTGCGTCGCCATTACCGCTGGAGCGCAGGCGAGTGCCGTCATTGACCCCTGCAGGGATGTTGATTTTGATGCGTGTGGTTTCGTTCTTGCGACCTTCACCACTGCAATCGGGGCAGGGGTCTGATATCGTTTGTCCTGCGCCATGGCATGCTGGGCATTCTGATTGTTGAACAAAGATGCCGTGCTGGCGGGTTACGACACCCTGACCACCACAGGTGCTGCAGGATTTGCGGCCGCTGCCACTTTTTGAGCCACTGCTGTCACAGGTTGAGCAGGCTTCTAGTTTTTCAATTTCAAGCTCCTTCTGGATGCCGCTGGCGGCTTCTTCGAGCGTTATCTCGAGGTCATAGCGGAGATCGCTGCCGGGCTGTCTGCCTGAAGGGTTGCGACGTCTGCGGCCACCACCGAATAGGTCTTCAAAACCGCCACCACCGCCGCCGCCACCGAATGCGCCGCCAAAGACCTGGGAGAAGATGTCTGATGCGTCGTGGAATCCACCACCGCCGCCAAATCCACCGCCGCCACCGCCGCCATTTTCAAAGGCTGCGTGTCCGTAACGATCGTAGGCAGCACGCTTGTCTTCGTCGCTGAGGGCCTCATAGGCTTCGCCGAGCTCTTTGAACTTTTCCTCAGCCTCGTGGTCGTCAGGGTTTTTGTCAGGGTGATATTTAATGGCCAGCTTGCGGTAAGCTTTTTTGAGCTCAGCAGCTGAGGCATCCTTGGGTGCACCGAGGACGTCATAGTAGTCGCGTTTGGAGGACATGATTTAATCGCTTGGTTACTGGTCGGTTGATGGCGCGTCGGCCGCTTCATCATTATGGGCGACGATGATGTTGGATGGGCGCAGCAGGCGTTCGCCGATGCGGTATCCTTTGCGGGCCACCCGGATGATTTTTCCCTCTTCGATCTCATCACTGGCTTCTTGGCCGAGAGCTTCGTGAACCTTGGGGTCGAAGTCGCCGCCAACTTCGGTAGGTATTTCCTCGACGTTTTGGGAGCTGAGGAACTCATCGAGTTGCTTGTGAATCATTTGCATGCCCATGAAGAGCATAGACCCTTCTTCTTGGGCTGCGGCTTGCATACCCATGTCAAAATTATCAAGCACAGGCAGGAGCTCCTCAAGTAGGCTTTGGTTACCGTAGCGGACAGCGTCGAGTTTTTCACGCGCCATGCGCTTGCGGAAGTTGTCCAGCTCTGCGGCAGTGCGTATGGCTTGGTCCTTCCACTTGGCAGCTTCGAGTTCGAGAGCTTGCCACGGATCGATTTCCACCTCCTCTGTGGTTTTTTCGGCAGCTTCGTCGACCTCCTGAGGGGCTTGCTCGGAGCTTTCTTCTACTGGGTTTTCCTCGTTGATGGGGTCTTCGCTTTCTTGCGTCGGCTCTTGCATGGGCAAACTCATAGCCAGAGACACGACTTCGTCAACTATTTCATCTGCTGCAGGGGCAGGAAAAGAAGCGATTGACCGAGATGGATATCGATGGCAAATGGCTGCCGTTGTGCTCAAAGGTCTTGGAAAATGTCTATGTATTGTAGCTGCGGTGGGTGTTCTTGATGCCCATCTGATGGTGGCTCAGACCTTGGCGTGGATGAGTATGATATACGATCGAGCCCCCCAAGAAGGCGTTTCTGCGGCGCTTGATAGCACTTTCAGCGGTGATGCGCCCTGTGCGATGTGCTGTGCCATTGAGCAAGAGCGCAGTGACAAGCAGCAACAAGCTCCAATCCCCGAGTTAAAGCCGACCGCTAAGTTTGCGCCTGTAAGCTGGTCCGCAGTAGATCTTGTGTTTCCGCCAGTATCAATTCACGTGCCTCTCTCACGAGAAGTGCAGGTCGTGGTGCTTGGCCGGCAGGATGAGCCTCCATTGCCGCCACCCCGAGGGTGTTGATTGGTCTATTGTTTATTTTTGCACGGCGTTGACCGTGTGACTCTGCTGGCTGACTCCATCAAATAGGGCAGGCAGCTTTCACCTAGCACCGTCCTCGAACGAGGCGTGGTGCCAGGCTTGGCACTTATTGTTAATACTCACTTCTTTTAATCATGAAAAATTTCATCTTATCTACAGCCGCTCTCGTAGTGGTTCTTGTTGGTGCTCCTATCCCATTGGTGGATGCGGGCGTGTCTGCTCCGGTTGTCAAAAACTCTACTGAGTGTGCCGGCTGCCAAACGTTTGATTGCACTTGCACATCGAGCTGTGCTTGTGCAGCTGACGGGCATCATTATTTCCCGCATGCTCCCAGCGGAGTGATGGGAGATCACATCCATCGCAAGGGTGGCTTGATGGCATCCTATCGCTATATGTTGGTGAACATGCAGCGCAACTACGATGGCGACTCGCAAATCTCTGATGCGGCTGCGCAAAATGGCTACATGGGTAGTGCTGCTGAAATGGATATGCAGATGCATATGCTCGGTGTAATGTTTGCCCCCAGTGACAAGCTTACTCTGATGTTGATGTCGGCTTATAAGGAAAACAGCATGCTCAATAATATGATGGGTAATCGCACTAAGATGCGTTCCTCTGGTTGGGGAGATGCCACTTTGTCAGCTTACTACGGGCTCTACAAAAAGCAGGTCAGCAGTGCTCATGTTGGCTTGGGCCTCTCAGCACCTACGGGCTCTATTGACGAGCGCATGAGTAGTGGTGCGCGCATGGGTTACCCGATGCAGTTAGGTTCTGGAACCTGGGATCTGAAGCCGTCATTGACATGGCTGGGCCAATTCGGTGACTGGTTCTATGGTGGTCAGGTCTCAGCTGTGATTCATTTGGATGAAAATGACAACGGCTACACACTCGGTGATAGCGCGATGCTCACTGGCTGGGTTAATCGCCGTATCAATGAATGGTCGGCGGTGTCGATCCGATTGACTGGAAGCAGCTGGGCTAATGTCGATGGTCGTGATGATCAGATGCCGACGATTGCTATGGGCCCGATGATGGGGCAGCCAGTGGCTGGTGCTGTTGATCCTGATGCACGTGGCGGATCACGCCTTGATCTGTCCCTTGGATTAAGTCTCTGGGACACGGAGACGGGAGCACGTTTTGCCGTTGAGGCTGGAGCACCTGTTTATCAAAACCTGGATGGCCCGCAGCTGGGCACAGAGTGGTTTTTGAGTGCTGGTATTCAGATGGCTTGGTAAGACCACTCGCCAGATGGCTTGGTAAAAACACTCGCTGAAAAAAGACAATCAATCGACTGGGCTCATAGTGAGCTCGGTCGTTTTTTGTCAGGCTTTTTCTTGTCAGACTTAGTCTGGGATTTCGTTAAGCGTGTAGTAGGCATCCTTGTGCCACAGCTCGCTGCCCTTTGAAGATCTTACCCCGTTACTGATGAGGTGATGCACGTGGCCCTTGACGAGGCCGTCAACAATCAGGCGCGCCGATTTTCCGTCGGGGCTGACTGTGGCTGACTTGATCACGGGAGTGGCTTGATCGACTTCCGGGCTGCCGTATTTGGACTGATAGATGTAAGTCCATGCCGCCATAGAGAAAGAGTCGGGCTTGATGGAGGCTGAGTCGACAGCATCAGTGAATGTGAGTTCGAAGCCATCGGGTTTGGCGCGCATCTCGAGAATTTCAAACGGAGTTTTCCCTGTCGAGCGGACGCGCTCAAAGGTGAAGGGTTTGCTGCCTCGGCTGGCCCAGCCGCGGTTGCTGCCACCAATAAATAAAGTGCCGTCGTCGCTGAGACGCATGGGAATAATGCCGGCTTCGAAACCTGAAAGACATTTGATGACCGCTCCTTGGTAGATGCCGTTGACCTTTTCGAGGAATACACGCTGGACTTCAGAGTGAGTCTGCTCGCCGACCAAGACCTGATTGGCAAAAGGGCCAAATTTCCCGCCCGTCTGATCGTGGATGATGGCTGTCGGGGATTGGCCGACTTTGCCGTGGGGGAGCACCACAGCGGGAGGCATGAACTTGGGAATGCGTTCGCGTTCGATGTTGATGCGTGACCCGTCTTTGGGTTGATTTTTGAGCGGCTCGATCGCCGTTTGATCTGGGTAGAATATGTTGCCCGTTGGGTTGCCCTGGAAGGTGCCTGGTTTAAGCCATTTGAGCGAAGACGAGCCATTCCAAACACCTTGGTTGTCGGTGTAGAAAGTGTCGCCTTCAGCGTTGAAACCAATGCCGCCCGGTGAGCGGATGCCGGAACAGGTTGGGATCATTTCCCCTTCTGGGGTGATGCGCACGCACCAGCCGCGCCATGGGGAGCTGGCATTGAAAGAGCCCGTGAGGCAGAGCACGACCCAGACATTGCCGTCCTTGTCGGGCGTGGAGCCAAAGGCGTATTCGTGGTAGTCACCATTAATGCCCCAATCCGCACAGATGGTCTCGAAGGAGTCGATTTTACCATCATTGTTAGTATCGGTCAGCTTGGAAACTTCAGGCCGCTGAGTGAGGATCAGTGAGCCGTCCTGGTAAAACATGCCGAGGGGTTCGTGCAGTCCGCGGTGAGCGAGTGTCCATTTGACCTTGGAGAGATCATCGGCGTAGGCGCCTTCACAGATCCAGAGGTCGCCACGGCGTGTAGTGACGGCGACTTTTTGATCTGGCATCAGGGCGATGGAGCCGATCTCCATGACCTCACCTTTGGGTAGGGGGATTTCCTCGCGGAGATAAAATTCTTCCTGAGTCGGAGCCGCAAAAAGCGGGCTGATGAGGGCAAGGCTAAGTAATAATGAGCGCATGGTGTGAGATGGTTTTATTTCCACTGATAGCGGAGGGTGATCTGGTTTTTGCCAGGTTTGAGTTGCAGTGGCAGGATGAGTTCCTTGCTGCGAACGAGGGCGGATGAGTTGGAGCTGACCTCAACCTGCATATTATTTCCCAATAGATAAGTGTTGGCACTGTCGGCAGCTTTGATGTCGAGACCGTTGCAAATCCGTAGGTGAAGGTTTTTTGGGGCGCCGGAGCTGGGAGCATCGATGGTGATGGTGCGCGTGATGCCTTTGGTGTCGAACTCCGGGGTAGATACGTCGGACACCTTGAGTGAGCCGACCTCATAGTTGAAAGTCGGTCTGTCGTTTTCTCCGAGCTGATAACCACGGAAGCGGCGCTTGGTTTCGCCTTGGTCGACGGCTTGCCATGCTGCCGTTGCTGAATCGAGCGTTCCCCATACCGGCATTGAAGTGAGCTTGACGACGTCAGTGCCGGCAGGTGGTGCATTGCCTGCGCCTCGTCCTTTCCAGTGACGGCCTCCGTCGTAGAAGCGTTCTTGCCAGAGTAGCTCAATGCTTAGGTTGTCGGCACTGAAGGCGAGGTTGATACCGCCATCGTAACCAACACCGATGGCGCGTGGAGTGCTGCCGTCGATAAAGCCTCGGTAAAAGGCGGTGCCGTTAACGGGTGGGTCAATCGGAATGGATGGCCACCTGGGGCCTTTCTTTATATTTGGTTTTACTGCCGAGAGTTGTAGCGGTGATTTGATGCTGGGACCTTGCATGGCAAGCGTGATGGCTTCTTCTCCGCTAAATTCGAAGTATTCGACACGGATATCGTGAAGGCCTTTACTGAGTTTGGTTTTGCCTGATTTGGCTCGGCCCATGCCTCCGAGGCCTTTGACCTCAGCGACTAGTTTGCCGTCTAAATACACCGCGGAGCCATCGTCGGAATCCAAAGTGAAGGTGTAGTTGCCTTTTCTAGCAATGGAAAGTTGACCTTCCCAGACCATGCCAAAGCTTTTCAAGTTGCCCGCATTGGCGATGCTGATGAGTCCCTTGTGTTCTTCATAGGTGGCCTCGGGCTTGAGCTTGGAAAAGTCAGGACGTGTTTTCCAAGAGCCGTGGTAGACCTTGGAGATGAGGCCCTTGATGGGCGGTGGGGTATTTGCCTCAATGGGGTGCTTTTTGAGTAGCTCGTCGGCTTGCCACATGGTGGTGCGTGCGCCGGTGGTGCGTCGGTTCTTAACCACGTCGTTGAGTGCGATGGCTTTGTTTTTATTGCCCCAGCTATTACGTACGTAGTTGAGGATAGCCACAATCTGAGGATCGGTGAGGGCGCCTCCCTGTGGTGGCATCACCAGGTTGTATGTCTTATTAGGGTCTTTGTCTGTGGGCACCGCGATTTCACCCTGCAGTCCGTGCAGAACGATCTGGATGGAACGATCGGGTTTGCCATTGAGCCAGGGGCTTTTGGCAAGTGGGGGGAAGGCCCCGTTGTTGGCACCTTTTCCGTCAGGGGCATGGCACGCTGAACAATAGGTCATGTAGAGCGTCTTGCCGTCCTCTGCCACAGAGGAGGAGATAAATGCCAAAGGTGAAAATGCGATCAATAGCAGAGCTATGTGACGCAGATAATATTGATTTGAAATGAGCATATCTGTATGGGATACAGAACCATTATCATGTTACTTTCGAATTGGCTAAAAAAGAAGCTTAGAGGCAAGAGATTGACGATTTATGATAAGTTTCTGTGTTTTGCGTCAAGTTTTGTGCCAAGATGGCGACAGCGGATATTACCCCTTCTTTGTCCATTGATGGACTTGATCAAAATCCGCAGGGCTGTCAAATGCCTCGCAAGGCACCCAGGTGTAGGATTTTTTTGCATGATAGAGCAGAAGTCCTTGTTTGGTGGGCACGGATTCAAGCAGGGCGCTCCATTTGACCGTGGCTTCACGGTCTTCACCATGGATATGGATGCTCTCCGGGGTGAAGGTGTAGAGCACACTCTGGCCGTATCCAGGAAGCTTGCGTAAATTGCGAGCGTGCATGATTTTCCAGATGAGAGGACGCAGCAGGGCAAAGGTGCCGACCATGAGCATCAAGATCGACATGGGGTGCGGGCCTTGGCTGATGAGCATGATGATGCCCGCTAGGATCAGGCCGACACTAAGAAAGGTTCTCAGCATGAGCCAAGTGCGGTAGCGATGCCACATGTGTAAGCGGAAAGCTCCCAGGTGGGAGCGCTCGTCGAAGACCATTTTGGCGCTGATGGAATCTTGCATGGAGTCAATAAAAAGGTGTTGGTTGAGCTTTTAGCCTGTTTCTTCGCTCTTGAAAGCCAAATGAGCTGTTTTCATTGATTTAACAGCGATAGAGCCTCATTGAGCCGCTAAAAAAGGCCCATTAAAGATTCTTATTGCAATAGAGTCTCAATTGCGCTTCATTGTTCTTGAAGATGATTGCAGACATAGCAAGCGACCTAAAAGCAGATGGCGCCATGACCCTTAGTAAGGCAAGTGCGGGCTGTCAGCTGCGTATTCGCCAGCTTGAGGGTGGTGAATGTCAACGGCTAAGGGAAATCGGCTTCTGTGAGGAGCTGGAAATTTCGAAGCTATCAGATGGGCGTAATATGATTTGTTCTGTTTGCGGAACTCGTTTGGCACTTAGCAAAAAGCTCGGTGATCAAGTGCTAGTGGAAGAAATCCACGGGGTGGAAATGGCTTAAGCCGATCCTACAGGGAAGACCTCATTATCTATCAGCTCTCATGGAAACCATTGCTCTGGTTGGCAACCCTAATAGCGGCAAGACCACTCTTTTTAATGCGCTCACCGGTGCTAACCAAAAGGTAGGCAACTACCCAGGAGTGACGGTGTCCCGAGTTTCTGGGACCTTACGAACACCACATGGGCACAAGTATGAGCTGCTGGACTTGCCTGGTTGTTATTCGCTGAGCCCGAAGGCTCCCGATGAAAAAATTACGCGTGATGTTTTGCTGGGAGACCAGCAGGGTAATGATTTGCCCGCTGCTGTTTTGTGTGTGGTTGACGCATCGAATCTCGAGCGTCATTTATACTTGGTGACTCAGGTGATGGATCTTGGTCTGCCCGTGGTTGTCGCTCTTAACAAAATAGACATCGCGCAAAAACAAGGCATCAGGATCAATGTCGAATTGCTCGCCGAGGAGTTGGCTTTACCAGTGGTGCCATGCCAAGCTAACAAGTCCATTGGCGTCGTCGATATTAAGCATGCGATTAGGCGGCCCCTGCCGCGGCCATCTACACGCAGGTGGCAGGCGGACAAGCACACCGAGTCAGCGATCGCCGAGCTGGTGAACAAATTAAAAGCTGAGCATCTTGATAATGCAGAGCCGCACGCCATTCACTTGTTGGCAGATGCAGACTATAGAACTTCGAAGCAATCTGGGGTGAATGAGGCCGCGCAGCAGGCAGGCGTGGAATGCGCAGCAAGCTGTGAACAAGCAGAGGTCTCTCCGGAGGATGCTATTTCAAAAGCACGCACCAAGTGGGTGCAGTCGATTTGTTTGCTGACGGCGCGCCGCAAAGAACCTGAGCATGGAATGTCGGGGCTTACCCTTAGTGACAAGGTTGATCAGGTTGTGCTGCACCCCTTTATGGGTTGGGTGTTTTTTGCGGGACTGATGCTAGGCATTTTCTGGACCATCTTTAGCTTGGCTGAGTACCCCATGGGCTGGGTAGACGCAGGCATTGGATTGATTACTCAAGGTGTTTCTGGTATGTTGCCTGAGGGTGACCTTAAGGATCTGATTGTCGATGGGGTCATTGCTGGAGTGGGTAGCGTGGTTATTTTTCTACCGCAGATTTTATTACTTCTGTTTTTTATCGGCCTGATAGAGACCTCGGGATACATGGCGCGGGCAGCTTTGCTGATGGATCGCCTGATGAGCAAGGTGGGTCTGAGTGGCAGGGCGTTTCTGCCATTATTGAGTTCTTATGCTTGCGCGATTCCTGGCATCATGGCGACACGTAGTATGGATAGTGCTAAGCAGCGTTTGCTGACGATCTTGATCGCTCCATGGATGAGCTGCACAGCAAGGCTGCCAGTTTACTCGCTGTTGATTGGCATGTTATTGGCTGGCTATGGCTCCTTTGTGCAAGCTCTGGTGCTTGCCTTTATTTATTTTTTAGGCACGGCAAGCGCACTCTTTGCAGCCTGGCTGTTAGCTCCGCGGGTCAAAGGGAACGAGGAAGCCTCACACTTCCTGATGGAATTGCCGGAATACAGCATGCCGGACATGTCTTACACTGGTCGCCATTTGGCAGAACGTGCATGGTCATTCTTACGTAAAGCAGGAACCGTGATCTTAGGCTTATGTATTTTACTATGGGCCTTGGAAACTTACCCGAAGCCGAAGGAGGGGACTCCTGCTGCCGATGATCCGGCACTGGCACTAGAGCAGAGCTACATGGGCAGGATGGGCCATGCGATTGAGCCTTTTGTCAAACCTTTGGGTTATGATTGGCGCACGGGCACGGCATTGGTTGCGGCCTTTGCTGCACGCGAGGTGTTTAATGCCAACCTGGCGATTTCCTATTCGGTGGAAGAGTCCGATGATGAAGATCGTTTCCTCGAACAACTCAGGACTAAGCTAGCTCAAGCGACCTGGCCGGATGGCCGCAAGGTATATACGCCACTGACGACGATGAGCCTCTTGGTTTTCTTTGTCTACGCGCTGCAGTGCCTGCCGACTACGGTGGTGGTGCGCCGTGAAACGGGCTCGTGGAAATGGGCAATCGCCCAATTGGTGGGCATGACCGCAGTGGCCTGGTTGGCTGCCTTTGCGGTGTATCAGATTGGCAGCTTGCTGGTTTGATGGGCTTTCCTTTCCCCGAAATCACAGCGCCAGTAACGACGGATACGGCATTAGGGCAACGGTTGTTCTCGAGCCCCTGTCGGGGAGTCAGGATTCTTTGAGAACTAGGGTGTCGCCATCTCCGAGCGGCATTTCTTCGGTATATTCTTCGCTGCTTTAATCACTCATTGCCATGATTGCGTAGAGTGCCCTCGTTGATGAGTTAATACCACTTGGCAAATCAAACCAACCGAATGATGAGGAAGAGGGTTTCAAACTTGCAGCTACCCGGTATGCCAGTAAGGGCGGGCATTTTATTGAAACGACTGCGTTGTTCCTCAGTTGTGGTGCCCGCACCACGCCTTCGTCATGCCTTGTCTTTTCAAGAAACTGCTCCGTCATTCGTCTCGTTTGTTTCACCAAGTGGTATAACACGTCCAATCCTTAAATATTATTTGCCTCTGGACAGTGAAATGGGGCTCTCTATTGTAGTAGGTGAACACCTTACTATTACTATCGACAAACCAACAAAATCAACTCAAGCGCTAAGCGCGGATTGGCCCATTGAAAAAACGGTGCATCCGAACCGGATTGTCATCAAGATAGGGACAGGGGTTTTGACAGGGGATGATCATGTGGTGATTGACGAGCCCGCATTTTTAGAAATCGCGCGAGCTGTGGCTCAGCTGAAGGCATTAGGCTACGAGGTTATTCTGGTATCAAGCGGTGCTGTAGGAGCTGGTCTTACCGACTTCGGGATCAAGGAACGCCCCAAGACATTTGCAGTCACCCAGGCATATGCGGCAGTCGGCCAACCGAAACTGCTTTCTCTTTATCGCAAACATCTAAGTGTCTGGAGTTTAAGCGTGGGGCAAATATTACTGACGTATAGGGACTTTGAATCTGAAGAATGCCGTGGAAGAATACTGGATACACTAGAAGCAATGTTGGCGATAGGCAGTGTCATTCCCATCATTAATGAAAATGATGCGATTGCGCCCGAGCACGAGAAATTTGATGGCAATGACATCGTTGCTGCTAATTTAGCTGCGCTGTGTGGAGCTCGCCAGCTCCTGATGCTAACCACGGTAGATGGTTTATTAGCCCGTAATGATGATGGTTCGCAAAAGCTTGTTCGCGAGGTTGCTAATTTAGAGGAGGCGATGGAGTTGGTGGAAGAGAGCAAAGGCATAATATCCATAGGCGGTATGCAGAGTAAGCTCGAAGCAGTTCAGTTTGCACTTACACACGGTGTGGAAACATTCATAGCCAATGGAAAATCTGCGAGTAAGATTCCTGAGATCATCGACGGAGAATATCAGAAACGCACAAGGTTCACCCCGGATTTTGAGCCTCAGTTACATCCAGAGTAGGTAGTCGCCAAATGTGACCGTGGTGACCGCGGTGGCATGGTTGGCTGCCTTTGCGGTGTGTCAGGTCGGAAGTTTATTCTCCTGAGCGCTTCCAAGTTTGTAAAACTTGGGTTATATTTACTGAACATGGACTGGGCAAATTGGCAAACTTACGCAGCGGTGGCGATTGTGCTGATCACTTTAGGAGTATTTGTCGGGCGGGGTCTGAAAACCTGGCTAGTGGGTAGTGATAAGAATTGCTGTGGTGGCCGTTGTGGTTGTGGTGTTTCCAAGGGTGCGGATAAGCTGAAGAAGTGAATCATGGTTGCCCGCCTCGTCTTGATGAAAAGAACTTCTGGATCCCCTCCGAACCACTCGTCTCGGTCAAAGAAAAAGACCATAAGTACAACAGCTCGCTGCTCGAAAACGGTTACGCCTGGAAGCCGGGTTTGCACGCTCTCGTCAAGCTCGGCAAACAATCAGGAGTGAACACGGATGCCGCCGA
>CAWVVN010000005.1:0-38760 GCA_963933605.1 uncultured Verrucomicrobiales bacterium
GCACTTGAAGAACACCACTGGCCCGCAGACGATACCGCATTTTTCATGGGCCGAATCGCCGACATTCAACTTAATAGCATGAATGACAAAGAAGCGTGCATTGCCATTCTGGAACAAATCGTAGAAACGTTTCCCGAATCACGATATTCAGCAAGCGCCACTCACAGGCTCAACGAAATAGAAAAAGCACAGGGACAAGAAGTCGAAGTGTAAAACCATATTCACCCGTTAGATTAAAAGAAGATATCCTTGCCCCTACCGAAGACCACACTAACATATTTATGTGCGTGAATCTAACATACTAGGGAGGTCACTTTCGCTATTCCCTCTCTGGCCACTCGTTCTAGGAGTCACATCCGGCATCCTGAGTGCTGATTATTACGGCACCCAACACTGGGTCGCCATCACCCTTATTAGCATCGCAGGCATTCTCGCCTTCCGCAGAAGCGACATCACGCTTTTCATCGTCACCTTCATACTGGCAAGCGGCCTGCATGGACCGAAGGTTGAAAAATTACGCGCTTGGAGCCATGCTGCCGATACCGGCAAGCTCAACGGAGCATACACCCTAAAGGGAGTTATTATTGCAACAGGCTCTCGGCAAAACGGGCCCTACCTTGTCAAAACAAGCGCAATTCATGCGGCAGCTCAAGCCAGTGGCTTGCCTCCCGCATCAGGCATGATCGTGCAGCTGACAACACCTCACTCTCATGAATCGATACTGCAATACGGCGACATCATAGAGACAGTAGGCCCACTACAGATCATCAAGCCGCTACGCAACCCCCATGGATTTAACCGGCAGACATGGCTTTATCGACAAGGAGCCAACCTGACCATGGCGCCACGATCCCCCGTCACCCTTCTTGGGCTTAGTCTTGTTCATCGACCTGTGCGCATGATGGCAAACTGGCGCCAGTCAATACGCCAAAGCATGACCTCCGGCTTAGATGCCGATGCCCCATCAGCCCAACTCATACGAGCCGTTGTATTAGGTGAGCGCCCAGGCCGCAGCTCGTCGATGGTTGATGATTTCCGCAAGAGCGGCACCCTTCATGTTTTCGCCGTCAGTGGTCTGCATGTCGGCATGGTAGGCACCATCTTTGGCTGTCTGCTCTGGTTTCTTAGAGCACCGCGCTGGGCGCTCATCGGCGGCGTCATTGTTGCCATGACAGCTTACGCAGGCATCACAGGCCTACGCCCGCCTTCGGTGCGCGCCGTCATTATGGCGACCGTCTTCCTCACCGGCTTTCTTATCAGGAGAAAGCCATCTTTAATCAACAGCCTGGGAGCGAGTGCCGTCATCGTATTACTCTGGGATGGCCACCAGCTCTTCACGCCCGGCTTTCAGCTATCCTACGGGGTGCTGCTGACTCTCGCGATGGCTACCGCATTCTGGATCCGTATTCTCAAACCGATGGCTGAGATTGACCCCTTTATGCCAAGGCTTCTGCTGACTCCATGGCAAGAACGCATTCTGGGTTGGCGAAAGTGGCTGCGCAACTCCCTCTCCGTTTCACTAGCAGCATGGATGGGTTCAGCCCCCCTGATATGGATTCATTTTGGCATTGTGACTCCTATCGCTGTCATCGCGGGCATACCCCTGATGCTCATGGTTTTTGTCATTCTTGCCCTAGCGATGCTGGCCATCTCAGCAGGAGCCCTCTGGCAACCAGCTGGTGATGCCGTCAATCATATCAACTCATGGGTTGCAAAATCAACCTATCACACAGCTGCCGCATTCGCACATATTCCAGGTGCCTACTGGCATAAAAAACCAACGCGGCCAGAGAAAGGCCAGATCATTGTTTTTGATATCCCCAATGGAGGAGGCGCAAACCTGATCGATACCGGAGGCGGCATCTTGCTAGATGGTGGCCGTGATGACACCTTCTTCTGGCATGTTTTGCCTACGCTTGAAGCCCTTAAGATCGAACCCGATTCACTGATCATCAGCCACGCTGATTCCAAACACAGTGGCAGCATGAGCCTCTGTCTGGATTACTTTACTCCACGACAAGCGATCATTCCTCGCATGGATTTGCTGAGCAAAAGCTACCAAGCCTTTATCGAAAAATCAGCGGAAACGAACTGCCAACTGATCACGCCTCACTCAGGGCAAACGTTTCCCGTCGAGCTCGGCGTAGCTCTTGAGGTCCTGCAAGCCCCCATCGAGCTCAGTGGCTACGGACGCGCCGATGATAGTGGTTTGGTGATACGCTTGCATTGGCACGGCTGGAAAATCATGTTCACCGGAGATGCTGGATTTATCACCGAGACCAGGCTGCTTGCTTCCGGTGCCGACCTGCAAGCAGACGTCATTATCAGCGGTAGAAATAGAGGTGATTTTACCGGCCGTGAGGAGTTTTACCGCGCGGTATCACCTCAGGTCATCATCTCAACCAATTCAGAGTTTCCGGCAAACGAGAGCATCCCCGAAAACTGGTTCACCCGCACAGAGGCGCTGGGCATCACCACCATTGATCAGCAACAATCTGGAGCCGTTACCCTAACGATCAAGGACCAGCGGCTAGTGCTTACCCCCACACTGAAAAATGCCGAAGTAATCACCATTGACCCTTGATCCGACCTGCGGTGAAAATTCGATGGACAATCTTGTTCTAAACCATCAATTTGCAGTCCAGAAAACAACCACTTCAACGAGCTATCGTCAGAAAAAATTTCAGTCTCCTTCTTGCCCTGCGTTACCTCAACCCGCTGCGCACCCACGTCTCGGTCATCACCCTGATCTCACTGGCTGGAGTTGCCATCGGTGTGATGGTCCTCATTGTTGTTCTCTCGGTGTTTGGTGGATTTGAAAAACTGGTGAAAGACCGCGTGTTGAGCTACACCCCACACATTAATATTGAACGTATTGCCTCATGGCCCGATGCCGAGGAATTCCCCGACTACAATGCTGAAGCAGAATGGCGGGCATTGGAGAAATCGATGTCCTCACTCGAGGGGGTGGAAAGCGCCTACGCCTTGGTGAATGACTGGGTGTTGCTTGACCGAGCCGGGAGCGTTGCTCCAGCAGCCATGCAAGCCATTGATACAGCCAACAAGACTCAACTCAAATCCCTGCAAGATCTCATCGAGCCAGGCAATGGCAATGCCGATATGGGTCTTGGCGAAACAGCCGTCATCTCCTCGATCACGGCTGAGCGCTTTGGCATTATGGTTGGTGACACCATCCAGATCCATACCAATCGCAACCTCAAGCAAGTCCAACCGATTCTTGAGCGCATTGGCGAAGCTCCCTTACACCTGAGAACGGCCCAAGGACTTGCCCAGATCAGGGACGACTTGCAAAAAATGTTCACCCAGGCGGACGACAAGGAAACCACTCCCATCAAACAACTTCAAGGGCTCTACTACAACCGCCTGATGCCACTCATGGATCAGAACCTCCGCAATGTGGAAAGAGATGCTATCGACGCCCTTCTCATCCACCTTGAGCAAGGTGAGCGCAGCACTCCTGATCCCGATAACAGCGGCATTTACACCTTCGAAACTGGCCATATGGCAAAAGCACTGGAGCTACTCGACAAGCTGACAACTATCAATACGGACAAAGCGGACATTCAAGACATCAAGCACATGAAAACGGTAGTGCTACCCAAAGATCTCACCGTGATCGGCATATACCAGGCCACACGCCACGCTGCCAGCCCAGATGTGTTTGTCCCCCTCCCTGTTGGCCAGGACCTCACCGGCCTCGGTGCTGGCGTGCGCGGCATCGCCCTGCGACTCACCGATCCGTATTTTGCTGCCGAGGTCCTCAATGAAGCAGTCCAGCCCAATCTCCCTGAGGATGGCGCTTGGGCAGCTCGCACCTGGATGCAGAATCACCAGCAGCAATTCGCCCTCATTAAAACCCAGCGCCAACTGCTCACTTTTTCGTTGTCGTTCATTATGATGGTCTCCGCCTTTTCCATTATGGCCGTGATGTTTACCGTCACCATCCAGAAAAAGCGTGAAATCGGGGTCATGAAAGCCCTCGGCGCCGCACCCGCCCAGCTCATTCGTGTGTTCCTCTACCAAGGCATCATCATCGGCCTGCTCGGCGGCATCATCGGACTTGGTCTCGGCTATCTGGTCATTGATAACAGACAATTCATCCTCGATCTTTTCGCCACATGGGGATTTGACCCCTTCCCTTCTGAATTCAATGGTTTTGACGGCCTCCCCGCTGACATTCAAGCGAAGGAATTCATCGGCGTCTTTATCTTCGCCTTTGTCATGTGTGTGATTGCAACACTTGTGCCAGCTATCGCCGCCTCCCGCAGTGATGCCGCCAAATCTCTTCGTAATATGTAGCCAGCCCAGCACATATTATTGGCACGTATTATATTTCCCTCATGCCCGTCTATTTTTTGTCATCTCGCTGACATCCCTTACGCACGGTCTCTTGCATGCCGATTTCTCACCTAGCGCCTAGCTCGTCTCGACACTCTTATGGTCGAATAAGTGCCCACTCCCCACTTGAGCCTTGATTCTTAGCTCCGGATTCTTGAACCTCCCACTCAATGAAAGACATCGTCTACTTCGACCTCGAGACCCAACGCAGCTTCGGCGATGTCGGGGGCGCTAAAAACAAAGATAAAATGGGTATCTCAGTAGGTGTGGCTTACTCCACACGCACTGGCCAATACCATATTTTTGGCGAAGATCAAACCGATGCGCTGGTGGATATGCTTCTGAAGGCGGATCTTGTTGTCGGTTACAATCACATCTATTTTGATTACCAAGTGCTGCAAGGCTACACCATTCTTGACCTCCCTAATCAGACCCTCAATCTTGATATGCTGATCGAAGTGGAAAAAGTGCTAGGACATCGCCTCAAGCTAGACTCGCTTGCATCCGCAACTCTGGGAACTGGAAAATCTGCTGATGGACTAGATGCCCTAAGGTGGTGGCAGGAACACAAAAAAACCGGCAATCTTGAGCCCTTGATGAAAATTGCTGAATACTGCTGTTATGACGTCAAAGTCACCAAAGAGGTGCATGAATATGCCCTCAAACATGGTCACTTAAAATACAACGACCGCAATGGCAACGCCACTCAGGTTGACGTAGATTGGAGCTAAGTGCTCCCACCGAGACCCAAAAAAGCCCGGCATCACGTCAAGTGAGCCGGGCTTGTGATTTGTTTCTAAGCGTTGAAGCTTGCAGCCTTATGCTGATTCTTCGCCTGCAGTGACAGGCTTAGCCTGAAGAGGAAGTTCCTCAACAGCCACTGATCCATCGTCATCTATGCCTTCACCATTTTCATCAAAGTCATCTTGCTTTGGCTCTGGCTCTTCAACGGTGAACTCAATATCCACATCGCGATGCTGGTAGAATCCAGTTCCTGCAGGAATCAAGTGACCCATGATAACGTTTTCCTTGAAGCCACGCAGGTGATCAACACGACCGATCGTCGAAGCATCGGTAAGCACACGAGTGGTGTCCTGGAATGATGCCGCCGAGATGAAGGATTCGGTCTCGAGTGATGCCTTGGTGATACCGAGCAGCACGGGCTCGGACTCAGCAGCAGCACCACCTTGAGAGATCACTTCCTCGTTCGCTTTCTTGAACGTGGTGCGATCAATCTGATCACCCCAGAGGAATTCAGTATCACCTGGCTCGGTGATCTTCACCTTACGCAGCATCTGACGAATAACGATCTCGATATGCTTGTCATTGATTTCTACACCCTGAAGACGGTAAACACGCTGAACCTCATTGGTGAGGTGCTCTTGAAGAGCTTGCGCGCCACATGCCTCCAACAAATCGTCTGGAGATACTGGGCCTTCGGTAATCTGGTCACCACGGTGAAGGAAGTCGCCTTCTCCCACAATGATGTGTTTACCCATGGGGACCAAGTGATCTGAATGCTCGCCGGTGTCCATATCAGTCACGATGACCTTTTTCTTGCCGCGCACATTGGGGCCGTAGGAAACTTCACCGTCGATCTTAGCGATGGTGCAGGCCTCTTTCGGACGACGTGCTTCGAAGAGCTCGGCGATACGTGGCAGACCACCAGTAATATCGCCAGTCTTGGCAATCTTACGAGGTGTTCTAGCAAGTTGAGCACCACCCTTAACGCTAGCGCCCTCTTTCACGGAAAGGTGAGCACCGACAGGGATGGAACAGCTGTAAACGACTTCAGAAGTCTTCTTATCAACGATGACAATTTGCGGGTGGAGGTCTTCCTTGTGCTCGGTAACCACCATGCCCTTCTTGCCTGTTTCCTTGTCAGTCTCAGACTGGACAGTAATGCCCTTGATCATGTCACGGAACTCAACTTTACCAGCTTTCTCAGTGAGAATTGGCACGTTGTAAGGATCCCAGGTAACAAAGATTTCGCCTTTTTTGACCTTTTCACCATCAGGAACTGAAATAGCGGAACCCATCACAAGGTTGTAGGACTCAAGCTCGAGTCCGTCCTTGTCGCGGATTGCAATGGCACCCTTCTTATTAAGTGCCACAAAGTTGCCATCAGCATCCTTCACGTCACGAACATCTTTGTAGACAACCGTGCCGCCGTTCTTCGCCTTAATGATTGGCTGTTTGAACGAAGACGATGCTACACCACCGACGTGGAACGTCCGCATGGTCAGCTGCGTGCCGGGCTCACCGATCGACTGGGCGGCAACAATGCCGACAGCCTCGCCGAGCTTAGCTACCTCACCAGAAGCAAGGTTAAGTCCATAACACTTCTGACAACATCCGCGGTCTGCCTCACAGGTGAGGGTGGAGCGAATCTTGAGGCGCTCGAAGCCAAGATCTTCGATCTTGTTGGCTTCGTGTTCGCCGATGAGCTGGCCTACCTCGAGGACAACATTGCCCGTCACAGGGTCAGTTACCTTTTCACCGGAAACTCGACCGTAGATACGAGATGATAGTGATGCTGCTTCCTCATCGTTTTCAATGATGGGCTCGGCTGTAATGCCGTTAACCGTGCCACAATCCGCTTCAAAGACGATGACATCTTGAGAAACATCAACCAGCTTACGGGTCATGTATCCTGAGTCAGCGGTCTTCAACGCGGTATCAGCAAGTCCTTTACGAGCACCGTGTGTGGAAATGAAGTATTCCAACACAGAGAGGCCCTCACGGAAGTTAGAGGTAATGGGACGCTCGATAATGTCACCAGATGGCTTGGCCATCAGACCACGCATTCCAGAGAGCTGCTTAATCTGCTGCTTGTTACCACGAGCACCGGAATCAACCATCAAGAAGAGCGGGTTGACAATCTTGTCTCCCTCGTTGTGCTCGAGCTTACGGTAGAGTGCATCAGCAATATTGTCAGAAGCGTGAGTCCAGATATCGATCACCTGCTGGTATCGCTCATTGTCTGTAATCACACCATTACGGTATTGCTTCGTCACTTTCTCAAGCTCAGCGTATGCCTTCTCAAGCTCTGGCTTCTTCTCCTCGGGCACGACCATGTCGACGATTCCAATAGAGATACCAGAACGGGTTGCTTCCATGAAGCCGAGTGACTTAAGAGCATCAAGAACCTTCACGGTAGAGTCTTGTCCAGCACACTGGTAACAACGCCAAATGATGTCGCCAATTTGCTTCTTGCCGACATTGAAGTTTAAGAATCCAAGACCGGAAGGCCAGATCTCATTGAAACGGACACGACCTGGTGTAGTCACGATAATCTTACTTTCGTGATCACCAAAGAAGGTCTTCTCTTCCTTGCCAAAATCTGGGTTACGCAGACGAATCCAGTCGTGATACTTGACCTTGCGGCTAGCAATAGCGAACTCAACCTCTGTTGTGTTCTCGAACAACGGCAAGTGGATTTCCTTACGGGCTTCAACTTCTTTCGCCGTAGCTGTGCGAGCGTAAGTGAGGTAGTAGGATCCGAGAATGATATCCTGTGACGGCACCGTGATCGGCTTACCACTGGCAGGCGAGAAGATGTTGTTGGGCGCCAGCAACAGCTGACGACACTCCATCTGTGCCTCCACGGAGAGCGGTACGTGCACAGCCATCTGGTCACCATCAAAGTCCGCATTGTAGGCGGTACAAACGAGCGGGTGAACACGAATCGCGGATCCCTCAATGAGAACAGGCTCAAATGCCTGAATCGAGAGACGGTGCAATGTAGGAGCACGGTTCAACATGACAGGGTGTCCCTTGGTCACCTCCTCGAGAATGTCCCAGACTTCAGTTGTCTTGCGATCAATCATCTTCTTAGCACTACGCACAGTGTGGCAGTAACCAAGATCCTTGAGTCGGCGGATGATGAACGGTTCGAAGAGTGTCAGTGCCATTTTCTTAGGCAAACCACACTGGTTGAGCTTAAGCTCTGGTCCAATCACAATGACGGAACGTCCAGAATAGTCTACTCGCTTACCGAGTAAGTTCTGACGGAAGCGTCCACCTTTACCCTTGAGCATGTCAGAGAGTGATTTAAGTGCACGGTTGCCAGCGCCAGTAACGGCACGTCCATGACGACCATTATCAAACAGAGCGTCCACAGCCTCTTGAAGCATGCGCTTCTCGTTACGGATAATCACATCCGGAGTCTTCAGCTTGAGAAGGTTCTTCAAGCGGTTGTTCCGGTTAATGACACGACGGTAAAGGTCATTGAGGTCAGATGTGGCAAAACGTCCGCCTTCCAGTGGCACCAACGGACGAAGGTCCGGGGGGATAACTGGGAGCACGTTCATAACCATCCACTCTGGGCGGGTTTTGCTTTGGGCAAATCCACGAGCGAGTTTGGTGCGCTTAGCGAGCTTCTTCTTGGTCTGCTTGGAGCGAGTATTTAGCATCTCTTCTTCAAGCTGAACAGTAAGCTCTGCGAGGTTTACACCAGAAAGCAATGATTGAAGTGCCTCAGCACCCATCTCTGCTTTAAAGTTTGCTTCACCGTAGGCATCTTCAGCTTCGAAGAATTCACTCTCGCTAAGAAGCTGACCAAGTTGCAAATCGGTACTACCGACATCGGTGACAACAAAGTCCTCATAGTAAATGATTCTCTCAAGCTGACGTGCAGCCAGATCAAGAACCAAGCCAATACGGCTGGGCATACATTTGTAGAACCAGATGTGAGAAACGGGAACCGCAAGCTCGATGTGACCCATGCGCTCACGACGAACGCGGGACAGAGTTACCTCCACACCACAGCGATCACAAACGACACCCTTGTGTTTGATACGCTTGTATTTTCCACAGGCACATTCCCAGTCACGGGTAGGTCCAAAGATGCGCTCACAGAAGAGGCCTCCTTTTTCCGGTTTGAATGTGCGGTAGTTAATCGTTTCTGGATTCAACACTTCACCGCTGGACCAAGATCTAATGATCTCAGGAGACGCAACGGTAATGGCGACATGATCGAACTGCTCAGGCTTTTCGTTGACTCCGAAAAGTTCACGCAGGTTATTTTCAACGCTCATAATGATAAATAGTAAGTATTAAGTTTAATGGTTAAGTTGTGTTGTCTGCGGTTAGAGTGTGAGGTCATCGAGTGAGAATTCCGAGCCTCCCTCTTTAGGACGTCCACCGGTTCCCGGTCTGACATCCAAACATAGAGACTGCATTTCCTTCATCAGCACGTTAAAGGACTCCGGTGTTCCTGCCTCGAGGTTATTATCCCCTTTGACGATAGACTCGTAGATCCTTGTGCGGCCCTGAACATCATCAGACTTCACAGTAAGAATTTCCTGAAGGGTGTAGGCGGCGCCGTAGGCTTCGAGTGCCCAGACCTCCATCTCACCAAATCGCTGACCACCGTATTGAGCCTTACCACCGAGCGGTTGCTGAGTAACGAGACTGTATGGTCCAACGGCACGGGCGTGAATCTTGTCGGCCACGAGGTGACCAAGCTTGAGCATGTAAATCATGCCGACCACGACTGGGTTATGGAAAGCTTCGCCGGTGCGACCATCATAGAGGGTCGATTTACCACCGATGGTGCCGTCCTTGCCGTCACCAATCCAGGTGTAACCAGCGGTTTCAGCTTCGCCCTTCTTACGTTCGCGGACCTCACCGTTGTCACCGACGTATTTGATGCCGTCGACCTTCTTGGCTTTGGTCATGAACTTCCAGATTTCAGACTCGGGGATACCGTCGAAAATCGGGGTAGCCACGGTGAATCCTAGAGCTTTAGCGGCAACGCCGAGGTGGGTTTCAAGAACCTGTCCAACGTTCATTCGTGATGGCACACCAAGTGGGTTCAGGCAGATCTCCACTGGAGTTCCGTCACTGAGGTATGGCATGTCTTCTTCTGGAACGATGGTAGCGACAACACCCTTGTTACCGTGACGTCCAGCCATCTTATCACCAATGCTAAGCTTACGCTTGGCAGCAACAAAGACTTTAACCTCCTTGATGGCACCTGGGTCGATTTCTTCACCGCTCTCAAGCTGATCAAGACGACGCTCACGATCTGTATCAAGCTCACCGAAGCGGCTCTCGAAAGTAGCGATGATCTCAAGGATCTTGTTGCGAATAGGTGAAGGATCAATCTCGATGTGATCATAGATAGATGCGAGCTTACGAAGCAGCGTCTTGGTGATCTTACGGTTGGCGGGAATGATGATTTCACCCGTTTGAGCATTGACGACATCAAGAGGAATTTTTTCTCCAAGGAGAATGTCAGACAGCTTTTCAGTCAGTTGCTCTGTTAGCTGATCTTTCTTCTTCTTGTATTCATCGTTGATCTTCTTAACCTGCTTTTTGAGCTTTACAGGATCCAACTCGTTCTCGCGCTTGCGGGCAAGTCCGTGTGTGACAACGCGGATATCTTGAACGATACCCGTGCAGCCGGATGGGACCCGGAGTGAAGTGTCTTTCACGTCAGCAGCTTTCTCACCAAAGATGGCACGAAGAAGGCGCTCTTCTGGAGCCAACTCGGTCTCGCTCTTCGGTGTGATCTTACCGACCAGAATATCTCCTGGCTTCACCTCAGCTCCGATGCGGATAATGCCATCGTGATCGAGGTTCTTAAGTGCCTCATCTCCTACGTTTGGAATATCACGAGTAATTTCTTCCGGTCCGAGTTTGGTATCACGTGCTGCGCACTCAAATTCTGAAATATGAATGGAAGTGTAGATGTCCTCTTTCACGACTTTTTCAGAGATGACGATAGCATCCTCAAAGTTGTATCCATTCCATGGCATGAACGCCACCAGGATATTACGGCCGAGAGCAAGCTCACCACCTTCTGTGTTGGGACCATCTGCAAGCACATCACCAACCTTCACCTTATCTCCGCGGTTGCAGATAGGCTTCTGGTTGAGGCAGGTGCCAGCATTCGAACGCATGAACTTACGCAGTGGATAAGCAAAAATGCCCTTGGCAGGATTGCTTTTCACGGCGGTCATATCACTGAGGAACTTCTCATCTGAAACGGGAAGTTTGCCGTCTTTGGTAGTGATGATCACCTCAGCGGTAGCAGCGGCAATCACTCCATCAGCTTCAGCAACGATGACTGCTCGTGAGTCCACGGCTGCCTTTGCTTCAAGTCCAGTTCCCACAAGTGGGGCATCTGAGATGAGCAGAGGCACACCCTGACGTTGCATGTTTGCACCCATGAGGGCACGGTTAGCATCGTCATGCTCTAAGAAGGGAATGATACCAGCAGCAACAGATACAAGCTGCTTGGGAGACACGTCCATGTATTGAACGGTCTTGGGATCAACCTCGATAAACTCGCCGCTCTCGCGGGCAGTGATTTTCTCAGTCAGGAAGTTGCCTTTTTTGTCAATCGGGTTGTTCGCCTGCGCAATGAGGAATTCTTCCTCCTGATCCGCAGTGACATATTCAATCTGATTGCTGACTTTACCGTTCTTAACCAAACGATAAGGAGTCTCAATAAATCCAAACTCGTTAATACGAGCATAGGTGCAAAGCGAGTTGATCAGACCAATGTTGGGACCCTCAGGGGTCTCAATCGGACAGATACGACCGTAGTGAGAAGTGTGCACGTCGCGCACTTCAAAGCCAGCACGGTCACGGTTCAAACCACCAGGTCCGAGTGCAGAGAGGCGACGCTTGTGAGTCAATTCTGCCAGAGGGTTAGTCTGGTCCATGAACTGAGACAGCTGCGAACGACCAAAGAAGTCACGAATAACGGCGCTGAGGGCCTTCGGGTTGATGAGCTTCTGTGGTGTCATGCCCTCCAAGTTCACATCAAAGAGAGTCATACGCTCTTTAACGAGACGTTCTGTGCGGGCAAGTCCGACACGGCACTGGTTGCCGAGTAGTTCGCCAACAGCGCGCACACGACGTGAACCAAGGTGGTCAATATCATCAAGCACACCCTCACCTTTTTTCAGGCGGAGGAGATACTTCACAGCACCAAGGAAATCCTCAGGCACCATGACTCGCACTTTAGGATCAACATCAAGCTTGAGCTTTTGGTTGATTTTGTAGCGTCCTACACGGGTTAAATCATAACGCTTCTCGTCAAAGAAGAGACGCTCCAACAAGGCCTTAGAGTTGGTTACGGTTGGTGGATCACCAGGGCGAAGCTTACGGTAGATGTCCTTCAGTGCGGACTCTTCGTCATGAGCTGGGTCTTTCTTCAAAGACTTCAGAAGAATTTCATCTTCGCGGGAATCAATGACATCGACGGTCTTGTAACCAAGCTCGATGAGCTGGTTCACATTACCAATCGTCATAGGCTCATAGGCCTTCACGATGACGATTTCATCATCAAGAATATCTTCGAAGGTTACTTTCTGAGCGAGCTCTTCTTCATCGTTGTCTTTAACGATTTTCTTCAGATCGAGCTTCTCGATGTTGTAAAAGTGCTCACAGAGATCACGATCCGTAGGCCAGCCCATGGCGCGCAGGAAAGTGGTAGCGAGGAACTTACGACGGCGACGGCGTCTATCGAGGTAGACGTAAAGCAGGTCGTTGGTGTCGAATTGGGTTTCTAACCATGAACCGCGGTCTGGAATAATCCTAAAGGAGTTGAGCGTCTTACCGTTGAGGTGAGTGGATGTCTCAAAGCAGATGCCGGGGGAACGGTGAAGCTGCGAAACAATCACTCGCTCCGCGCCGTTGATAACAAAAGTGCCACGGCGAGTCATCATTGGCATTTCACCCATGTAAACACGCTCTTTTTTGGTGCCACTTTCATCCTTAAGCTTGAAAGTTACATAGAGGCCAGCGCTGAAAGTTTCGCCGGTCTGGAGGGACTCGAGGGCAGTCGCTTTAGGCTCCTCGATATCGTATGAAATAAATTCTAAGGTGATTGCCTCATCATAACTTTTGATGGGGAAAATCTCGCGAAACACTGCTTGTAGGCCAGAGTCATCACGCTGTGATGCGGCTATATCTCTCTGGAGAAAATCCTCATAGGATTTACTTTGAACCTCGATCAAGTTTGGGGGTTCGATGACTTCCTCAATTGTTCCGTAGTAGCGTCGTTCTGCCATAATATTTAGTGGGTGTGAGCTTTGGTAAGCTGAATGCTGATTGCTTTGGGGCTGTTAACTCAAATGGAGACTGTTGTATTAGGCTTAAAATCACGCTGGGACATGCGGTATTTCAAGCGTCCTACTGTAGGCAGATGTGCCCGCACTGTTTCCAGTCCGGGCGAAGATGCATACACTTGTCGTCTCAAGTTGGGTTGGGATGGGATGGGATTAATTACCTGGGAACGTCTTCCCCGGTGATTGTAGTAATGTTAAAAGAAACCGTAGTTTCTTGTGGGTAAGTATGACTGACTTGTGTGTGGTGCTTGGACCATAGTGGCCTAGGGGCACCACACACAAAGAAAGTCTATTTTGCGCAGAACTGGAATGTTCTACTAAAACTCAAGTATTACTACTTGAGCTCAACCTTGGCACCAGCTTCTTCAAGCTTGGCCTTGGCTGCTTCTGCGTCATCCTTGGATACTGCCTCGAGGACGGGAGTGGGAGCACTCTCGACCAGTTTCTTGGCATCAGCAAGACCGAGTCCGCTAGCAACTTCGCGCACTGCCTTAATGACAGCGATCTTGTTACCACCGACTTCAGTGAGTACGACGTTGAATTCAGTTTGTTCCTCAGCAGCTTCAGCAGCAGCAGCAGGTGCAGCAGCGGCAGCAGCAGGAGCGGCGGCGGAAACGCCCCACTCTTCTTCGAGGGATTTTACAAGCTCAGCGGCTTCAAGCACGGTGAGTTTGCCCAGTTCTTCAGCTATTTTTGTTAAGTCAGCCATTTTATTTTTCTCCTTTGTTGGTTACGTCGCGCCCGGAGCTTCCGGACATTTCAGCTCTTATGCCTAAGATCCGACGTGGGAACCTTTTTTATTATCAGGCGCTTCCCTGGAGAGGGATACGCCATCCGTTCAGATTGTTATTAGCCTTCGTGTTTGGCTTTGATGATACGTGCCAGCGATGTTGCGGGCTCGTTGAGGATGCGTGCCAGCTGTGTAGCAGGTGCATTGATGGTGCCAAGAAGTGTCGCAAGCAGCACTTCGCGTGATGGCAGGTCGGCAAGAGCCTCGATCTGCGCTGCATCAAGGATGTCGCCATCGAGGATGCCCGTTTTCACTTCAGGCTTCTTGAACTCCTTGACGAAGTTCTTGATCGTCTTGGCGGCACCGCAGACATCTGATTCGCCAGTGACGAATGCAGTTTGCCCAAGCAAGTGCTCACTGATGTCAGGAAGCTCGGCATTGGCAATCGCCTTGCGCATATAGGTGTTCTTGGCGACGTGGCACTCGGAACCGTTTTCCGTGAGGCGGGTGCGCAGTTCGTCGAATTCAGGCACAGTCATGCCAGTGTAATCAACCACCAGCACAAAGGGGGATGAGTTGACGCGCTCGAAGAGCTCATCGATGATGTATTTTTTATCAGGATTCATGGTCTTGTCTCTCCTTGGTTATTATGGGTTAACGACGTAGAGGGATGATTCGAGGGCTACACCGGGGCACATACTGGCACTGATGGTAACATTCTCGATATAGTTGCCTTTCGCCGTTGCTGGCTTGGCTTTGATCACACTCTCAAGAAGAGCTGTGGTGTTTTCAGTGAGTTGATCATCACTGAAAGAGGTCTTGCCGATTGCAGCAGAAACGTTGCCGTTTTTGTCGAGCTTGTAGTCAATACGCCCAGCCTTAACCGCGTTAACAGCAGCAGCTGTATCCTCAGTTACGGTACCCGTTTTGGGGTTAGGCATAAGACCACGTGGTCCGAGCACGCGGGCAATCTTACGAACCTCCAACATGGCGTCGGGAGTTGCGATGGCAGCGTCAAAATCTGTGTATCCTTCTTGGACCTTCTTGATCAAGTCTGCCATGCCGACTTCATCGGCGCCTGCTGCTTCCGCAGCCTTGGCGGCATCACCTGAGGCGAATACGACAACACGCACGCTTTTACCTGTGCCGTGTGGAAGCGCAACAGATCCGCGAACCATTTGCTCACTCTTGCGAGGATCGATTCCAAGTTTAAATGATAGTGTGACCGTGGGGTCAAACTTAGGTGCAGGGAACTTCTTGATGAGTTCCACCGCGTCTTTAATGGCGTACTGCTTGTCTTCTTCGACAAGTTCGGCCGCTTGCTGGTAGCGTTTACTTTTTTTGCTCATTGTTTTGTTTGCAGTGCTGGCGGAGCTCGGCGCTTATGAATTAGCGCTTTATTCCTCCTGCGGTTTTATTTTTCGTATCGAAAATTGTGGTGGAGAGATCTCCTCAGAGGCACTTTACATGCCCTTGATCTCGAGACCCATCTGACGGGCGGTGCCCGCAAGGATCTTAGCTGCCTGCTCTGGATCGTTTGTGTTGAGGTCGACAATCTTAGTGTTGACTACTTCCATGAGCTGAGCCTTCGTGATGCTTCCGCATGATTGCTTGTTTGGCTCACCTGATCCTGAAGCGATCTTTGCTGCCTTCTTAAGAAGAACCGCTGCTGGTGGCTGCTTGGTGACAAACGTGAAGGATGCGTCTTTGAAGACCGTAATCACGGTAGGGAGAAGATCGCCAGCTTGCTTCTGAGTGGATGCGTTGAAATCCTTGCAGAACTGCATGATGTTAACGCCAGCCTGTCCGAGTGCTGGGCCCACGGGTGGTGATGGATTGGCTTGTCCTGCTTGAATTTGCAGCTTGAGAATTTGTTTAACTTCCTTGGCCATGGTGGTGTTGAATAATGGTTATTAGTTGATGGGAATAAATGAAATATATAACTCTTTTGGAGATGATATGTGGGTGGTCTTTAGGCGATTTCAACCTGCCAAGATTCTAGCTCAACAGGAGTGGCACGTCCAAATATGGTAACGGAAACGAGAAGCTTGCCCGTTTCGTGGTCAATTTGCTCGATAATGCCATTTTGCCCTTCAAAGGGTCCGTCAGCGACCTTAACGGTGTCTCCGGTCTCAAAGGTGATGGCAGGGCGAACGCTTTCCTCGCGCTCTTTAATCTGGCCGAGCATGCCGTCAACCTCACGCTGGCGCATGGGGATAGGCTTGCCTTTGGTGCCGGCAAAACCGATGACGCCGTCCATTTCCTTGATGAAATACCAGACTTTGTCGACAAGGTTTTGCTCACCATCAAAGAGCATCATGTTAACAATGATGTATCCGGGGAAAAACTTGCGCTTGGTTTCTATTTTTTTGCCCTTGCGGTTTTCTTCAACGCGCTCTTGAGGGACAAGAACATTGAAAATAAAGTCACTCAACTCCTCGGCTTCAACTTGGCGATGAATGCGATCACGGACTTTCTGCTCCTGGCCGGAGAGAACGTGGACGACGTACCATTGCTTACGTGCTTCTGGAATTACTGGCATAGCTGGTGGGTGGTGAAAAGTGTTGGTAAAGTGGTTGGAGGTAAGAGCAAAAAGCGAAAAAATATCGTTTGGCCTGTTGGCTTTGCTCTTGGGGTCTGACTATTGTCCGAGGCTTGTAAGCAGTCCGATAACCTTGGTGGCAATGACATCAAAAAGAGAGACGAAACCGGCAAGTAAGATCATCGCCACTAGCACAACCAGTGTAGAGTCTACGAGTTCCTTGTATTTCTGAAATCCTTTGACTTTGGGGTCATTGTCCCACGGCCATGATGCCTTGCGGAGCTCGGCTTTGACTTCGTGGATAAAGGTTGCGCTTTTTCTGAACATACTGCTTGGATGGTTAACGGCCGAAATGAATTCTTACGGCTGTTGGGATAGATGAAATGTTTGGAGGTTTCGGTTGTTGTTGAAAAAAGCTGGCAGGGCAGACAGGAATCGAACCTGCAACTTTCGGTTTTGGAAACCGACGCTCTACCAATTGAACTACTGCCCTGTGATGTGTATTAGCTTTATTCTAGATGCCTTAGTCTTTAGGCGACTGAGGGGCACCCCGGCATCAGATGACCGAGGTGCCCCTAAAAATCAGCCTTGGAGGTAGCTTCCCGGGGTGGGTAAGGCTACCAAGACCTAAGCATTAACTTAGTCGAGGATTTCACCCACGCGACCAGCACCAACGGTGCGACCACCTTCACGGATAGCGAAGCGCATAGTCTTCTCCATCGCAATAGGAGTGATGAGAGTCACCTCAAGTTCAACGTTATCACCAGGCATGACCATCTCAACTCCATCAGGAAGTTTGATGCTGCCGGTTACGTCTGTTGTACGGAAGTAGAACTGAGGGCGATAGTTGCTGAAGAATGGAGTGTGACGGCCACCTTCGTCCTTGCTGAGAACATAAATCTCACCTTTGAACTTGGTGTGTGGCTTCACGCTGCCCTTCTTGGCGATAACCTGACCACGCTCAAGATCGTCTTTCTTAAGACCACGCATGAGGAGACCGACGTTATCACCTGCACGACCTTCGTCGAGAAGCTTACGGAACATTTCGATGTCAGTGACGGTAGTAATTTGTGTGTCGCGGATACCCACGATTTCAACTTCTTCCATCTTCTTGACGATGCCACGCTCGATACGACCAGTAGCAACGGTGCCACGACCTTCAATAGAGAACACGTCCTCGATAGGCATGAGGAAGTCTAGGTCAACAGGGCGCTCTGGCTCAGGAATGTAGGTGTCAACCGCTTCCATGAGCTTGAGGATGTTTGCCTTTTGATCGGCATCACCTTCAAGGGCCTTGAGGGCAGAACCTTTGATAACAGGAATGTCATCACCGGGATATTCGTAGGCGCAGAGGAGTTCACGGATTTCCATTTCGACGAGCTCGAGGAGTTCCTCGTCGTCGACTTGGTCCGTCTTGTTCATGAATACAACAAGAGCAGGAACGCCAACCTGACGGGCGAGCAGGATGTGCTCACGGGTCTGAGGCATAGGGCCGTCTGCTGCTGATACCACAAGAATACCACCGTCCATCTGGGCAGCTCCGGTAATCATGTTTTTCACATAGTCCGCGTGACCCGGGCAGTCAACGTGTGCGTAGTGACGGTTTGCTGTTTCATACTCAACGTGTGCAGTGGAAATGGTGATACCGCGCTCACGCTCCTCGGGAGCGGCGTCGATGTCAGCATATGCCATTGCCTCACCACCGCCTGCTTCGGCGAGAACAGTAGTGATAGCTGCTGTGAGAGTTGTTTTGCCGTGGTCAACGTGGCCAATTGTGCCGACGTTAACGTGAGGCTTGTTTCTTTCGAATGCTTCTTTAGCCATGGTGTTATGTTTTGTTGGTTACCCGTGAGGGTTGCTGGTTTTTCTTAATAGTTTAGTTGCCCTGGGCTGGAGCTCTTGGGCGGATTTGAACCGCCGACCTCGTCCTTACCAAGGACGCGCTCTACCCCTGAGCTACAAGAGCATTTGCCCTCTGGACCTCCCTTTGATTTCTCTTAGGATTTGCCGATTCAAAGCCTTAATTTACTGGCGATGGAGCGGCTCGTCTGGTCGAGCAATCTTTGGAAAGCGGGCGGCAAGCTACCAGAGAGTGGTCTACTGTCAAAAAAAATCTCTCCTATTTTGATCTTTTTTACTGATGCAGGCAATTTCGGCTGATTTGGCAGGTTTTGAAGCCGAATTCAGCAAAAATAAAGGCTGCCAGGCCATTTGGCCACAATCGCCCTCCTTTCCTTTGATCTATTGCCCTATGTGCTATTTTCTGTATGCTTCCATTTGTGCTTATTCTTGCTTCGGATCCTATCCTCACCTCAGCAGCCTCCAGTATAGAGCTGGGACCCATGTTGATGGGCATGCTTGGCGGTCTGGCGCTTTTCCTCTTTGGCATAGACCGCATGTCGATGGCTCTGAAGCTCATTGCCGGTGACAGGCTCAGGCAAATCCTCTCTAAGTTGACAACCAACCGCTTCACGGGAGCCGCCGCGGGAGCTGCCGTTACCTCCATCATTCAGTCCTCATCTGTGACCACTGTGCTCGTTGTCGGGTTCATCTCAGCCGGCTTGATGAATCTGTCCCAGTCCATCGGTATTATTATGGGCGCTAATATCGGCACAACGATGACCGCTCAAATCATCGCCTTTAAAGTCACCCACTACGCCCTGCTCATCATTGCCGTTGGGTTTGCCTTATCCTTTTTCATCAAAAAAGAGCGCGCTCATCACTACGGCAAGATGATTATGGGGCTGGGACTTGTTTTTTACGGTATGCAGCTGATGAGCGATGGTGCCAAACCATTACAATCCTACGCACCCTTCATCAATTTGATGAAAAACATGAACGCCCCACTGTTGGGCATTGCTTTTGGCGCCGCCTTCACCGCCCTGGTCCAGAGCTCCTCAGCAACCACCGGGATTGTCATCGTGCTCGCCAGCCAGGGCCTTTTACCGCTAGATGCTGGTATCGCCCTCATTTTTGGTGCCAATATCGGCACCTGCTTCACGGCCTGGCTAGCCTCTATTGGCAAATCCACCGATGCCAAGCGCGCAGTGACCGTGCACATCTTGTTTAATGTAGCAGGCGTATTGGTCTGGTTCATGTTGATTCCTGAGCTGGCGGCTTGCGTGAAACACATCTCCCCCCAAGCACCCGAGCTCGGCGGCATTGCCCAATTAGCGGCAGAGACTCCACGACAAATCGCAAACGCCCACAGTATTTTCAACATCACCAATACCTTCCTCTTTATTTGGTTTGTTGGACCCATTAGCAAAATCGTCATCAAAATCATACCGGAGCGGCCCACCACCGACGCGGAAAAATCCCAGCCCAAGTATCTCGACCCTGCCTTATTAAACACCCCTGCCCTAGCACTTGATGCGGTCCGGCTTGAGTTGAGCAGAATGGGCACGCGTGTCACAAAGATCACCAATGGCTCACTGGCAGCGGTGAGCTCAGGCACCGGTGAGGATATGCGCAAACTATGGAAAATGGATAGTCGTGTTGATGAAATTCACGGTTTCATTTTAGCCTATCTCGCTGATCTCTCTCGAGGAAATCTAGAAAAATCACAATCTGATCTTTTACACCGCTACTTGGCCACTTCCAATTACATGGAAAACATCGCTGACATGGTGGAAACCAATCTGATGGAAATCGGACGTGAACGACTTCGCACCGGCCTGGTGATCAGTGACGCGACCATGCAAGTGCTGAATCATTTCCATCAGGAGGTAAGCCTGCAAGTCAGCCAGTCGATCGACGCATTGATTACCAATGACCACACCACTGCCAAAAAAGTAATTGGAGCCAAACCTACGATCAACCAATTGTCGACAGAAGCCGAAGAACACCTCTCACGACGTTTCAGCGCTGACGAACCACAGCGCATGGTGGCGTTTCGTCTCGAATCCGAAATGATCGAATACCTTAAAAGGATGTACTACTTTGCCAAACGCATTGCCAAAATCGTCGATCACAATCCATCAGAGAATGCAATGCTTGCTCCGGATTCGGATTAAGCTTGCGACTTGCTAGCGAGTTTTTCGGTCACCGTAATAATGACGATACCTCCGACCAGCCACGCCACTGCGAGCCATGTAGCAGATTTGCCCAAATCGGGAAAATAACGATTCCAAGCAACGACTTTGCCGGTGATCACCAGCGAGTACACCGCGATTTTCCAAGGCCAAATAATCAACAGAGATCCCGCGATAAAACCGGTGATCAATGCCACCGCTGCATTGTGATATTTCCTGAACATCCAGCTTAAAATATGGGACAGGGTGAACAGGCCAAGCGCCGCCCCGATTGCCACAGGAATGAGAATAGGAAGAGCCTCCGCCAGTTTAAGCTGCCGCAAATTGTCGACCGCATCCAGGACGATCAATTGATAGTTGCCCATCAGCAACAGGATAAAAGATCCAGAAATGCCCGGGATAATCATGCTGCACATGCCCGCAACCCCACAGGCAGCGAGATAGAGCAAATTGGTGTTTTCTCCTGCTGGACTTTGAAAAGCAAGCAAGCCTGCGACAACAACCCCAAAAAGCAAACAGATGATTTCCACAAAGCCCCACCGCCTCACCATTTTCCCCACATAAAATATGGACGCAAGAATCAAGCCAAAGAAAAAGGCATTCACGAGCACAGGGTGGTCCGCATAGGCTGTTTTAAGAACCTTCGCCAAGGTGAGTATGCTAACAACGACCCCCAAACCGAGAGCGACGAGAAAGCCCAAGTCAATCTGTTTAGCGAAACCACCAAAGTCACCTTTACAGAGCAAACGAAGCGCCGTGAAGTTGAACGATTTCAGCGCATCAATCAGGCGCTCATAAACACCGGTAATAAAGGCAATCGTTCCTCCAGATACACCTGGGATTACGTTGGCCGCACCCATGGCGAAGCCTTTGAGAAAGATGAAAAAATATTCCATTACAAGAAATCACATTTCCAACATCAAGCGGCTCGGATTTTCCAAACAGTCCTTGATACGTATGAGGAAAGTGACCGCCTCCTTGCCATCAACAAGACGATGGTCATAGCTCAGTGCTAAATACATCATGGGGCGAATGACGACCTCACCATTAAGCGCCACTGGCCGCTGCTGGATGGTGTGCATGCCAAGGATGCCGCTCTGCGGCGGGTTCAAAATCGGCGTGCTCAGCAGCGAGCCGTAGACACCGCCGTTGGAAATGGTAAAGACCCCACCCTGAAGGTCTGCGAGGCCCATGCTACCGTCGTTAGCTTTGGCAGCATATTCCAGAATGCCCTTTTCGACATCAGCAAAACCTTTTTTATCACAATCCCGAAGCACCGGAACAACCAGCCCTTTCTGTGTGCCAATGGCTACGCCAACATCATAGAAATGGTTTTCGATAATGTCAGTGCCATCGATGCGCCCGTTGATACTGGGAACATCTTTCAAGGCTTGCACCGTGGCTTTGACAAAAAAGGACATGAATCCAAGCTTGCAGCCGTGCTTTGCCACAAACTCTTCCTGCACCTGCTTGCGCAACTCCATAATAGCAGTCATATCCACTTCGTTGAAGGTCGTTAGGATGGCTGCAGTTTGCTGTGCATTGACGAGGTGGCTGGCAACCTTTCTGCGCAGCATGCTCATTTTGCGCCGAGTGGTACGCCCATTGTCCTCGCTGAGAGATTGACCGGCTGGCTCAGGCTTGCCGGGCGCAACGGACAAATCTGGACGTGAGCTGGCAGCTGATACTTCAGTGGCTACTGGGGCAGACTTGGCTTGAGGTGCAGACTTGGCTTGAGGTGCAGATGCTGCCTCAGCCTGCGCTGGTGCGCCACTTGCTCCAACGCTAATGGTGGCAATCACCGTGCCTATATCAACTTCTTCGCCCTCAGCGATGAGGATATTGAGAACACCCCCCTCCTCTGCCTCGAGCTCGTTGGAAACCTTATCTGTCTCGAGCGTGGCCAGGGTATCCCCCTTATTGACCTGAGATTTGTCAGCCATGTGCCAACGACCAATATTAGCTGAGGTAATGGACTCGCCAGCAGCTGGAACTTTGATTTCAATTTCCTTAACTGCTTGCGGTTCATGGTCCGCTTGCGGCTCAGGGTCGGCTTCAACAGGCGCGTCAGACTTCGCCTCTTCCTCTACTACATCGCCGGCATTACCCTCTTCAATCACGCCTACGACTGTCCCGATAGCGACCTCCTCGCCTTCCTGAACAAGCACATTAAGAATTCCCGCAACTTCTGCATCAAGGTCATTAGACACCTTGTCGGTCTCGATGGTCAAAACCGTCTCACCTTTCGAAACTGCGTCGCCGCTTTGCTTGTGCCAGCGCGCAACATTGGCAGAGGTAATTGATTCGCCGACGTTCGGGATCTTGATTTCAGTGGCCATAGGAATAATCGTGGGTAATAAAAAGGAGAGTGAGTTTAGACTTCGAAGGCACCTGCGACAAGCGTTTGCTGTTCGTGGGTGTGCTGCGCTTTTGATCCCGCCGCGGGACTTGAGGATGACTTGCGTCCGGAGTAGCTGATACGCGCATCGAGAATGGATTCCAGTCTGGGCCTTATGTAGGTGTATGCTCCCATGTTACGCGGCTCCTCTTGAGCCCATACCCATTGAGAGACCTTCGGATACTGGCTGAGAATAAGTTCCAGCATCTCCTCATTGAAGGGGTAAAGTTGTTCAATGCGTATGATGGCTGCATTTTTTATTTCTTTCTCGTCACGGTACTTTGCGAGGTCATAGAAAACCTTACCACTGCAGAACACGACACGCTCCACATCATTTGGTTTTTCAAAATCCACCACATCGGGCAGTATTTCCTGGAAGCACGCACCCTCAAGAAAGTCCGCTTCATTCGATACAGCCTCGGGGCGAGACAAGAGGCTCTTAGGAGTCATCAGGATCAAAGGCTTGCGGAACGCACGCTTCTTTTGCCTGCGCAGCGCATGAAAGTATTGAGCCGGTGTCGAAAGGTTAGCAACCTGGATATTCTTCTCTGCGCAGAGTTGCAGAAAACGCTCCAGACGAGCACTTGAGTGCTCGGGGCCCATGCCCTCGTAACCATGAGGAAGCAGCATCACCAAGCTGCTAGGCGTTTGCCACTTTGATTCAGCAGAGGCAATAAACTGATCAATGATGACCTGTGCTCCATTGGAAAAATCTCCGAACTGAGCCTCCCACATGATGAGCATGTTGGTTGCTCCAAGTGAGTATCCATAGTCAAAACCCAAAACAGCAGCCTCTGAAAGCAGCGAGTTGTAGACACAAAAATTAGCCTGGTCTTTGGAAAGGTTCTTCAGGGGAATGTAACGCTCCCTTGTTTCTGAATCATAAAATACGGCGTGGCGGTGACTGAAAGTACCGCGGCGCACATCCTGACCCGACAATCGCACAGGATTTCCCTCCATCAGCAATGAACCCCATGCCAATGACTCAGCAAACGCCCAGTCATATTCCTTCCCCGTCTTCAGAGCTTCTTGACGCCTCGGGATAAAGCGCTTTGCAAGGGTCTTATGCAGGTTGAAATCCTCTGGCATGTCAGTGAGCACCTTGCCTACATGCTGCATGGCTTCTCTCGAGATGCCGGTAGGCACAGGAGCATGTGAATAACTGGGCTGAGACTCCGCAGTGGATCCGCTGAAAATGGTGCGATCACCCTTTTCCATGTGGTGCACCATGGTGTGATAACCCTCGTCCAAATCATCTTGAACCTGCTTCTCTATCGCGTCCGCCTCCTGCTGGCTCAATGCGCCTGCTGCAACAATCCTGCTCTTGAAGAGATCCCCAATCGGTTTGCGCGCATCGACTTTCTTGTAAATATGCGGCTGGGTGAATGCGGCTTGATCTGCCTCGTTGTGACCATGTCGACGGTAACAATACATATCGATGACGATATCACGGCCAAACGTTTGCCTATACTCCATCGCCAGGACGGCAGCCCAGACCAAATCTTGAGGCTGCTCCCCGTTAACGTGGATGACTGGAGCTTCAATCATCTTGGCAATATCTGTCGCGTAATGAGATGAACGTGCGTCCTCGGGCATGGTGGTGAAACCAATCTGATTATTGACCACAATGTGAATGGTTCCTCCGGTATGATAACCGGGTAGTTGGGAAAGGTTCAGAACTTCAGCAACCGAACCCTGACCGGCAAATGCCGCATCACCATGCAATAAAATAGGCATCACTCTACCTCGGTGCGCTCCGGTCACATTGCGCTCGGACTCTTTGAGATTATCGCCACCCATCAGACGCTGGCGCGCTCTGGCCTTACCTTCAACCACCGCATTGACGGCTTCCAAGTGGCTTGGATTTGCAGCAAGGGATACGTGCACCTCTCCATCCAGCAGCATCCGTGTGCCCTCATAACCCAGGTGGTATTTCACATCACCATCACCCGCGACAAGATCAGGAACGTAGTTAGGCGTAAATTCATACAGCAGCGTGGTCAGTGACTTGCGCAAGAAATTACGAAGCACATTGAGACGGCCCCTGTGTGCCATGCCCATCTCGATGGCCTTGACATCATAACTAGGGCATTTTTCTAGAATCGTATTAAGCAGAACTATAGTGCCCTCACCGCCCTCGAGGGAAAACCTTTTTTCACCAAGGAATTTCTTAGCGAGGAAGGACTCAAAAAGCTGAGACTCAAGCAACCACTTCAGGACTTTCCCCTCCTCGTAATTGATTAAATGCTGATGCTCATCACGATGCTCAACACGCTCACGGATCCAGTTCCGAGTCTCCGTGTTAAAGATGTGCATGAACTCAGTGCCCACGTTACCACAATAAGTTTCTTCGAGAGAGGCGATCAATTCACGCAGCGTCATCTTCTGCCCACGGCGATAGAACTGTGTCGAGACCTCCCGATCCAGATCGGATTCACTGAGCCCAAACTGATCGAGTTGTAATCGAGGATTGGGCACGCCCTCTTCATCAAGTGGATTAAGGTGAGCTTGGGTGTGACCCAGAGTGCGATAGTTGTAGAGCAGGCTTACTACCCTGCCCCGGAAATTCAAATAATGCTCATCAGAAGATTGCACCTCCATATTAGCACTGGGCAAGGCCACAGTGTCCGCAGGCTTAGCTGCTGCCGGAGCTGCGGTATCTTGACGCTGCTTAAGCTGCGCGCTACCAAGTTCAAAACCCTCAAAAAACGCACACCAATCAGCCTCAACAGACTGGGGGTCTTCACACCACTGATCATACTTTTGATCAAGAAGGTCGGCATTAAAGCGCGCTGATATTGATGATTTCATTGACAGAAAAAAGGTGAATTTATAGACGCAATCTGCTTTTCTTTCTTGGGGCTAAGTAGAACTTAGTTGTAATTACTGTCACAGACCCTCAGAGTCAACGCGCAAGGCGTCTCTTTTACGACATTTTTCAAACTCCTTCAACCGTGCTCTCCCACCCATGATTGACGTCAACAATCTCAGCAAACGATATGGCCGGCATACTGCCGTCAATGATATCAGCTTCAAGGTAGGCAAAGGCAAGATCATCGGTTTCCTTGGCCCCAACGGAGCAGGCAAGACGACCACATTACGTATGCTCACCGGTTATCTGCCGCCAAGCTCAGGTAGCGCCGAAGTCGCAGGCTACGATATCTTCCGCGATTCTGTGAGCGCTCGCCGCAAAATTGGCTACATGCCCGAAAATGTCCCCCTCTACGACGAAATGCGCGTTCGTGAGTATCTGCGCTACCGAGCACACCTCAAGGGGCTCAAAGGCAGAAATGCCCGCCAACACATCGGGGAAGCCATGGAGCTCTGTGGACTTACCCACGTCAGGCGCAAAATGATCAAAACTCTCTCCAAGGGATACCGCCAAAGAGTCGGCCTTGCTGATGCCCTTGTCCACAAGCCGGATCTTCTCATTTTAGATGAGCCGACCAATGGCCTGGACCCCAATCAAATCCGTTCTATCAGAAACCTGATCAAGCGACTCGGGGAAACTCACACCATCATGCTCTCCACCCACATTCTCCACGAAGTGGAAATGACCTGTGATCATGTCATCATCATCGACGAGGGAAAAATTAAAGCCACAGGGTCCCCCTCTGAGTTAGTCAATAAAATGCGTGCTGCTGGAAAAATCACGGTAGAAATACAGGCTGACGAGGAGGCCGCTACAGCTGCCTTCAATGAGCTCAAACACGTTAAAAAAGTCATTCGCGAGGGAAAGGAAGACAACTGGACAAAATTCTCCATCCTCGTAGATCATGGCACAGATACTCGAGAGCGCATATCAGCACTCACCGCTGCCAAGCAGTGGCCCATCCGCACTCTTCATCGTCACAGATCCACCCTTGAAGATGTTTTTGTCGAACTCACGCGCAAGGATTAATCTCACAGGATTAATGTGACGGCATCAGCCTCACCCCGTCGGCCTCACCCCGTCTGATCACTCAACTCTGACGAGGCCCAACGACTCCAATCGATGGGTGAAATCAGCCGGCAGGCTGCCCCGACTTCTTGTATCCATCTCTATTCTTGTCAGCACTTGAGAGCCTGAGGCAAAGGCCTCGACGGCAATGATTGCCCGCAACCCAGCACGCTGGCAGTCCCAATCACTATCATTTTCCAATGGCTGCCAATCATCTGCCATCATGGCATCTAAAACCTGCTCACGCGTGATACTACAATCACTCCACCACTTGGCTTCGTAGTCATCATACTGACGCGTCACATCCACCAGAACGAACTCACGCTCGCCCGATGCTCGCTCCACTTTGCTTCGCCAGCTCAGGCTATGCCACCACCTTGCCCATGCCCTTATGCGCGGCTGTACCGCGTTAGCAAAAGCCAGCTTAGCACGTGACTCGGTGCAGAAAAACTCCTCAGGAATAGATCGCTGTGGCTGCATCGTTGTCACCAGTTGCTGATAAGGCGCCATGCCCATCGCGCCATGATAGATGAAACTTCCATCACTCGCGCTCATCGCTTGACCTGAATAAACACAACCCTTCCATATGGCACCACCACCCCGGCGAAACCTCTCAGGGTGGTCCAGCATCAACAATGCCTCTGCCTTGCCATATTGATATTGCTGCGTGAAATAACGCCACAGCGTTGCACGTCTCCGGTGCCACACAAAAGCGGCTGCCGAGAACCCCATACGGAAGCCCGCGTGCTGCAAGCGCCAGCAGAAATCGACATCGTCACCCGCGATCAAATAACGTTCACTAAAACCACCAATCGCCTCCAATACCTCTTTTCTAACCGCAAGGTTACATCCAGGCAAATGCTCGGCCTCATCATCATCGAACAAAACATGAGAAGGTGCTCCTTGCGCCGAGGCCACCACCACCTCATCAATAACACTGGCACCACCATCATGTGAAGGCAGAGGGCGCGGAGGCAAATTAGGTCCTCCGCAGGCATCCCAGCCCCTCCGATTAAATGCCTGAGCCAGCCACCACAACCACTGCCTATCCGGTTGGCAGTCGTCATCTGTGTAGGCAATGATGTCTCCCTGAGCCTCACGGGCGCCTCTATTTCTAGCTGCACTTAATCCACGATGTTCCGATTGAATCAGGCGCACACCAGCAAAACCACGAACTATTTCTGCCGTATCGTCAAAGGAGCCATCATCCACCACCAAAATCTCAAAGTCGGCATAGTCAAGATTCTGAATTGCCCTCAAGCATGCTCCGATCCTAGCTCCGCCGTTATGGGTGCATACCACCACAGAAAATGCAGGCAATTCGCACAGCTCAAGCCCATCACCGGGTGAGTCAATGCCTTTGAGTTTTTCACGCAATGGCAGCAACGAGAGTTTGGCCTGCCCTCGCCTATCGAATAGACCAAAACTCCACTCATCGATCACAAGCCCTCCCCTTGACCAATGATCACTCCAGGAATAGATCGTTACCCCTGCCATTCCGGCGCGCAATGACTCGTCAACATACCAGAGCAGCGCGTCACTCTGTGCCTGCTCACCTTGGCGAAAAGTATCCATACCAAACTCGCTAAGCAAAACCGGACGATCCCCAGCAACATTGTGCAGGCGCGGTAAATAACGAGCGAAGTCATCCCGATTTTCGAGATAAACATTCATTGCCGTGAAGTCAGCATTATCCGGCTCTTCGTATTCCGTGGTCGGATAATTGGCATAGGCAAAGAGCAGACCAGGACAAATGCTGCGGCCTAGATTAATGAGCTCCTCAAGTGCCCGCTTAACCCGAGTCACCCCCATCCACCTAACCATGTCGCTGGGAATCTCGTTGGCCACAAATACCCCTGCAAGCGCAGGGTGTGTCCCCCATGAATTGAGACCTTCTTTCATCCTCACCTGGGCTGCGCTGTAAATCGCCGTGTGAGTGACGAAGTCGCAATGATACTCCCAGTTCAAACCGACAAATACCCACAATCCAGCTTTCTGCGCTGCATCTAGTAATATGCTCTCTGGCTCTTCGTAGACTCGTATGGCATTGAATCCGGCATCAGCAATGCGCGCCATCTGCTCGTCATGATCCGCTAAAACCTCAGGTGTCGGCTTAGGAAACGGGCCGTAGGTCACCATCTTCAGAAACACGCGCTCAGCTCCGGCACGGAAAAACTTCCCGTCCACTTGCAAACGTAACTGCAAACGCAATCCCTGATTCAATTCCTCACCTGTTGGCACAGCTCACTCTACATCGACTTACTCGAGACTTGAAACTGAAAACTTCTCGCATGAGACTCTGCCCCGTGCTCAAGACTACTGATTTCGACTACAAGCTCCCCGAGGAACTCATCGCCAGCCGCCCTCTCGAGGACCGCTCTGCCTCTCGCATGATGGTGATCCACCGGGACACCGGTCTCATTGAGCATCGTAAGTTCATTGATTTTTCAAGTTATCTGCGGCCCGAGGACCTCCTTGTTCTCAATGACACCAAGGTCACCCCAGCTCGCTTTTTCTCCAATGACGGCAACATTGAAATTGTTTGCACCAACAAACTCTCAGAGCTCGAGTGGGAATGCCTCGTGCGCCCCGGCAAAAAAATGAAACCCGGACGCTGTGTTGAAATTGGACAATCGACTGGAACCGTCCACTCCATCCTCGAAAACGGCAACCGCATCATCCGCTGGGATCAGGCCGTTGATGAGGAAACCCATGGCCGCCTAGCCCTGCCCCATTACATGAATCGCGAGAGTGATCCAGAGGACAGAGATCGCTACCAAACAACCTTTGCGCGCGAGGAGGGTGCCATTGCCGCGCCCACCGCCGGTCTGCATTTCACCCCCGAAATCCTCGCCGAGATTGAGCACACCTTTCTCACCCTGCACGTCGGTGTCGGCACCTTCCGCCCCGTTAAAGCCGAATACATCAAGGATCACGACATGCACGCCGAGCGCTATCATATCAGCGAGCACACCGCCGAGCGCATCAACAGCACCCGCGCCCTCGGTGGCCGCATCATCGCCACCGGAACCACCGTCACCCGTGTGTTAGAAAGCCTGGCCAAAGAGGCCGATCAAGACCCCGACACCCCCTGGCAGGCCTCTGCCACCTCAGGCGAAACCGATATTTTCATCAACCCGCCTCATACCTTCAAAGCCGTCGATGCCCTGCTCACTAATTTCCACCTACCCCAATCCACCTTGATGATGCTGGTCTCCGCCTTAGCCAGCCGTGAACTCATTATGGAGGCCTACGCCAAAGCCGTCGAAGAACGCTACCGCTTTTTCTCCTATGGCGATTGCATGTTGATTGTGTGAGTCGATCACATTCTAAAATCTCCACAGTTCATAAATCCCCTTGCAATCTCATCATCAGAGATTATGAAACCTGCGCTGTCAGGGCTGTGGAGTGTCGGCAGATGAATTTGGTCAGGACCGAAAGGTAGCAGCCACAGTTTGTCCGTCATTGCCGCGGTTCCTGGCAGTATTTTTTTGCTCTTTTTTTGCTCTTTTTTGAGGTGGGCAGAGTATTCGCTTGGAAGTTTTACCCAATCAGTGCTTAAACGAGTGCATGGCCAACGATGACATCCGCTCCTCTCTGAGAGCTCTCTTACTTGAAAAATCAGTCCGCACCGGTGAGTTCACCCTCGCCTCAGGAAAAACATCCGACCTCTATATTGACTGCCGCGTCACTGCCATGGACCCCCACGGCGCCAACTTGATTGGCAAACTAGGCTGGGAAACGGTCAAACAAGAAATCGCCACACGTGGTCTCGACGTGCAGGCTATCGGCGGTATGACCCTCGGCGCTGACCCCATCTCACTTGCTGTCGGCATGACCTCAGCATCGGACGAGAAGCCCCTGCAGGTGTTCACCGTGCGCAAGGAACCCAAAGGCCACGGCAAGGGCAAACAAATCGAAGGCAATTTTTCAGAGGGCGACACGATTATCATCGTCGATGATGTCATCACCACAGGAGGCTCCACCATCAAGGCCATGGATGTCATCGAAGCTGCAGGAGGAAAAGTCGCCTTTGCCCTCGTGCTTGTCGACCGCGAGGAAGGCGGCCGCGCAGCCATCGAAGCGCGTGGCGTTCCCGTGGTCTCGCTATTCTCTCGCTCAACGCTACTTGACTAACATCCCTCAACCTCTGCCCTCCAGAACCCGTCTTGCGCATAGAAATCATCAACACTGGCAGCGAGCTACTGCTGGGCACCACCGTCAATACCCACGCTCCGTGGATGGGTATCGAGCTCTTTAAACTCGGCCTGCGCGTACAACGCCAAACCACCGTCCCTGACGGCGAGGCGATCAACATCGCCATGACTGAGGCGATGGAGCGCAGTGATGTGGTCATCGTCACCGGCGGACTCGGACCTACCAGCGATGATATTACCCGCGAAGCTGCGGCTGAAGTGCTCGGCGTTGAGCTGATCACCGACGAAGCGGCACTCAGATCGATCGAAGCCTTCTTTGCCCATCGTGATCGAGAGATGGCTGAGGACAATAAAAAGCAGGCACTCAATCCGGTTGGCGGCGATATTTTACCCAATCCCAACGGAACCGCCCCGGGTATCTACACGCCGCCACGCATGAGCGGAGACAGGTTATGTGCTCTGTTCCTACTTCCTGGGCCTCCGAGTGAAATGAGACCTATGTTTGAAATCGAGGTTGAGCCGAGGCTGCGCTCCCTTGCCGGAACTAATGAAGACCATCATGTGCAAGTGCTTCGCTTTACGGGTGTCGGCGAAAGCGATTTTCATGCCAAGCTCGATAAAGAGCTGATGACCATTGCCGATCTAGAAGTCGGTTACTGCGCCCGCACTCGTGAGGTAGACCTGAGATTAATTGGCTCGAAAAAGAGCACCGAGCAGGCAAGCCAGCTCGCCTTAAGCGCTTTCCCAGGCATGTGTTTTAGTCAACACGGAGAGTCTCTGGAGGAAATAGTCGTCAAGCTGCTCGACCAGCAGGGCAAAACAATAAGCATGGCCGAGAGCTGCACCGGTGGCCTCATCGCTCATCGCATCACCAATGTCCCGGGTGCTTCAGAGGTCTTCACCCACGGTTTTGTCAGCTATTCCAATCCAGCCAAGCAGCAACTTTTAGGCGTTAGCGCCACCACCTTGGAACAACACGGAGCGGTCAGTGAAGCGGTCGCCATTCAGATGGCTGAGGGCGCACTTGCCAAAGCACAAGCGGACATCGCCGTCTCAGTCACCGGCATTGCAGGACCCGGCGGAGGCAGTGAAGATAAGCCTGTGGGAACGGTCTGGATAGGCATCGCCACAGCAACAAGTAGCAAGGCGATCAAAAAATTCACGCCCTACGGCCGAGAGATCTTTAAGCAAGCCACCAGTCAAGACGCGCTCAACCTTGTCAGAAGAACACTGGAGGAAAGCAGCAACGAGGCCTGTTAGTCCTCAGGATTCTTCCTGAGATAGATCACATAGTAGACTAGCCCCACGAGCACACTGCCGCCCACCATATTGCCAAGGATCACCGGTATCATATTTCGAGCGAATCCGGCCCAGCCGATCACATCCACGTTCGCCACTGTGTGACCTGCTGACTTCAGCAACATGCCCATCGGGATGAAATACATGTTGGCGATGCTGTGCTCAAATCCAGCAGCGACAAATGCTGAAATGGGAAAAACGATGGCCAACACCTTGCCTGAGACACTGCGTCCTGCAATGGCCATCCATATCGCCAAGCAAACGAGGATATTGCAGAGAACCCCCCTGAAAAAAGCCTCCCAGAACGGCAGCGCGCACTTGGCCGCAGCGATCTTGAGATACTGATCCTTGATCGCTCCATCGTTCATTTCCCAATGCCCTGATCGAAATACCAGATACGCCAAGCCAAAGGCACCGACAAAATTAGACAAGAAAACCACCACCCAATTTCTCAATAGATTCGCCGTGGAAACCTTGCGGTCCGCCCACGCCATCACGATCAAATTATTACCGGTGAACAACTCAGCTCCGGCAATGACAACCATGATCAGGCCCAGAGAGAAGGCCACCCCACCTAGCACCTGAGAAAGAGCAAAACCTAGGCTTTGGTCAGACTTAATGATCACAAAATAAAGAGCGCCTAAGCCAATGAACGCACCCGCTAAAACTCCAAGAACAGCCATGGACAGCAAAGACAGCTGAGCCTTTGCAACTCCGATCGTCTCCACGCGATTGGCGATCTCCTTCGGCTGATAGACATCGAAATCAAAAACCTTAGGCATAATACCTCATGCTAAGTCGCTGCATCTGAAAGGTCAATCTCGCAGATCAATGCGTGCTCAAGTGCCTTAGATAACCCGGCTATCCAAATTGAATACCTGGCCCGACGTATGCGGTAAGTGCTGATGCAGATAGGTGACAAAACCAGCCACCGCCTCGGGTGTATTATATCTGCCCAAAACATGCCGATCACGAATGGCCCCCTTGATTTTGTCATCCAAACTCGCCGTCATCTTGGTCTCCATAAACCCAGGAATCACTGCATTCACCCGCACATTACGGCGGCCAAGCTCCTGCGCCATCGACTTCATCATTCCCAGCAGTGCCGACTTCGCAGCGCTATAATTAGCCTGCCCAACGGAAGGATGCAGTGCCGAAAAACTAGAAATAAAGAGGATGTGACCACTGCGGCGTTTTGCCATGCCTCGAGACACCTCACGCGCGCACAGGAAGGCGCCCTTTAGATTGACATCAAGTACACGTGACCAATCCTGCTCGGTCATCCGTGCGATGGTCTTATCGATCGTCATGCCGGCATTGCAGACAAGAAGATCAGTGTCTTCGATGGACTCAAAAAAAACCTTAACGGAATCGGGCGAAGTCACATCAAGCTGCTCTTTCCCAGGAGCAAGAACTTCCATTTCAGCGCCACCTAAGCTCTTGGTAATGGCTTGGCCCAAACCACCCGCGGCCCCTGTGACGATAGCCTTCATTACACCAGCATCAGAGCTGGATTCTCGATAAGCTTTTTGACCTCGTTGAGGAACCTAGCACCGACAGCGCCGTCCACCACGCGGTGATCACAGCTCAAGCCGATGTTCATACGCATACCGGCAACGATCTCACCGTCTTTCACCACAGGCTTTTCAATAATCGCACCCACACTCAAAATCGCGGCCTGCGGCGGGTTGATAATAGCGTCGAAACTTTCAATACCCCATGCACCGAGATTAGAAACGGTCACCGTGCCGCCATCGAATTCATTGGGCATGAGCTTTTTGTCACGAGCGCGTGCGGCGAGATCTTTGACCTCTTGGGAAATCTGCAGCATCGACTTACTCGCCGCATCCTTGATGACAGGAGTCACCAAACCATCATCGACCGCAACGGCGATAGAAACACCCACCTTGGCAAATTGCACAACGCTATCACCGTTAAAGGAGGCATTGATTTCGGGAACTGCCTGCGCTGCGTTGATCACAGACTTCAGCACAAAATCATTAATGCTGTATTTATTGCCATGCGTTTGCTCTGCCTGTGCATTGATCTGCTTACGCAAGGTCATCAACGGGGCTGTGTCACACTCAACATGTAGATAAAAATGAGGAATCGTTGTCTTGGATGTTAACAGACGATCCGCGATGATGCGGCGCATGGAGCTCAACTCGATGGTTTGATCGCCGGCAGCAACAACAGGCCTGATCGCCGCAGCCGCTACTGGCGCTGGTGCAGATACTGGTGATGGTGTTGATTGAACGACCTGGGCTTTGGCGGAAGCCGCAAGCGCGGAAGCCGCACTCGCCAAGCGTGAAGGCACGTTAGCCCCGGCTGCTGCAGCCTCGACATCAGCCTTGACGATTCTTCCGCCAGGACCCGATCCTTGAACCGTGGCGATGTTAACGCCCTTGGCATCAGCAATTTTTCGTGCAAGAGGTGACGCCTTGATCCGCTCACCGGGACCAGCCTGGTGTGCAGCAGGAGCTGGAGTTGAAGTGGGAGTGGGAGCAGCAAGCTCGGCGGCTGGCTGGCTAACTTCAGCCGCTTCAGCCGCTTCAGCCCCTTCGGCGAAAGGCTGTGAGTCTGGAGCGCTGATCGCAGCCGGTGCCGATCCAGGCGCAGGTGCTTCTTCCCCGTCTTCGAGTAGCACGCCCAAGGTCGCGCCCACGGCGGCTTTCTCCCCTGCTTGAACAAGAATATCAGACAGTGTGCCTTCATCAAATGCCTCCATCTCCATGGTCGCCTTGTCAGTCTCCACTTCAGCGATCACATCACCAATTTCAATGGTGTCACCCACTTGTTTGTTCCACTTTATAAGGGTACCTTCCGTCATCGTGTCGGAAAGCTTGGGCATTTCAATATTTGTAGGCATAAGTTAAATCAGTTAATCAAGCTGTGTGCAGAGGACTTTTCTTCCAAACATGGCTTGGGGGCAAGCTGATTATACCAAAATTCGCGACTGTTTATAAAGATACTAAAAAAAATGACAGATCTGCCGAAACGCAGGCAAGTAAAAGACTATGACCTAGAGGGCATAGCCTTGAGAGATATCAGCTGAAAGGGGCTGATTAATCGCTAGTAGGGAGTTCTTTCATGGTCGGGATCAGCCCGATATGAGGCTCTCCTGAAGCTTGGGCAGATGCACGAGCGAGCACTTTAGAGCTGCCCATGCTACAACATGATGACAGCCCGAGAGAAAAGATTGTTAGGATTAATAAATGTAAGGTGATTTTCATAGTAAACACTATTTTATAAAAAAATAGCGTTTCTTACAACAAAAAACTAAAAAAAGACTTTCCGCTGAAATCAGCCGGCCAATTAAGCCAGTGTCAATACCTGCTCAATAATACGACGCGGGTTAGGAAGCTGCTCATCCTCAACGTAAGGGGAGTAAATCGCTGGAGCATCAAGCGCACAAACGCGTTTTACTGGAGCATCAAGATAATCAAAGGCATGCTCCTGGATAAGCGTGGCAATGGTAGCACTCACTCCTGAAAACGGCTTGCTCTCATCAACCAAAACCACTCGGTTGGTCTTCATCACCGTATCGAGGATCGCTTGCTGATCGAGTGGACGAATAGAGCGCAGGTCGAGAACCTCACAGTTGATACCGTGTTCGGCCTGAAGTGTCTCGGCCGCTTCAAGAGAACGAATCACACTGCGACCATGAGCAATCAGAGAAACATCAGTGCCTTCACGTTTGATGTCCGCCTTGCCCAAAGGCACAAGGTGATCACCGTCTGCAGGATCGGGCACAGGGCCTTTAGTACCATACAACAAGGTGTTCTCCATGATGTAAACTGGATCATTATCCCTGATCGCCGTCTTCATCAGTCCCTTGGCATCGGCAGGAGTTGCAGGAGCACAGACTTTCAAACCAGGAAAAGCAGCAAAAAGACCTTCAGGGCAATGCGAGTGGGTTGCCCCAACCGCTGTCCCGCCATTAGCAGGGCCTCGCATGACGATAGGCACATTACATAATCCGCCTGACATGTAGCGTACACATGCCGCGTTGTTCACCAGCTGGTCAAAGGCGACCGAGTGGAAACTCCAAAACATCAACTCCATCACGGGGCGAACACCCAGCATAGAAGCACCGATGCCCATGCCGATGAATCCGGCTTCAGAGATAGGGGTATCAACGATGCGCTTACTGCCCCACTTGTCCCACAGTCCTTCGGTCACTTTATAAGCACCATTGTACTGGGCGACTTCCTCTCCCATAACGACGACTTTGTCATCGCGGGCTAGTTCTTCATCAAGGGCTTCACGTATTGCGTGACGGTAGAGTAACTCTCTCATAGAAAAATGTGTTGGACGTTATTTAACAGGTTTAAAATCAGTCGTTGAAAAAATGTCGGCCGGTATTACCCGATTCAGTGTTGTTATCAACCTCCCAGTAAACGTCCTCAAAAATTGACTCTACAGTGGGCGGTGGTGATTGTTCTGCAAAAACAGCTGACTGATCAGCTTCAGCTTTTGCTTCTTTGTCGATGGCGTCGGCTTCGGCATCAGTGAATACAGCCTCCTCGATCAAACGGCGGCGCCAGAGACGAATGGGGTCGTGATAGGTCTTGTACTTCTCGATTTCCTCGGGTGTGCGGTATTTTTTAGCGTTCGCATCAGCAACGGAGTGCCCGTAGTAGCGATACGTGGCAATCTCAAGCACGGTGGGCTTGGACTCCTTACGTGCACGCTCCATAGCAATGTGCGTTTTGGCGCGAACCTCATAAAGATCTTCGCCATTCACCAAGTCCCAGTCCATGTCGTAGGCTTCGGCACGTTGGGCGAGGCAGTTTTTGTAGGCGCTGGAACGGTTCTGGCTCGTGCCCATCGAGTAACCATTATTCTCAATAATATAAATGACGGGCAGTTCAAAAAGAGCCGCAATGTTGAGTGACTCGTGAAAAGCACCTTGGTTGATGGCGCCATCTCCCAAGTAACAAAGGCAGCAACCTTCTAGCTCTTGATACTTCACTCCGTAGGCAAGACCCAAGCCAAGTGGTGTTTGTCCTGCAACAATACCGTGTCCACCCCAGAAGTTTTTCGATGGGTCAAACAAATGCATGGAGCCACCCTTGCCTTTAGCGGCACCGGTAGCTTTACCGTAGAGCTCAGCCATGCAGCTATTCATATCCATACCCATGGAGAGTGCATGCCCATGACAACGGTATGCGGTAATGGCATGGTCATTTTCCTTACATAATCCGAGGGTTCCAGCGGCAACAGACTCTTGGCCTATGTAGAGGTGTAAAAAGCCCCCCATCATGCCTTTGTTGTAGAATTTAAGTGCCGTCTGCTCAAAACGACGGATGCGAGCCATGTCCCGGAAAAATTGAATCTTATCTGCAGGTGTCAGATCCTGATTGATCTTAGATTCGGAAAAGTCGAGTGTTGTGGGAGTGTTCTCAATCATGGAATTCTGGAGAGGATGTGCAAGTTGCTGTAGTGACTGGCTGCATGTGATTCAAGCTAAAATAGCAACTGAATAGTCGGCCACAAGGCTTATGCGGATAGGTTCATGCGGACTCACGCGGCAACCGCGTAATACGCTAATCATGCACGGTGTCTTTGACCAGAACAATTCAAGCATGCGTCAACAACGGCCAACAACACCCTCAAGCGGCACCCTCAAGAATTCAACATTCTGAGAGCATCTCGGACCAGATCTTCCGTAGTCGCCCCAGCCTTCAGTTTCGCCACCGCAGCCACTGCCTTTTTTGCATCTACCTGCTTATAGCCAAGACCAATCAAGGCGGACTCGGCATCAATCGAGGCGCTAGGAGTTGCCTCACCAGCGGCAGCCTGCCAAGCCTCCGCGACACCCACCTTGTCTTTGAGTTCTAAAATAATGCGCTCTGCCGTCTTTTTGCCCAAGCCCTTGATCTGGGAGAGTGCCGCCGCATCACCATTGACCACGCAGGCCTTGAAATGCTCCACTGGCATGCCACTGAGCACCGACATCCCGATGGATGGCCCAATGCCGCTGACACGCTCAATCAATAATAAAAACAAATCACGCTCAGCGTCCGTGGCAAAACCATAAAGCGTGTGCGCGGTCTCCCGAATATGCAGATGGGTGCGCAGCTCCACCTCCTTGCCCTCCACAGGGTTGATCAAATCATAGGTGCTCAGCGAAACACTGACCAGGTAGCCAAGCCCATTCACATCAATGACCAGCCTACCCGGCAGGGCCTCTAACACTTTACCACGAAGTC
>CAWVVN010000006.1:0-38721 GCA_963933605.1 uncultured Verrucomicrobiales bacterium
GTCTCATCTCCAAGCAGGGTATTGTTCTGCCCGCCAAGCAGCTGGGTGGCATCAATGATGATCTCGAGAAACTCCAGAGAACCGTCAGCCGCCTGTTGGCGAATGCGCTTGTCTGCGTTAAGGCATTTGCCGTCAGCGCTAATGGTCAGTGGTAATGATTCAGGTTGCAAAGTGCTCATATTATGGTCAGTTTCTGCCATATCACAAGATTTGAGCATGACAACATCACCAACAGAAATCGTTTGCTACCTGAAGACCTATTGCGGCTGGAGCGAGGGCGTGCGCGCAATGATGCGCAAATACGACCTCGAATTTGAAGAAAAGGATATCATCAAGAATCCAGCATTCAGGTGGGAGATGGAGCAGAAAAGTAGCCAGCAGCTAAGCCCATGTGTCACTATTAATGGTGAAATGCTAGCAGATGTTTCTGGCGATGAAGTTGAGCAGTATCTGCTCGACCACAGCATGGTTAAGTCGGTGGAAGATACCGCGGATGCTCCAACGGATAGCGGCTGCTTGGATCATTAGCCTAGTCGTATCTCCTTGCAGTTAGTCGGCAGATTTTTTCATATCTAAGCAGTGTCTTACAAAGGTTGGGTTAATGATGTTATCGTCGCTTGTATTGCTGCCGGTATTAAGGAGTATGTAGTATGTGCAGGTGCTAGGAATCTCTCCGCGGTCGTAGCTCTAGCTGATCACGCGGAAACTGGCGAACTTGGTGAGGTCACCTTGTTTTCTCATTTTGATGAGCGAGCTGCTGGATTTTTTGCATTAGGGCGCACCATGCAGACGGGAATTCCGTGTGCGGTGGTGACAACATCAGGAACGGCTGTTGCCGAATTGTTGCCTGCGGTTATTGAGGCTCATTATCAACGCCGGCCTCTGGTTATTATTTCGGCTGATCGGCCGCTTGATTTCCGTGGTACAGGTGCTCCTCAAGCCATAGAGCAGGCAGGTTTATTTGGGGGCTATGTTGAAGCATGTGAAGATCTCACCTGGAAAGATGAGCTGAAGATTTTTGAAGGATGGAGTGGCTGTGCGCCATGGCAGATCAATCTCTGCATCGATGATTTTGAAATAGAAAAGGATGATAAGGATAACGAGGATGCCGGTGCGATCAAAAGATCGAAGGTCCGCTTAGGTGAAATCGGCGAAGCACGAAGCAACATCGATATGCTGCCCGTATTGCATTGCATCAAAGAAGGCTGGAAGGGTTTGGTGGTTATTCTCGGTGGACTCGATGCCGGCGATCGTGAAGAGGTATGGCATTTTCTGAAAGTGCTTGGGGTTCCAGTTTTGGCTGACTGCACCAGCGGTTTACGTGAGCTGCTAGGTCCATTAGCTTTGATCGATGGAGATCGGGTGCTTAAGAAAAATCCCCCGGCAAATATTTTGCGCATTGGTGCGGTTCCTACCGGTAGGTTCTGGCGAGATCTTGAGGGCTTACCTCAGGTCAACGTTGTTTCGATTAGCAGAACCGGCTTTGCTGGACTTGCCAGAGAAAACCAGCTCATCACAGGTGACATTTCTCGATGTGTGCGAGCGCTCGGTGAAGTCGCGCCACTGGGTGATACCATGGACCACTTCAGGGCTACGGCAAGTAAGCACGGGCGACTATCCGAGCTGTTGGAGTCCTTACCAGAGAGTGAGCCCGGCATGATACGCACCCTCTCAGTGATGGCAACCATGGGGAGCAGTCTCTATCTGGGTAACAGCCTACCCATCCGTGAATGGAATGATTTTGCTCAACGTGAAATACCGTATGAATGTGTGCGCGCGAACCGTGGAGCTAACGGTATCGATGGCCAGATTTCGAGTTGGTTGGGCGCTAGTGCCGACGAGAAAGATGCGTGGGGTGTTTTTGGAGACTTAACAGCCATGTATGATTTGGCGGCTCCTGCACTGCTTGGTCAGGTGGAGTGCCAGGGTCGCATGCTAGTGGTCATCAATAATGGTGGAGGCAAGATCTTTGATCGCTTACCGATGATGAAGCAGGTTGGCGAAAAAGTTTCCGGACTTGTTACCAATCAACATGAGCATGGATTTGAGGCATGGGCCACAATGTGGGATATGCACTACACCAAAGTGGTTGGCATGGAGGGTTTTGATTTTGAACCTCGAGAGAAAACGACATTGGTTGAAGTCGTGCCTGATGCCCGCCAAACAGCCAAGTTTTGGGAGAAGTTTGCGCAGCTTTAAGCCAGCTCGATATTATCAATGAGCCGAACTGGCCCATAAAACACTGCGGTGGCAATGAGTGCCGGAGATGACAGCGTCTCGACTGGCTGCAAATTATCTTGGTCGAGTAGTTCGAGGTAATCTATTTCTACATCGAGTTCTGATGATTCGATGATGTTACTGACGATATTGAGCAATGCGTGAGCAGATTTCTCCCCTTGTTGATGAGCTGTTTGTGCAGCGAGCAAGGCACGTCTTATCCGTTGAGCATCTGTGCGTCGTTGTTCTGATAGGCGCTGATTTCTTGACGATAGGGCAAGGCCGTTTTTTTCTCTGATGGTTTCAACCCCTTCAATGCGTATGGGGATATTGAGATCCCTCACCATGCGGCGAATGATCGCAAGCTGCTGGTAGTCTTTTTTGCCAAAAATAGCGACATCGGGCTTGGTGAGGTTAAAGAGTTTCAATACCACGGTGCAAACGCCATCGAAGTGGCCTGGCCTGGATGCTCCACAGAGCCTTTGTGAAAGGCTGGATTCGGTGACGTTGACCGAATGGTCCGAGTGATAGATGTTATCGCTCTCAGGGGCGAATACGATGTCTACGCCATGTTTTTCGCAAAGTGCTAAGTCCTGCTCAAGCGCACGCGGATAATGCCGAAGGTCGTCGGCTTGATCAAACTGAGTAGGATTGACAAAAAGGCTAAGAATAACGACTCCCTCAGCCCCGGCGATTTTTCGAGCTCTATGGACTAAAGCGAGATGTCCCTCGTGGAGGGACCCCATGGTGGGCACGAGTACTCGTGTCTTCAGGCTGCTTTTCTTAGCCAGTAGTGGCTGGAGTTCGGAGGTGGTAATGACAACTTTCATTTTGTCTGCGGAGAAGGGCTATAGCTTGGGATAGAGGTTGACGCAGGATGTTATTCCGTGCAGCTTTGCACTGCAACGCGAAGTTTTTACAATCGTTTAAATGATCACTTATTTCGCGCAGCTATTAGGTCTCGGGTTACTTCCTGGGCCGCATCAATGATTATTACTAATGACTATGAAACATCACCTTAAATTCGCCGCTGCTATCTGCCTCGTCGCCCTGCTCAGTGCTACATCAGCTTCAGCTCAGCGCCTCAAAATTGCAACCGTGGACATGCAGATTCTCTTCAAAGAATACCACCGCACTAACGATGAGCAGCAAAAATTCAGCGAGGAGTTTGCCCGTATTCAAAAGGAAAACAACGAGCGCCTTACTGGTATTCGTGAGCTCGAGGAGCAGTTGCAAGGCCTCAAAAAGCAAATTGAAGATCCAACCATCGCAGATGGTGTAAAGCGTGATAAATCTCGTGATTTTCAACTTAAGCTCGATGAGGCAAAGGCAATGGATCGCGAGAGACGCGAGTTTTTAGGTCGTCGTACTCGTGCCCTTGAATTGAAGAAGCAGGCAAGCATGCAAGGTATTCTCGAGGAGATTCGCAAACTGATCGTTGATCATGCAAAAGCTGAGGATTTCGACTATGTTTTAGACAAGTCAGGATTGAGTGCTAACCAGGTGCCTTTTCTCCTCTACACTAAGGATGCTACAGATGTTACCGTTGCTCTTTTGAGCAAGCTTAATGTAAATGCGCCCAAGGCTGCAGGTGAGTAAGCGGCGTTTGACGCACGCTCCACTCAACAAGATTGATTTTATTACACCCTTTCCTTCGGGAGAGGGTGTTTTTCTGTCTCTGGGGAGGGAGATGCTATTGACGATCACTCTTAAAAGAGGCAATTTGTCTTTGCGTTTATCAGGGCATTGTAATGAGAGAATTGAAGCAAATATACCTTATCGTTCTGCTTTCCGTAGTGGCGGTAACTACTTCTGTTGCAGAGAAGCCTAATATTAGCATGGTAGATATGCAAAAGCTCTTCACTCAATATTACAGAACGGAGGCGGCGCAGAAGCAATTCAACCAAGATTATGCGGGCATTCAAAAAAAGGTGAATCAGCAGATTGAGGTGATCAACGAAATGATTTCTCAGCTGAAGTCTTTAGATGGAAAGCTCAAGGGCGATTCGCTTGATGAGAATCTAAAGCAAAAATATAGCCAAGAGTTTCAATTAATTGATCAACAGCGTAAGATGTTGATCGAGGAGATGAAGCGAGCCGAATATGAGGGAAAAAAGGAGGTTGCTAGGCGTAAATCTGCCAGCATGCAGGGCATTATGAGTGAGATACGGGCTAAGGTTGTCTCTTTTGCTGAGAAACAAGAATATGATTTTGTGTTCGATAAGTCGGGTAAAAATACCAACCAGATTTCTTTTTTCATCTACCTTAAAGATGCAACAGACATTACTGCAATGATGCTGGAGGAATTAAACAACGTGGTACCAAGCGCTGCCAGTGAATGAATATATCAATCATAGCTTGAAGGCTTCATTTGCAAGATGATGATCCCGTTACTGCGAAAAATACTCGCTATGAATTGGCTGCTGGTGCTGACGATGCTGGCATTGGCAATTTTTGGCGTATACGCTATTGAGAGCGCTGCCCGGCACTTGCCCAATGGTGGTGAATACTATGCTCAGCGTCAGAAAGTCTGGATCATCGGTGGTTGTTTTGTTTTCCTGATCACGGCATTGGTCGATTACCGTTGGATTCGTTGGCTTGGAATACCGATGTATTTGTCCGGTTTAGCCCTTATGATCCTTGCTATCTACAAAGGAAGTGATGCTCATCAAATTAGCTTGGGGGTCATTTCATTTCAGCCGACACAACTTGGCATTGCTGGAGGCATAGTGCTCATGGGTTCTTTGTTGCAGGATTTGCCGCGTTGGCATGCGTTCTTTCGACTGCCTTATATTCAGCTGGGTGTCATTGCAGTTTTGGCCGGGGTGCCATTTCTAATCGTGGTGGCGATGGGAGACATGGGCTCAGCACTTGTTTGGCTGCCTGTCACTGCAGTGATTATGTTAGTCAGCGGTATACCATACCGATATATGTTGCTGATCGGTATTGTGGGTATTGGCTGTGTGGCTCTTGCCTATTTCATTATCCTACCCAAAGCCTCCGAGCGTGGCGCCGAGCGCATCGAGCTTTATCTCGCTATGTTGAATGGTAGAGATGTTGATATTACTGGAGATGCTTACGCGCCGTACTGGGTGTCGACTTCGATTGGTAAAGCAGGCTGGAAAGGGCTAGGTTGGAATGCAACGACTCAACGAGGGTCTCTCCATGACAAGAAATACATCCCATGGAAAACAGCCCACAATGATTTCATTTTTGGAGTGATTGGCGAAGAGCAGGGTTTCCGAGGAAGTCTATTACTGCTCACGGGTTATTCCATGCTTCTCATTCAGTGCCTTTTCATCGCCTTTTATAGTCGAGATAGTTCAGGCCGAATTATTGCGGCGGCAGTTGTTGCGCTGATGTTTGCGCATATTTTTGAGAACATCGGCATGTGTGTTCTGATGACGCCTATCACGGGTATTCCCTTACCGCTGGTAAGTTATTCGGGAACATTCATTATGATGATCATGTTCCTGCTGGGGCTGGTGCAGAGCGTTTGGGTGCACCGCAAAGTAGAAATGGATGAGGATGAGGAAATACCGCCTCAGCAGATCCGACGATACAGCTAGGTTTTACCACTCAATCGCCGTTGCCGCCCAGGTAAGCCCGGCACCAAAAACAACGAGGATGATATTGTCACCCCGCTCGAAGCGACCTTCGCGATGCGCTTCATCTAAAGCAATGGCAACGGCAGCCGCAGAAGTATTGCCATACTTATCGAGATTGATATAGACCTTCTCATTAGGGACAGAAAGGCGGTCAGCAATGGCATCAATGATGCGTAAGTTGGCCTGGTGAGGCACTATCAGCTTGATGTCGTCAGGGTTGAGTCCTGCACGCTCAATGACTGTTTCCGCTGCGGTGCGCATGGCGTTGACGGCAAGTTTAAAGACTTCACGTCCTTGCATGGAAAGAGTTTGGAGATTTGATTCGGCATTGGCAGCAGTGATGGGGCAGGCGGATCCGCCTCCCTTGATCTCAAGTAGGCTCGTGTGGCGTCCATCTGTTCCCATTTCAGTAGCCAGGATACGGCCCTCGCCATCGTTGCTGCGACGTAGCACAGCTGCACCGGCGCCGTCACCGAAGAGCACACAGGTATTCCTGTCCTCCCAATTAGTTACGGAGGAGAGCTTTTCAGCGCCAATAATAACAGCATTGCTGTAGGCTCCGTCTGAGATTAAACGCTTGGCGATTTTCATCGCGTATAAAAACCCGGAGCAGGCGGCTGAAATATCAAATGCAACCGCGGAGAATGAACCCAGCTTGGCTTGCACGTAGCATGCTGTGGCGGGTGTCGGTGTGTCAGGGGTAATGGTGGCAACAATGATAAGCTCAACATCCTCTGCAGCCATGCCGGCTTGCTCTAGGGCCCGCTCTGCAGCTTTGGTGGCCATGTCTGATGTGAATTCATCATCTGCAGCAATGCGCCTTTCCTTGATACCAGTTCGAGAGGTAATCCATTCATCACTCGTGTCCACAAACTTGGCCAATTCATCATTAGTTAAAATGCGCTCAGGAACATAACTTCCGGTGCCAGCGATAGTGACAGGAACGACAGATGTGGATGAATTCATAAGGTCAATGGAGATGCGAGAAATCTAAACAAGATTTCCCGCTTGAACAGCAAAATAGCGGAAGCCTGGAGGGATTTGCATGGCGTGCCCTAAGATCACTTAATGGATCTTATCGAGCATTTCTTCAATATGCGGATTGACCTCAAGTTTGACCGTTTCACGCGCAACGCGGACAGCGTTTTCAATAGCAAGTGCGGAAGAACCACCATGTCCAATAATACAGACACCGTTAACTCCGAGCAGGGGAGATCCTCCGACATACTCGTAGCTGCTTTTTTTCTTCACCGCTTTGAATGCACCCTTGGCAATGATGGCGCCTAGGATGCGGATGGGGTTGCGCTTGAGCTCGACTCTGAGCCATTTCGACATTGCCTTGGCCGTAGCCTCACAGCTTTTCAGAATAATATTGCCGGTGAAACCATCACAGAGCACGACATTGAGATCGCTCTCAAATAAATCATGGCCCTCCACGTTGCCTACAAATTCGAAAGGGGCTTTGCCTGATGATTCAAGTTCCTTGATGAGGGCGAAAGTTTCCTTGGTGAATTTGGTGCCTTTTTCATCCTCTTCTCCATTGGACATAATGCCAATTTTGGGACGTTTCACACCAAGAACATAGTGGGAGTAGACAGCGCCCATCACGGCATAGGTAACCAGATGTTCTGGTTTTGCCTCAGGATTGGCGCCTGCGTCTAGGAGTTGGCAAATGCCGTATTCATTGGGGATGGCGGAGGCGATGCCGGCCCGCTCCACTCCGCGTAATGTCCTTAGCTTGACTGTTGCCGCAGCTACGGAAGCGCCTGTATTGCCGGCACTGACGACTGCGTCAGCGGCACCTGATTTCACCATGTCCGTGGCGACAGAGATAGAAGATTTCTTTTTACTGCGCAGGGCTTTAGCGCCCGACTCATGCATTTCTACCACATCAGGAGCATCAACGATAATGGCTCTTGGATCGGTTAGTTGGTGTTCTTCGACTTCTTGCCTGAGAATTTCTGCGTTACCTACGAGGAAGATCGTTTCAATATCAGGATAGCGTTTGAGTGCATTGCGAGCACCCACAATATTAACGGTTGGCGCGTGGTCACCGCCCATGGCATCAATGGCAATTTTCATGGTCTAGATGATTTTAATAGCAAGATACTCTTGCGAAGGAAAGCTATATGCATGCATGAAACAAGCGGAATGCCAGGGCATTCCGCTTCGTAAGAAAGATGTAGTTATCAAAGAGAGGCCTCTTAGAGGGCGTCTACTTCGAGAACTTGGCGCTCGCGGTAGGTTCCGCAATGAGGACATGCTATATGAGAAGGAACGCGGCTTTCGCATTCAGGGCATGTCTTCAGGTTAGGTGTGCGCCAGCGGTTTGCGCCGCGTCGCATCTTTTGCTTCATCTTGGATGTTCTGCGCTTGGGTACAGCCATGGTATTAGTAGGTTGAGATTGTTTAAGTTATTGATTTTGAGTCTTTGAGATCATTCGTGTGATCAGCTTGACTCAGATGAAGACGAATCCTCTATTGCATCGAGAGCATCCCAAGGGTTGGGTTCTTCCTCGTGCGGGGGGGTCTTTACCCCATCAATAGGGGGTTTGTCTACTGCTAAATACCTAGAATCCAAATTACATTCTTGTTCATCGTCGCCTGCATCGCAGCGTGGGTAATCTGGAAAACGAATAACAAGCTCTTCTCGAAGGGAATCAGCCAAGTCTAATTGAGAACTTGAGAGCTCTGGGCAAAACCCTATCTCTTCAGCATCAATGGTTTGTGTGAATTCGTTTAGGCAGCGATCACAGGTAAAAACAAAGCTTGTGGAGATGTTGCCCCTGACAAGTAGCTCATTGTCGAATTTCTGAACAAATAAGTCATAGTAAAGTGGCCCTTTGGTTTTAATGCTTTCCCCATGCTCTGAAAAAATAGAGCCATCCAGCTCTCCGGAGTAGGTTTTACCATCTTCGGGTAATGAATTGAGATCAATCTGTAGATGCTTTTTCACGAATGTTTAGGAGCTGGTGACATAGACGGCATGCTCACGACGCTCGGTTGTTTTACCAATGATGCTAGCACATGGAGCAGAAGTTTCTTCGAGTGTTTCCATGACGGCGTCGATATTGTGCTCTGGCACACTCAGAAGTAGTCCTCCGGATGTCTGAGCATCTGCGTAGATAAGCTTCTGAGCTTCGCTTACATTTTCCTCAAAGTGGGTATCGGGAGCAGAATAATCCAAATTATTTCTGCTGCCTCCGGGAACACAGTCGGCCTCGATAAACTTGGTGAGCTCCGTTGACATCAGGGGGAATGCGCTAGCATCGAGCTCGGCGCTGACATTGCTACCATTACACATTTCGATAAGGTGCCCGCTGAGACCAAATCCGGTAATGTCTGTGCAGCATCGCAGTAATGCTCGCTCTGCAAGAGTAGCTCCAGGTTTGTTGAGTGTTGCCATCAGCTGGCTGGCGTGATCCGCTAATTCCTCGCTGCAAAGACCGCGCTTGATGGCCGTTGAGACAATGCCGCTGCCTAGAGGCTTCGTTAAAACGAGAATTTCCCCTGGTTTGGCTAGGGAATTGCCGAGGTAACGGTCTGGGTGAACGATGCCGGTGACGGCAAGTCCATAGATAGGCTCAGGGTTTTTGATAGTATGACCACCCATGAGGCTGCATTGTGCTTCTACGCACATCTCTGCGCCACCTCTGAATATTTTTTGGATGGTGTCATTATCGCAATGCTCAATGGGCATTCCGGCGATGGCTAAAGCTGTCAGTGGCCGCCCACCCATCGCGTAAACATCAGACAGCGAGTTTGCTGCTGCAATACGTCCATAGAGAACAGGATCGTCTACGATAGGCGTGAAAAAATCAGTCGTTTGAACGAGGGCGCGCTCATCATCAATCTTGAAAACCCCGGCATCATCAGCTGTCGCGGAACCGACAAGTAAGCGGTCATCTTGGTATTGGGGTAGGCCACGCAGAACCTGCGCAAGTGACCCCGGGTCGAGTTTGGAAGCTCATCCAGCACAAGAGGCTAGAGAGGTGAGCCGTACTATTTCTTTACGATTCATTGCTGCGGAAATTGGATTTGTTTGTTTTTAAAGTCATCAAAAAGAGAGGGGCTATCATTGATAGGTTAGCTGGACCAAAAGAGTGTCACATCTGAAGGTTGTGAAAGCGAGTCCATATTATACGGTTTTTTTGCTTCAAGGTTTGCTCTTTTATAGGCAGTCTCCCACCTACTTATTTATGAATGACTCTAAGGATACATCAACGGTGAAAGATGAGCTGAAATGCAGGCCTACCAAGTGGTTTGTTTGGCGGGCATTTATGATCCTGCTGATGCTTGTTGTATTCCTGGTGCTCTTTTTGCAAGATGGATTGACTGGGTATCGAGAGAAGAATCTGCAGTTTTATATTTATGAGAATTTCAAGAGTGCCGGCTTGCAGTTTCAAAAAATGCAGGAGGATAGTCGTTTCTCTGAGCCTGGATGGAAACAATTTGCCTCCTCGCAACAATGTGAATTTCCCGAGGATGCGGATGCGATACTCCCTAAAGATACTTCTTTGCCCATGGTGTGGCCTGCGTCTCTCGCCGCGAGTTATGATTTGATGTCCTCAAAAGGAGGGCAGAATGGAGCCATTAAGCTGTGGGAGGAATATGCGGCAGAAAGAAAATGGGATTCGGAACCCATGGACCACGCGATGAATGCGGGTAAGATCCGTGAGCAATTTTATGCTGCTGGGGTGACTGGGATATTGGCGCTGATCACCCTCTATTTTTTGCTGCGAACTCTGCGCAGAAGTATCAGCGTGGATGAGGAGGCTTTGTATACTCAGGATGGAAAGCGTATCCCTTATGCCGACATGTTGCGCATTGATAAGCGAAACTGGGATAGCAAAGGCCTTGCCTTGGTCTATTATACTGATGGAGACGTAGAAAAGAAGGTCAAGCTTGACGGAATGGTGTATGGCCAATTTAAGGAAGAGGATGGCGCTCCGGCCGAACGACTATTCAGCTATTTAATGGAACACTTCAAGGGGGAGGTTATCGAATATATCGATGAAGAGGAAAGCTCAGCTGACGATCCAAAAAAGGCAGGCAGCTTGTCTGAGGACGAATCTAAGCAGGATTAGATGATAAAAAACTATTTCATTATTGCCAATAGAGAGCCCCGAGGCTAAACCATCACCAACCAACCAATTATACCAATTAGTAATGTCTGACATCGAATCAAAAGTAAAAGATATCATCGTCGAGCAACTCGGCGTGAGTGCCGACCAAGTTAAGCCAGAAGCCAAGTTCATCGAGGACCTCGGTGCAGATTCACTCGACACTGTCGAGCTTGTCATGGCTTTTGAAGAAGAGTTCGGAATTGAAGTTCCTGACGAAGATGCTGAGAAGTTGCAGAGCGTCAGTGACGTGGTGACTTACGTCAGCGCTAACTCCTAAGCAATTCGTTAGCTTCTCTACATCTCAGGACTTAAGGTTCTGTAGGTAGCAAGATTAGAATTTATCATTAGGGCGGACTCAGTGTGAGTCTGCTCTTTTTTTTGCTGAATTGATCGGTAGTCGTCTGCTTATTGTTGCATGTTAGCTAATTCGTGCGAACATCATCTGCGACGATTTATTTTGTTTGAAGCCCTCTATGGAACATTCGCCTGACAGTATTCAATACGCGATGGAAACCGCACGGCTTCTGTGTGAGCCGGATAGGCGGATTGACACATTTGGCGCGACTCGGTTCAAATTCACCATGCTTAGCGAGCCGATGGATTCGGCAGGGCAGGTGCGTATTCGGCAGGGGGAAATAGAAGCTCAAAAACCTCAAATTATTCGCCCAGATGCGATGCGAGGTGTCGAGTTAGAGGGGTTTCAAGAAAAGGCTGGGGAGTTTATTGACTGGCTAAAGGCGAACAAACTTGAGCCTGTTTTCTTTCAGTATGGCTTTGTTTTTAAACGAACTCATGTCACTGAGGGAATTCTCAACGATAATATTGAAACAGTTCGTGATCGGGTGCTGACCGATGTTAAAGCGACGGGAGATCCAATGCTCGCCGTCATCGAAGGCGTGGATGATGCCTGGGAAGTATGTCTGTTGAAATTTGCGATAGATATGATCGGCAAGTCGGCGGACATTAATGTGTTCGACTTCAAGCGTAAGGGTCTTCTTTAGTTTCATTCACCATTAATCCAATGCGAATTGCACTCATCATCAAGGCTGTGGCTATGCTGCTGATGCTCGGGGTGATTGGTGGCACCATTTATTTGATCAAAGAATACACAGGCTCTGTGCAAGATCTTCCGGGGGCAATGATGGAACGTCAGCGGATCGTCGAAGAGAAGCTCAAAACAAAGACGGAAAAGGGCGGCGGATCGGGCAATGAGCCTGGTGAAAAAGCATTTCAGCGGGCCAAGGAATTGTTGGCAGAGGAATCCATGGAGGAAGCAGAGGAAAAGATGAAATACATCGTCAGTTTTTATCCATCTGCAGAATGTGCAACCGAGTGTCGACGTATTCTGGGGGAGATCAATCTTGATCGGTTACTGGACCCTGATTGGCTTGACGGCAAGGAAGTAGTTACGGTGCGCCCTGGAGATACCTTTTCGCGTATTATCGCTCAAAATAAAACAACGATGGATAGCCTTGTCCATCTGAGTAAGTTGAAACGAAGCGATCACCGCAGCTTACACCCTGGAGATAAGCTCATGGTGATGCCCATGGAAATGCGTGTTGTTATAGATCTGAGGCTTAATGCCTTGACGGTTTGGAAGGGTGGTGAATTTGTCAAAGAATACCCCATACTGGAGGCTTCTTACAGAGGCAAGTCCGCTATTAAACGATGCAAAATCAGCCTGATTCGAGGTGCTCGCGAAGGTAAACTCTACCTCAGTCATGCAGAGGAGTACATTGGCTCGAGTAAGGTGATTATCTTGTCTGATAAATCACTCGCCATCAGGGGATTTTCAAGTGATAGTGATGGCGAAAAGAGCTTAGGTTTTATGCTGTCTCATGCCGATATGGAAGAGCTTCCTCTGCTGCTCAGGCCAGGCAATGATGTTGAGATAAGAAACTAAAACGCCGGAATTTAAAGCTGCGGAGATTGACCAATCCGTTTTTTCATTTCACTATACCCAATAACGATAACAGGTACCCAATTTATATGAAGCCTCTTGATTTTGAAAAGCCCATTGCCGAATTAGAAGCAGAACTCGAAAACCTCAAAAATAAGGCGCAGACTCAGGATATTGATATGTCTGATGAGATTACCACAATGGAGGGTAAGTTGTCTGATACGAGAACTAAGATCTATGATAATCTGTCCCCGTGGCAGCGTGTTCAAATAGCGCGTCACACCAACCGCCCATTTATGCTCGATTATATTTCACATGTCTTTGATGACTTTTGTGAGCTCCATGGAGATCGTCACATCGGAGATGATCACGCGATGCCGGGCGGTTTTGCTACTCTAGGAGGTCAGCGTGTGGTCGTTCTCGGCCACCAAAAGGGAAGAGATACGAAAGAAAACTTGAAGCGTAATTTCGGCAGTGCTCACCCTGAGGGTTACCGTAAGTCACTTCGTTTAATGAAGCTGGCAGAAAAATTTCACCTGCCCGTAGTTTGCTTGATTGATACCCCGGGTGCCTTTCCTGGCATCGGTGCCGAAGAACGCAATATTGCTGAGGCTATTGGTTATAATTTGCGTGAAATGATGTTATTGAAAACTCCAACGGTGGCTGTTGTGTTAGGTGAGGGAGGGTCAGGAGGCGCACTTGGAATTGGTGTTACTGACCGAGTGTTGATGATGGAAAATGCTTACTACTCGGTAATTAGTCCTGAGGGTTGTGCCGCGATTCTATGGAAACACCGCAAGCATGCACCCGAAGCTGCTGAGGCGATGAAGATTGCCGCACCCGATCTTGCTGAGCTGAAGCTTATCGATGAAGTGATTCCCGAGCCTAAACAGGGTGCACACCATGACCACCTTACAGCAGCAGTAAATCTCCGAGATGCTGTGTTGAAGCAGATTAAGTCCTTGCAGTTACTAAGTCTGGATGACTTGCTTGATCAGCGTTATCAGAAGTTTCGCCAGTATGGTGAGTGGCAAGGAGAGTAATTATCTGTCTCGCCGTTTCAGGCTGTGCCAGTAGCTGGTGTCAGGTTTAAGCAATGGCTCTGGATCAGATTTGGCGAGGTCAAATTGCTCAATGATATACTCGAGTAGTACCAGTGAAGCGGCTGCATCGTAGAGAGCGTCATGCCATGTTTTCCCTTTGACCAGTTTGCTGACCTGCGGGGTTAAGTTCCAATGGTTGCAGACATCTCCAAGTGCATGTGATTTGAGCTCAGGCCAGGCGGCGCGTGAGAGCTGTAGGGTATCAGCCCATGGCCCAAATCCGTGGTTGGGAAAGGCACGTAAGTAACGTTTTTCTGTGCCGTGACCGTGTGCCACGACGATACGGCCTGATAAGGTGGCCTTGATGCTAGGCCATAATTGCATGAGTGCAGGAGCATCAGCAAGATCTCCACGAGAGATGCCGTGGACCTTCTGCGCAGACCAAGTGATGTTCTGATCTGCTCGGATGAAGGAGGTGAAGTGGTCAGCGTGGCCTGCTGGTAGTGACCATGTTGCCATGCCAATCTGAACAGGGACATCTGTTTTGCCGCGCTGCGCGCCCGCTGACTCGAAGTCAATGGCGGCAAAGGTGTGCTCAGATATCATGAGAGTCATTTCAGGTAAGCCTTGCTCTCCATGTTGCGGATTCAACCCGCAACGCCTGCTTCTTTGAGAGCGGCGGCAGCCTTGAGCAGGATGGCCTCGGTGGTGTCCCAATCAATGCACTGGTCGGTGATGGATTGGCCGTAGGTGAGCTCATCAATGGGCTGGGGGAAGCTTTGGTTACCGGCGATAAGGTTGCTTTCCAGCATCGCTCCTGTGACGTGTTTGTTTCCCGCTGTGCGTTGGCGAACAATTTCGTCAAAGACGGCTGGCATGCGCTCCTGCTTTTTACCGCAGTTGGCGTGTGACGCGTCAATCATGACGGATGGGTGTAGTCCGTTTTCTATAAGTAGGTCCGACGTTACGGCGATGTCATCGGCTCCGTAGTTCGGGCCATTATCTCCACCCCTCAGGATAATGTGGCAGTCCGGGTTGCCAGAGGTGGTGACGGCAGAGGCGACACCCTGCTCGCTAACACCGAGGAAGGTTTGGCTCTGCGAGGCCGCTTTGATAGCATTTACCGCGGCAATCAAATCACCAGTAGTGGTGTTCTTAAATCCAAGAGGCATCGACAGGCCTGATGCCATTTGCCGGTGTGTCTGGCTTTCAGTCGTGCGCGCTCCAATAGCAGACCAGCTAATCAGGTCGGCGATATACTGGGGTGTGATAGGGTCAAGCAATTCTGTAGCGGTGGGCAGCCCGATGTCGATGATCTCGCGCAGGAATAAGCGGGCCTGGCGAAGGCCTTCGGGTATGTTGTCCGATCCATCAAGCTTTGGATCCATGATCAGACCTTTCCAGCCAACGGTGGTGCGCGGTTTCTCAAAATAGACACGCATTACAATATAGATCTGGTGTTTGACCTGTTCAGCTAGCTTCGCAAGCTTGCGAGCGTATTCGATACCAGCCTTGGGGTCGTGAATGGAACAAGGGCCGCAGATAACCAGTAGACGCTGATCATCACCGTTGAGGATGTTGCGGATGTGTTGGCGAGATTCGGCAATGAATTCTGCCTGATCATGCGAGCGTTCAACTTCAGTAAGAAGCAGCGCGGGTGCAGGAAGGGGGATGTTGCTGGAGATGTGGAGGTCAGTGACTTGAGCCATGCACTGAGAGTTAAGAAACATAGCGGAACAATCAAGATTGAAGTATGTGTTCAGGCTGATAATTTGTAATTCATGCAAGATAAGGCGATTGATTTACTGCGTGAGCTTTCAAATGCTCATGGGGCCCCTGGTTTTGAACACGAAGTTCGGGCGATATTCGCGGATGAACTCGATGGTGTTGGAGAAATAAGCACCGATGGTCTGGGTTCTGTTTTTTGCGAGTCAGGTGACGGGCCGCGGGTGTTGCTCACGGGGCACATGGACGAGGTCGCCTTTAGGGTGCAAAACATTACGCCAGATGGCTTCATTAAGTTTGTTAGCTTAGGCGGCTGGTGGTCGCACACTTTATTAGCTCAGCGCGTAGCGGTGGGGACTCGCGGCGGGAAAAAAATAACGGGTGTGATCACATCAAAGCCCCCTCACTTTCTGTCGGAGGCTGAGAGGTCGGCGGTTCTTCCTATTGAAGCCATGTTGATTGATGTGGGAGCATCCAGCCGCGCTGATGTTGAGGCTCATTACGGTATTAAAATAGGGGATCCCATCGTGCCGCTTAGTGAGTTTACTCAAATGCACGAGCCGCACTTATTAATGGCTAAGGCCTTTGATAACCGGGTCGGTATGGCAGCTACCATTCAGGCCGCGAAAATCCTAGCAGAAGAAGGTCATGCCAACACCTTGATTGCTTGCGGCACAGTGCAAGAGGAGTTGGGGGTTCGTGGTGCAACAACGGCGGCAGCCAAAGCCAAACCTGATGTAGCCATCGTGCTTGAGGGGACTCCTGCGGACGACACGCCAGGAATGGCCATGTCTTCATCACAGGGGGCTTTGGGGCAAGGGGTGCAAATTCGCCTTCAGGACCCGACGGCTGTGATGAATCCAAAACTCGTAGATCTCGCAGTGTCGGTAGCCGAGAAACACAATATTCCCTACCAGCTTGCGGTGCGCACCAGTGGTGGCACTGACGCTCGGGCCTTCCAGCTTTCTGGAACGGGTGTGCCTACTATCGTTCTTGGCGTTCCCGCGCGTTACATTCACTCTCACAATGCGATCATTGATGTGCGTGATTATCTCTCCATGCTGGAGCTCTCCGTTGCCTTGGTAGAGAGCCTGAATCAAAGTGAGGTTGATGCCCTGACTTGCTATTTATAACGTAACTCTTGCCAGCGGGGGTTAATTGGTGTGATTTGAACGCATGCTAGCAACTTACATTCACAATATGGATCCGGTCATTTTTGATGTGGTCGGTCCCATCAAGCTGCGCTGGTATGGCTTGGGCTACCTGCTGTCTTTTGTGCTCGGCTACTATTTGCTGCGATGGCAGGCGCGCAAAAAGCTTTGGGTATTGCCCGAAGAAAAAGTTGCGGACTTCATCGCCTACGCTGCCTTTTTTGGCGTCTTCCTTGGAGGGAGGCTTGGTTATATTTTGTTCTACCAGATCCCGGAAAATAATTTTCAAGGTTGGCACGATTTGATGGCCGATCCACTGATGGTATTGCGTGTATGGGATGGTGGCATGGCGAGTCATGGCGGCATTCTTGGCCTAATGATTTTTACTTGGGTCTATGCTCGGCGAAATAAGGTCTCATGGACGGCTGTGGGGGATGGTTTGTGTGTGGTGGCACCTATTGGTATTGGCCTCGTTAGATTGGCAAACTTTATCAATGGTGAGCTCTATGGTCGCGTTGCTAATGGTGCAAGTTGGGCGATGAAGTTTCCCGCCTCACTTTTTGAAGACTTGAATTACGATAAGGCATCCATCAATGAAGCTTATTATGCCTGTAGGCAGGTGGCTCCTGAGCTAGGCACTGATGAGCTCCCGTATGATGCAATCGTCAGCGCAGCCCGTGATAATCCAGAGCTATTGGAAACGCTGGGAACTTACCTGCAGGCTCGTCATCCATCACAACTTTATGAGGCGATACTGGAGGGCCTGGTTTTGTTTGCGGTATTGTTTACGGTCCGTGTCAGATTCCCGAAGCTTGCAAATGGTATAATTACCGGTCTTTTTTTCCTGCTCTATGCGGTATTTCGCATTATCGTGGAAGGCTATCGTGAGCCTGATTCGGCAATGATCGGGGCACTTACGAAAGGGCAGTTTTACTCGACCTTTATGATTGTAGCCGGGCTGGGATTCATCGGTTTTGCCTTATGGCGGCAAAGCAAAGAAAAAGCGTTATAAGGCTTCGAAGCTGCGCTGATATTGATCAAAGAGCAGGGTTTCGTTATAGCCAGCCTGCTTTGCTAAGTCTGTGGCTTTTCCAAAATCACGACCCAATTCATCAGGGTGATGGGCGTCTGAGGATATAACGATAGGGATGCCAGCAGAGCAGGCAAGATCAAGGAAGTCGAGCGCGGGGTAGGCTTCTTTACAAGGTTTGTGCCAACCAGCGGTGTTGATTTCGATCGCGCATCCGGAGGTGGCAATGGCGTCGATAGCTGGCTCATAGAAGCGGCTAAGATCACCCGATGGATGATAGCCGAATTTTTTGATCAGGTCAGGGTGGGCTAGGATGTCGAAGAGGCCGCTTTCAGCCATATCCGTATAAGTCTTCCAGTAGCGACTCCAAGCGTCATCGATATCTGTCTTGGCCCATTTTTCTAACCACGCAGGGTTGTCAAAATCCCAATCAGATAAGTAGTGCACGGAGCCAATGAGGTAGTCCCAGTTGTATTTACCTTTGAGTTCCTCGACCCAAGGTTCACAGCCGGGCAGCCAATCACATTCAAGACCGGCGCGGACAGGGATTTTTCCGTTGGCAGCGGATTTAGCACGTTCAATCCATTCAAAATAGTCGGGCAGTTGTCCGCTGAGCATGCGCCAGTCATCAAAGGGCTCAGGGGTCAGTGGTGCGTGGTCTGATATGCCATATTCACTGAGTTTGGCCTCAATCGCTGCTTGCACATACTCCTCAGGCTCACCTTGAGCGTGCTGGCAGAGAGGGGTGTGGCTGTGGTAGTCGGCAGGCATGAGGAACTCGTGTTTCTGGAGAAATAAAAGATATGCAGTGTAGGCTTAGAGTAGTCTGGCTCCCTGGCTGGGCCGAGAGAGGAAGATTTCCGGTGTGATGCCCGTGCGTTCGGTATACTGGCTAGTCATGGCGGCGACAATGCTATTTGCCTTTGATGACTTGCAGAGGGTGACGGTGGAGCCTCCGAAGCCACCACCAGTCATGCGCGAGCCGATAACACCACCGTCCTTGCCGAGCGACTGGGCGACCTCGACCATGATATCGAGTTCCTCACAAGACACCTCGAAGTCGTCACGTAGGGAGGCGTGGGAGGCATACATGAGAGAGCCTAGCGTATCAAAATCGTTAGCCTCAAGAGCCTTGGCGGCATCCATCGTGCGCTGGATCTCGCCGACGACGTGACGACTGCGTTGGTAAACAACATCGCCCATCTGTTCTTTGGCCGCATCAACATCAGCCATGCTGACTTGGCGCCAACTTGATTTACCAATGGTCTGCAAGCCGTCTTCGGTGGCTTTGCGGCGTGAGGCGTAGCCGCCGTCAGAGAGCTCATGGGCAACACAGGTATTGGCCACGATCACGGTGAGATCTGGGTTTTCAAAAGGAACTAGAGTAGGTTCGCCAGACTGGCAGTCGATCATGACAAGGCGGTCCTTTTGACCGAAGGCAGAGGCAAACTGATCCATGATGCCGCAGGGGCAGTGGGCGTAGTTGTGCTCGGCTTTTTGGCAGAGAAGAGCCTTGGTTTTAGTGTCGAGCTTGATGCCGGTGAGGCCCTCTAATAATGTGGCGGTGGCGAGCTCGAAGGCAGCAGATGATGACAGGCCACCACCTGAGGGCACGTTGGAGGTAATGTAGGCGTCGAAACCGGGCAGGGTGCAGCTGGTTTGCTCACGGAAATACTGCATCACACCACGTGGGTAGTTGGCCCATTTTGGTTCGGCTTCCGGGATTTCCCCTGAGACATCAATCTCTACGGGGGCACTTCCTTGGGATGAGGCGATTCGCACGGTTGAGGTGTCGTTAGCCTTGGCTGCGATGATGATGTTTTGTTCGAGAGCGAAGGGTAAGACAAAACCATCACAGTAGTCGATGTGCTCGCCGATCAGGTTGACTCGACCTGGAGCGGCGGCAATGTGGGTGGCTTCTAGGCCAAAGGTGTCTTGAAGACCGCTTTTGGCTTCATTGACAAGATGGGTGAGATCCATGAATTCGAATGCTTGAGGGTGAATTTGAAATGGTGAAAAATGGCCTCAACGTCGCAACGTTGAGGCCATGATGAGTGGTGATGGCTCTCGTTGTCGGTAATTACCAGAAGATGGCGTAGAGGGCGATGGTGGCAACAATAACGAGGCCGCCGAGTAGCTTGGCTCCCTTGGATTCGTCCAGATTGATTTCCTTGTTTTCTGGCAGTACCACGGGCTGTTGCATGGGCTTCACGATGGTGATGATGATACCGATGATAAGCACGATGAAGAAGCAAATGGCCATGCGATCAAGGAAGGCAATTTCTGGGGAATACCACCAGCCGTTGCTGGTGATCCAATCACCGAGGAACCATTTGAAGGAGCCGTAGGCCACGATGTTGGTGGTGATGCCGACAACACCGAACCAGCGTGGTGTCCGTGGTGAGAAGAATCCGAAGATGAATACAGCAAGGATGCCAGGTGAGATGAAGCCTTGGAATTCCTGAATGTATTTGAAGATACTGCCGAAGTTATCAAGTTTCGGTGCAACCAGTGCTGCGAGCAGAACAAAGATCACCACAAAGAACCGGCCGACTTGCACGAGTTTGTGAGAATCGGTTTCGCCGGAGAACTTCGCATACAGATCCATTGTGGCGATGGTTGATGCCGAGTTGAGCATGGATGCCAGCGAGCTGATGACAGCCCCGCAGAGGGCAGCCAGGACGAACCATGAGATAAATGGGTGTGGTTTGATCAGGTTACGAACGAGCACAGGGAAGGCGGAGTCGTAGTCGTATCCTGCTAGCTTGGCTCCTTCTGTGAGGGATGCGTCTTTTTCACGGGCCTTATTGGATAGGTCGTTGATCATTGATGCCAGAACCACGGGGGAGGCGTCGGGTGCGATCTCTGCGGGAAGGCCTGCAAGAGATTTGTTGTGGTCAATGATTCCAGCAACCAGTTCTGGCTGGAGTTTTACGAACGCTTCATTGACGACGATGGTTTCTTTCTCGCCGATTTCCTCAAGTGCCCTGATGTTTTTCGCCGCTGCTGAGCTGTGCAGATCTGTGGAGAAAAGGTTGAAGGCTAGGATGCCGGGGATGACGACAATGAAAGGGATGACCAGTTTGAGTAACGCAGCAAAGACGATACCCTTTTGACCTTCTGCAAGGGACTTGGCTCCGAGGGTTCGTTGCACGATGTATTGATTGAGACCCCAGTAGAAAAAGTTGGGAATCCAGAGGCCGATCAGCAGTGCGGTCCATGGAATGTCGGTGTCTTCCTTAGGGCGGATCATGTGCATTTTTCCGCCTGAGCCGTTGGGCCCGTTTGCGGCTTCGGCTTCGCCTCGAACACCGTCGTTGAGCAGCTTGATGCGTTCCCAGGCAGAGGCTCCTTCGAGGTCGGCTACGGTTGCTTCTGAGTTGGCGACTTTGGTGAGGATGAGCTCATCGGCAGGCCGGTCGGCAATGGTTTGGAAGGCAAACCACATGACAACGGCACCACCGACAATGAGTGCGGCACCCCAGATGAGGTCGGTCCAGGCGCATGCCTTGAGTCCGCCGATAAAGACGTAGACGGCAGCAAAGCCGGCGATCAGCCAACACATGGCGGTCAGGTTGTTGATGACGGGGATGTCATTGTAGTATTCAGAGACGAACTTGGCCCCTGAGAAGATGACAGAAGAAGTGGTAACGAAGACGAGCGTGACGATGGCGGGGATGGCCATGGCGAGACGGGCGACGCCGTCGAAGCGGTACTGGAGGAATTCCGGAATGGTGTAGAGACCCGCTTTGAGGAATTTGGGAAGGAACCAGAACGCAACAAAGACTAAGGTGACGGCCGCCATCCACTCATAGGAGGCGATGGACATGCCGAGCCAGTTGGCAGCGGAGCCAGACATGCCGACGAATTGTTCTGTTGAGATATTAGCAGCGATCAGTGAGAAGCCGACCAGCCACCAGGTCAGGCCGCGGCCAGCGAGGAAGTAGTTGGCAGCGCCTTTTTTGTGCTCGCTGTCATCCCCATCCTTGGATTTCCAGATTCCAAGAGCAATAACGCCGACAACGGCGATGATAAACAGGGATACTTCGATGGTTGTGTTCATAGGTGTGGTGTGGTTGTTGTATATGTGGGAGGAGGCTATTTAGATCGGCATTTAGGAGATTTTCCAGATTAAATCGTGGCGGTAGGTTTCACCGGGTTGCAGCACGACAGAGGGGAAATTAGGGTGATTTGGGGCATCTGGGAAGCCTTGAGTTTCCAAACAAAGCCCTGAACGATGGCCGAAGGGATCGGAGAGGTAATTTCCAGTATAGAACTGGATACCGGGCTGGTTGGTGAGCACTTCGAGGCTTCTGCCAGTGCCGGGGTGGTGAACAATAGCAGCGGTTTGGGGCTCGATCGTTTGATTGTGGTGGTCGCGCAATACCATGCAGTGATCATAGCCGCCTGAGAGGTGGAGGGGTTCGTAATCTGTCTGGATGTTTTTGCCGATGAGCTGAGGGCGCGTGAAGTCCATCGGGGTGTCGGTAACAGAACGGATTTCCCCAGTTGGTATCATGCCTGCATTGGTAGGCAGGAAATAATCGGCATGAATCTGAATCTGGTGGTCGGTGACCGGTGCGTTCAGTTCGCCACTGAGGTTCCAGTAAGTGTGGTTGACGATGTTAACCAAGGTGGCTTGGTCCGTCGTTGCCTCGGCATGCCAACTGAGCTCGTTGTTGTCATTGAGCCAGTAGGTGACCGCCACATTAAGGTTGCCCGGGTATCCTTCATCTCCATCGGGGGAGTGAAGCGTGAGTCGCACGCCATGACGTTCTCCGTCTTCGAGTAATTCGCCTCGCCAGAGTCTGGTGTGGAATCCTGTAGGGCCTCCGTGCAGGTGGCAGGGGATGTCTGCGGGGGCGTTATTGGTGGCCAGTGTGTAGCGGCTTTGACCGATATTAAATTCACCGTGAGCGATACGGTTAGCGCAACGGCCGCAGGTAGCGCCCAGATAGCAGGCCGAGTTATCTTTCCAGCTTTGAAAGCTACCATGCGAGATGGTGAGTTCCTGCTCATTACCATCATCATCGACCCAAATAACACTGGTAAGGTGGGCCCCAAGTTCGCTGACCTTTGCTTGTAAGCCATTGGCACTTTTGAGAGTGAAAAGGTGAGCGTTTAAGCCATCAATTTCACCATGAATGTCAGAGAACGAAGTGGGCATTACGGAATGGAGTTTTTTTACAGTAATTAAAGGGTGATGAAAGTAAAAAGTCTGCTGGCAAGGATGGCTGAGCACACCGATACCGAGAGCGTGATGGGGGGCGGAATCTGTAAAAATCGTAGTTGCAATTTCCCGCCCTAGCTGCTTCATTCCGCCGTCTTCAGTGCGCGCGTGGCGGAATTGGTAGACGCGCATGATTCAGGTTCATGTGGGGGCAACCCTGTGGAGGTTCGATTCCTCTCGCGCGCACCATTGAAGATAAACCCATGTAAATCATGGGTTTTTTAGTTTGTGGGGGTTTTGAAATCGGCAAGCTGCTATATGAACTACTAGCGTTTCCGTTAAAGCCCGCCTTTGTTTGATGGCGTAAAAAAACCCGCCACCTATGAAGGAAGCGGGCTTTTTGAAATTCAAGGGGAACACTCTCCAGGCTTACGGTAGCTGAGTAGAGCCCATGAGAAAGCGGTCACACTCTCGTGCAGCTCCACGGCCTTCATTGATGGCCCAGACGACGAGCGACTGGCCGCGGCGCATATCGCCAGCGGCAAAAACACCGTCTACGTTGGTGGTGTAAACCTCATGATCTGCTTTGACGTTTGAGCGTGTATCGGTATCGAGTTTGAACTGATCGATAATCTTTTCCTCTGGTCCAAGGAAGCCCATGGCGAGAAGTATCAGCTGAGCATCGAGTGTGCGAAGGGTGCCGTCAGTTTCCTGAGGGACAAACTGGCCTTGGTCATTTTTGCCCCAAGTGATGTCGACGATCTGGAGTCCTGTTACATTGCCGTCTTCGTCCTTGAGGATTTCTTTGGTCATGACGAGGTAGCTACGTGGATCGGCCCCTTGGGTAGCTTCCGCTTCCTGTTGACCATAGTCCATTTTGTAGACCTTAGGCCATTCTGGCCATGGGTTGTTGTCAGCGCGCTCGACGGGAGGTTGAGGCATGATCTCAAGCTGAACAACGTTTTTGCAACCTTGGCGAATGCTGGTGCCAACGCAGTCCGTGCCAGTATCACCACCACCGATGACGATGACTTCTTTGCCAGTAGCGTTGAGCTCAGGATTGGTGCCGTCGAAGCTGTTATCGAGCTGGTATTGAGTGTTGGTGGTGAGGAAATCCATGGCTTGATAGACGCCATTGGCATCACGGCCTTCGATCGGGAGATCACGTGGTTTGGTAGCGCCGCAACACAGGATGACAGCGTCAAACTCATTGCGAAGTTTTGCAGGGGTCCACTCGTTGTTTTCTGAGACGAATACGTTACATTTGAATACAATGCCTTCGTCCTCCATGAGTTTGATGCGTCGGTCGACAATCTCTGTCTTGTCGAGTTTCATGTTGGGAATGCCATACATGAGCAGTCCACCAGGGCGGTCTGCACGTTCAAATACGGTGACTGTGTGGCCAGCTTGATTGAGCTGATCAGCAGCTGCGAGGCCAGCTGGACCTGAGCCAACTACCGCTACTGTTTTATCAGTGCGCTGAGCAGGTGGGTTTGGCGTTAGTAGGTTATTGTCCCAGCCGTGATCGATGATGGAGCACTCAATGTTTTTGATGGTTACGGGAGGATCGATGATACCAAGAACACAGGAGCCTTCACATGGAGCAGGGCAGACGCGTCCGGTAAATTCTGGGAAGTTGTTGGTTTTGCGAAGACGTTGAAGCGCTTCGTCCCAGCGATCTCGGTAGATGAGGTCGTTGAATTCTGGGATGAGGTTGTTGATTGGGCAGCCGCTGGCCATGCCACTAATATTGACGCCTGTGTGGCAATAAGGTACGCCGCAGTCCATACAGCGTGAGGCTTGCTTCTTGAGCGTGCCATTATCTCCGTGCTCGTGGATTTCTTTCCAATCCTTGATGCGTTCGAGTGGCGAGCGATCCGGAATGGTCGCGCGTTCAAATTCTAAAAATCCTGTTGGTTTTCCCATTTCTACTTGAGTGAGTTAGTTTTAAGTTTGTTCGTTTAAATGATCGGTATGATTAGTTTCCGACCTTGGCGTTTTCTTCGAAGGCAGCGAGGATGGCGTCATCGCCCTGCAGGCCACTTTCTTCGGCACGCTTCAGTGAGTTGAGCACGCGCTCGTAATCTGCAGGCATCACTTTGAGGAACTTGGCTGATTCCTCTTCCCAGTTATCGAGAATGTGGCTGCCCTTGACACTGCCTGTGTATTCAATGTGTTTTTGAATGCGTGCTTTGACTTCTTCGATTTCCTCTGAGTTGCACTCAATGAGTGGGTAGAGGTTGACCATGGCTCGGTTGAGCTTGGACTCGAAGTCGCCGAATTCGTTATAGATGTAGGCAACACCTCCGCTCATTCCAGCACCGAAGTTACGGCCAGTGCTGCCTAGGCAGGTGACTGATCCTCCGGTCATGTATTCACAAGCGTGATCGCCGACACCTTCGACAACGGTATGGACACCTGAGTTGCGCACGCAGAAGCGTTCACCAGCAACTCCGGCCATGTAAGCCTCACCTGAAGTGGCTCCGTAAAAGGCAACATTACCTACGATGATGTTTTGGTCAGCGATGAGCTCTGGGGGAGAGCACTTCGGTGGATAGACAATGATTTTGGCTCCACAAACACCTTTTCCGATGTAGTCATTAGCGTCGCCCTCGAGCTCGAATGTCATGCCTTTGGTGCAAAATGCTCCCAGGCTTTGACCAGCAGAGCCGTTGAACTTAAGATGAATGGTGTCTTCTGGAAGGCCTGCGGCACCGTGTCGGCGAGTTATTTCAGAACCTGTGATGGTTCCGACAACGCGGTTGACGTTAATGATGTCGAGCTCGGCATGGACTTTTTCATAGTTGTCGATGGCTGGGCGGCAGAGTTCAAGGATGGTGGTGTTGTCCAATGCTCGGTCGAGGAGGTGATCCTGCTCTTGGGTAGCATAAGTGCCCACTTCTTTGCCAACCTTGGGTCGGTAGAGGATCTTAGAATAGTCCAGACCTTGAGCTTTCCAGTGATCGACAGCATTGATCATCTCGAGGAGATCGCAGCGGCCAACCATTTCATTGATATTGCGGAAGCCTAGTTTTGCCATCAGTTCGCGAATTTCTTCAGCAACAAAATTCATGTAGTTGACAACGTTTTCTACGGCACCGTTGAACTTTGCTCGGAGAACTACGTTCTGAGTGGCGATGCCAACAGGACAGGTGTTTTTGTGACAAACACGCATCATGATACAACCAAGGGTTACGAGAGGTGCGGTGGCAAAACCAAATTCCTCTGCACCGAGTAGTGCGCCGATGACGACATCACGTCCAGTTTTTAGCTGTCCATCGGTTTCTAAGATCACTCGACTACGGAGATTGTTGAGTAGCAGCGTTTGATTGGTTTCAGCGAGACCAAGTTCCCATGGGGAGCCGGCGTGCTGAATGGAGGAACGTGGGCTAGCGCCGGTGCCACCATCATGACCCGAGATGAGGATGACGTCGGCTTTTGCCTTGGCGACACCTGCCGCAATCGTGCCGACTCCGACCTCGGAGACAAGCTTGACGTTAATGCGGGCTTCGGTGTTGGCATTCTTGAGATCATGAATGAGCTCTGCCATGTCCTCAATCGAGTAGATGTCATGGTGAGGCGGAGGAGAGATGAGACCTACGCCTGGGGTGGTGCCACGCACTTTGGCAATAGCGGGAAGCACCTTGTGACCGGGTAATTCTCCACCTTCACCAGGCTTGGCACCTTGCGAGATCTTGATCTGGATTTCCCGAGCATTGACGAGGTAGTCTGAGGTGACGCCGAAACGTCCGCTCGCTACCTGCTTGATGGCGCTCTTCTTGGAGTCGCCTCTTTCGTTGGTCCATGTGAAACGGTAGGGGTCCTCGCCACCTTCTCCGGTGTTGGATTTGCCTCCGAGGCGGTTCATGGCAACGGCGAGCGCTTCGTGAGCTTCTTTGGAAATAGAGCCATAAGACATGGCGCCGGTCTTAAAGCGTTTGACGATCTCGCTGGCAGGTTCGACTTCTTCGATCGGAATGGATTTGTCGGGATCGAACTTGAAATCCATTAAGCCACGCAGGGTGCAGAGGTTTTTGGACTGTTCGTCGATGAGGGCTGAATACTGGCGGAAAACCCCCATGTCGCCCATCCTGGTCGACTGTTGCAGCAGGTGAATGGCTTGAGGGCTAAAGAGGTGACGCTCACCGTCTGCGCGCCACTGGTAAATACCGCCGGCGTCGAGGGCGTCGTTCTCTGTTTCACGCTCTTTGTAGGCGTCATGATGGCGGAGCTTCACTTCGCGAGAGATGGTGCCCAGACCAATTCCTTTAACGCGGGATGTGGTGCGGGTGAAGTATTGGTCGATGACCTCATTGTTAAGTCCGATGCATTCAAAGATTTGTGCGCCACGGTAGCTAGCAACGGTGGAGATGCCCATTTTGGACATGGTTTTAATTACGCCTTTGATAGATGCTTTCAGATATTTTTTCACGGCATCATCGTGTGCCATGTCAAGTTCGCCATCCTCAGTCATTTGAGCGAGGGTATCAATAGCGATGTATGGGTTGATCACATCACAGCCGTATCCTAACAGCACTGCAAAGTGGTGAACTTCGCGTGGTTCTCCGGATTCGAGTATGATGGATACCTTGGTGCGTGTTCCTTGGCGTATGAGGTGGTGATGCAGTCCGGCTACAGCAAGTAATGCTGGGATCGGTGCGTTTTTCTTGTTCATGCCACGGTCGGATAAGATGAGAACATTGTCACCGTGAAGAATGGATGTGTCCGCCGCCTTGAAGAGCTTGTCGAGGGCGAGCTTGAGTGATTCGCCGGAGAGTGAGTTGATGTCTTCTGTTAGGTCTGAGGCTTCTGGGTTGTCTGCGTGTCCAGGTAGTTGGCCGCCAGCCAGTCCAGCTTCGGCTTTGTCAGGAACGTAGAGTATAGGAAGGGTCTCGGACTGGAAGCCGTCGAGATCGATATCACGGAGGCTAGCAAGCTGATGGTTGTCGATGATGGGGCTTTCCAAACGAACCATGCGGCAGTTTTCTGGTCCCGGGTGAAGGATGTCACTTTCCGAACCTACAAAGGTAACGCTGGAGGTAATCAGCTCTTCACGAATCGGGTCAATGGCCGGGTTGGTAACCTGTGCAAAAAGCTGCCTGAAGTAGTTGTAGAGTAGCTGAGGTTTATCGGAGAGAACAGCGATAGGGGTATCGTTACCCATTGCACCTAGAGGTTGGTTTCCTGTGAGGGCTGTAGGCGCGAGGATTTGACGTTTGTCCTCAAAGGTGTATCCGAATGCGCGGTTGCGTTGGATGAGGTCGTGACCTTCGATAGTAGGCTTGGCCGTTCCCTGTGCTAGGTCAGCAAAGAAAACACGATTTTTTTCAAGCCAGTCACCGTAGGGCTTGTTCTGAGCTACTTGCTCTTTGACCTCAGTGTCGCCGATGATGCGGCCTTCTTTGGTGTCGACAAGGAACATGCGGCCCGGCTCAAGGCGGCCTTTTTTAATGACAGTGGCGGGGTCGACTTTGAGCACACCAACCTCTGAGGCCATGATTACAAGGTCATCATTGGTGACGTAGTATCGTGAAGGGCGTAGTCCGTTGCGGTCGAGAATGGCTCCGATAGAGACGCCATCACAAAAAGCGATCGATGCTGGGCCGTCCCATGGCTCCATGAGGGTAGCATTGTACTCGTAGAATGCTTTCTTAGATTCACTCATGTGTTGATGGTTTTCCCAAGGTTCTGGGATCATCATCATGATTGCTTCCGGTAAGGAGCGTCCGGAAAGCACGAGGAACTCGAGGCAGTTGTCGAACATGGCGGAGTCCGATCCGTCGTCACGAATGATGGGAAGGAGTTTGTCGAGGTCCTTGCCGAGCACACCGCTTGAGAGTAATTTCTGACGTGCTTGCATCCAGTTTGCATTGCCGCGCATGGTGTTGATTTCACCATTATGGGACATGTAGCGGAATGGTTGGGCTCGTGGCCAGCTTGGGAATGTGTTGGTGCTGAAGCGTGAGTGAACAAGCGCCATGGCTGATTCCATGTCTTTGTGCTGCAGGTCGGGGAAGTAGTCCTTCAGCTGCCAAGTGGTGAGCATGCCTTTGTAGACGATCGTGCGTGCTGATAGAGTAACGGTGTAGAACGCGTTAGATCCACTTGTGGTGCAATAACGCACAGCCTGAGAGCTTCTGCGGCGAATGACATAGAGCTTACGCTCAAAATCAAGGTCGTCGGTAATCTCTGGCGAACGGGCGATGAAGATTTGCTTCATCATAGGTTCGCATTCGCGGGAGGCCTTGCCGAGAATGTCACTGTTGGTGGGGACGTCCCGCCAGCCAAGAACGGTCTGTCCTTCTTTTTTGACAATCTTCTCATAGGTCTCAATAGCTGCTGCTGCTTCCTCGGGCTCTGGGGAGAGGTTGACGAAGCCGACGGCGTATTGACCTTCCTCGGGTAGAGTGAAATCAAGTTCGCTTGTTACCGTTTTGAAAAATTTGTGGGGGAGTTGGAAGAACAGACCTGCGCCATCACCAGTTGCTGCATCAAAGCCGCAGCCGCCACGGTGGTCCATGCAGACATTCATGTCGAGGGCACCCTTGATGATGTCATGGGATTTTTTTCCCTTCAGGTGGCAAAGGAAGCCGACTCCGCATGAGTCGTGTTCATTGTCTGGGTCATAGAGGCCTTGGGCTTCTGGCATTCCGTGTATCTTATTTGACTTGGTATGATTCGACATGGGTAGATATAAGTTGAGTTTCCTGCTCGTTGCAGCAGATGTGTATTGATTATGTGGTGCAATAGCGTCATTGCCCGCAGATTTTCTCAAGGTTTGCCTGCGGGAGAGGTTCCAGTGAGTAGGGTGCGCACAGATCTATAATCCAAAATGATCTGCCCGCAACATTTTGGTTAAAAAAAATGCACAAGTATAGACGAAATGCTATTATGACACGACAATTCACGGGTGTGGCCTCGCTTGAAATTCAAAAGAAGCCGCTTGTTGGCAGAAAACAGCCACTTTTGTAGAGAAACACTTGCCTGCTTGGCAACACTCCGCTTCATTTGCCCGGATGAAAATTTTGGTTGTAGGAAAAGGGGGGCGTGAGCACGCGCTGATCACCGCATTGAAGGAATCACCCGTGGACACAGAGCTGTATTGCTTTCCAGGCAGTGATGCCATTAAGCCGTTGGCAAAGAGTGTCGACGTCGACGGGCTGCATAGCCTGATCGAGTGGATGCGTGCCAATCATATCGAGCTGTGTGTGGCAGGAGAGGAAAGTTACCTCGTCAAGGACGAGGGGCTGGCCAATCTCTGTGAGCAAGCGGGTATTCCATGCTGGGGGCCGCACAAGCAGTCCGCTCAGCTCGAGGCGAGTAAGGAATTTGCCAAGGAGTTTATGTTGAGCCATGGTATACCGACTGGCGCAGCTGCTGGCTGTGCTAATATAGAGGAAGCCCGTGCTGCCATAGACGGCGTCTATCCAACGGTGTTAAAATTTGATGGGCTTGCGGCAGGCAAGGGGGTTGCCGTGTGTGCTGATAAAGCCAGTGCGGAGGAGTTTTTGAATGAGGTGCTCGTAGAGCGTAAATTTGGTGCCGGCAGACTTCTTGTAGAGGAATGTTTAGTTGGTCCTGAGGTGTCCATCTTTGCCGCGGTATGTGATGATAAATATCTGATTTTCACGCCGGCCCGGGATTATAAACGCATTGGAGATAATGATGAGGGGCCCAACACCGGGGGCATGGGTGCCGTTGCGAGTAGGCAGCTGATCGATGCTGAAACTTTGGCTTTGATTGAGAAGACGATCGTTAAGCCAACCGTAGACGGCTTAATTGAAGATGGATTGCCTTACCGTGGTTATCTCTACTTTGGTTTGATGATGACCGAGGCTGGCCCCAAAATTATAGAGTATAACTGCCGCTTTGGTGACCCTGAGTGCCAGGCGGTGATGCCATTGGTTCATGGGGATATCGCCAGTTTTTGCCTAGCGGCGGCTAAAGGCGAAATGAAACCGGAGCTGCTTACTTTTGATGAAGGCTGGAGCGTCTGTCTAATCCTTGCCAGTGCAGGCTATCCTGCTAGCTCACGAAGTGGGGATGTGATCTCAGGCCTCGAGGAGTTGCAGGATGCTCGTGTCTATCACGCTGGAACGAGGCTCAATGCGAATGGTCAATGGGAAACCAATGGCGGGCGTGTGCTTGCCGTGGTGGCTGGTGGCGAGGAGCGGCTCGCTGCGGTTGATTTGGCCTATGCCGAGTTGGCAAAGGTCAGCTTTGATGGTGCCCAAAAACGCACTGACATTGGGCGTATGCATTTCTAAGGGTCGATTTAAGGCTCGATATAGAAAAGGGCCGATTTAACTGGGTCTAGCCCAGAGAATACACAGGCGCAGGCATAAAAGTAGAGATTTGTCTCTTCAGGTGCGCAGAAAAAGGGACACAGCGCGAGGCTGTGTCCCTTTTTGTAAAGTGTATGTAATACACTACGAAAGCACTAGTCTTGTGACTAGGACTTATAGCGAAGACGCTTCTTATGGCGATTAGCCTTCATGCGCTTTCTGCGCTTATGCTTACTGATTTTCGTCTTACGACGTTTTTTGAGACATCCCATGGTTTTGGTATTCTAGGTTAGGTTGTTATAAGGACTAAAACGTATAGTGATTTATATTAGAGAACGATTTTGGAGAGAGGGTATTCGATAATTCCTTCAGCTCCGAGCTCTTTGAGGTCAGGAATGAGGTTGCGTGCTACGGCATCTTCAATGATGGTCTCAATTGCTACCCATCCTTCCTCTGCGAGGTGCGAAACGGTCGGACGGCGGAGAGAAGGTAGTTTCTCGAGCACAGCTTGCAAGGACTTTTCCGGAAGATTCATCTTCAGTCCCACTTTGCCTCGAGCCTCTAGCGCTGCTTTGAGCATCAGCACCATGCGGTCCATTTTCTGTTTTTTCCAGTCAACCTGGTATGATTCCTTGGATCCGTAAAAGTGGGGGAATGAAGTGAGGATAGTATCGACAATGCGGAGATCGTTAGCACGCAGAGAAGCCCCCGTTTCGGTGACATCGACGATCGCATCAACGAGGTCAGGGACCTTGACTTCAGTAGCTCCCCATGAAAACTCAACCTCTGCATTCACCCCGTTCTTTTTAAGGTAGTTACGAGTAATTTCAACGCCTTCTGTCGCAATGCGTTTTCCTTCCAGATCCTGCACTGATTTGACCGGAGAGTCTTCTGGGACGACCAATACCCACTTCGTTGGGCGCACGGTGGCTCGGGAGTAGGGAAGCTCGGCAAGATCGATGAGAGCATGCTCGTCATTAGAGGCCCAATCAAGTCCAGTGATACCGCAGTCGATGAATCCAGAGGCCAGATAACGAGAAATTTCTTGGGCTCGGATAAGGTAAATATCCAGCTCTTTGTCGTCGGAGTCAGGGCGAAGGCCACGCGATGACGTGTAGATGTTATACCCCGCTTGCTCAAGCAGCTTGATCGTTGGATCCTGCAGTGAGCCTTTGGGTAGTGCTATTTTGAGTTTTTTGGACATTACTTGCGAGAACTTGAAGTAACCAATCTCTGGAAGAGCGGCGGGCGGCTTGTTTAGCGTTTAAATGGCAAGAATCAACGCGAAATTTTGGTTTTGTGAAGATTAATGAATCTTTGGCTGAGCTTTTGAGGCGAAAAGTGTCAATTCTTGCCAGTTTGACATGATTCATGCTTGCCGAAACCGAGCTTGGTGTAGATTCTCCGCGCGTGATTAATACAGATTTACTTACCCGGTCTGCCAATGAGGCCCGAGGCCTTGCCATCGATGCTGTTCATGCCTGTTCATCAGGCCACTTGGGGCTTCCATTGGGCTGTGCCGAGATAGGCGCTATTTTGTTTGGCGATGCAAGTAATGGATTGAATTACAACCCAGACGCACCCAAATGGCTCAACCGTGACCGCTTCATTCTCTCTGCTGGCCATGGATCCATGTTTTTATACAGCTGGCTGCACCTATCCGGCTACGCCGTATCATTGCAGGATGTCAGCGATTTCCGCAAATTGGGTAGTATTACACCGGGTCACCCTGAGTTTGATGAAGCACCTGGGGTGGAAGCGACCACGGGGCCATTGGGGCAGGGCGTCGGTAACGCGGTAGGCTATGCATTGAGCGGTAAGCTGGCGGCAGCGAAGTTCAACACAGCTGAGCATGCCATCTTTAATCATCACGTTGTTGCTCTCTTGGGCGACGGATGCCTGCAGGAAGGTGTTTCGAAGGAGGCGATTGCCTTTGCAGGCCATAATGAGCTCGATAACCTGATTCTCATTTATGATAGCAACGATGTTACCTTGGACGCGATGGCAGATGTCACCCAGGGTGAAAATGCCGAGCAGTATTTCACATCACAAGGTTGGGATGCTGTGACCATTGATGGCCATGACCTCCTTGCTGTTTCGGAGGCCTTGCATTCTGCAAAAACGAATGACAACGGTAAGCCAAAGGTCATTATTGCCAAGACGGAGATAGGTCGTGGAATCCCAGAGGTTGCAGGCACAGCCAAGGGCCATGGTGAAGGCGGGGCCAATTTTGCCGAATCTGCGCGTCGCGGCATGGGGCTTCCTGATGGAACTTTTTATGTCTCAGAGCAAACTAAAAGCTACTTTGCCGAGAGAAAAGAAACCGGCAAGGCCGCATTCCAAGCATGGAATGAAATGTATGAGGCCTGGAAAGCGGCAAACCCTGAACTGGCTGAAGAGTTAGCGGCGAGCATTTCTAAATCGATACCGAGCGATTTGCTCGATCAGATTCCCGAGTTCTCATCAGATTACAGCAACGCAACGCGAGCTGCTGGTGGAGATGTCATTCAGGCAGTCGCCAAGGCTCTACCATCACTGGTCACTGGCTCAGCTGATCTCTACGGATCTACCAAGAATTACATCAAAGAGGCAGGAGATTTTGGCCCTCAAAACTATGCGGGTCGTAACATCTGGTATGGCATTCGTGAACACGCGATGGGTGCTATTTCTAATGGTATAGCCTATGACGGTTTGTTCCGCGCATCATGTGCGACCTTTGCTGTATTTGCTGACTATTTACGTCCGTCGATCCGCTTAGCGGCTCTGGCAAAGTTACCCGTGACCTATATCCTTACCCATGACTCTGTCGGTGTGGGCGAAGATGGTCCTACTCACCAGCCGGTAGAAACAGTGAGCGGTTTGAGGGTGATTCCTGGACTAGATGTTTTCCGCCCAGCCGATCCGGAGGAAACAGCTGGAGCCTGGGCGGCATCCATGCAGCGTATAGATGGTCCTAGTGCTTTGTTCCTAACCCGTCAAACCGTGCCTACCTACAATGAGGCTTCAGTTAGCACACGGCGTCAAGGCGCCGCTCTTGGCGGTTATGTTTTAAAGAAGGAAACCGGTGCGTTAGATACCATCTTGCTAGCCAGTGGTTCTGAGGTTGAGCACTGCATGAAGGCTGCCGAGCAACTCGGTGACGGAGTCCGTGTGGTATCCATGCCTTGCATGGAGCGTTTTGATCGGCAGAGTGATGAGTATCGCGCAAGTGTGTTGCCTTCATCCTGCACTCGCAGAGTTGCGATCGAGGCAGGCGTTTCCCCCTTATGGGTGAAGTATACAGGTTTTGAAGGTAAGGTCCTCGGCATCGACCGTTTTGGAATTTCTGCACCTGGAGACATTGTCATGGCTGAGCTAGGAATGACCGCAGACCACGTCGTTAAGGCAGCGCAGAGCTTAGCCTAATCCAACCCAATCCTTTTGATAAGACATCAACATCTAACACTAATACCAAAGAATCAATCAACATGAATATTGCCATAGGAGCCGACCACGGGGGAGTAGATCTGAAGCATGCTATTGTAACGCGCTTACAGGGAGCAGGGCATCAAGTCCAAGATTTTGGAACCAATAACCAAGATTCTGTGGATTACGCAGACTTCTCGAGCAAGGTCGCTCGCGGAGTAGTCAGCGGCCGCTATGACCGAGGTATCCTTATATGTAAGTCAGGCGTGGGAATGTGCATGGCGGCTAACCGCTACCGCGGCATTCAGGCTGCCAATGTGCGCAGTGTCGCTGAGACCATCACTACACGACAGCACAATGACGCTAATGTTCTGTGTCTTGGCGCAGGCCTGCTCGATACCGATGAGGCTTTAGCTATGGTGGATGCTTTCTTGGAAACGGAATTCGAAGGCGGCAGGCATCAGGCTCGCGTAACCAAGGCATCAGGCAGTCGTCTTGCGCTAACAGATCCTGAACTTTTTGAGGTGATCGCAGCTGAGGAAAACCGCCAGAACCTCAACATTGAGTTGATTGCTTCTGAGAACTTCACCAGTGGAGCTGTGATGGAAGCACAGGGTAGCCTGTTAACCAATAAATACGCTGAGGGTTATCCCGGTCGTAGGTGGTATGGTGGTTGCGAGTTTGTTGATATTGCTGAGCAGCTCGCTATTGATCGTGCCAAGGAAATCTTTGGTGCGGATCACGCCAACGTGCAGCCTCACTCGGGCTCACAGGCAAATACGGCAGTTTATTTCTCCGTGCTTAAGCCGGGCGACAAAATCCTGACGATGGACCTCGCCCACGGCGGTCACCTGACTCATGGACACAAAGCAAATTTCTCCGGAAAATTTTATGAGGTAACCCATTATGGGGTGCGTGAAGAAGACGAGCGCATTGATTACGACGCGCTGGAGAAGGTGGCGGAGGAAGTCAAACCTAAGTTGATCACCACCGGTGCGAGTGCTTACCCACGTGAGATTGATTTTGAGCGGATGGGGCAAATTGCCAAAAAGGTAGGAGCATATCTCTTTGTAGATATGGCCCATATTGCTGGGCTGGTTGCCGCTGGGGTGCATCCCAATCCAGTGCCGCATGCTGACTTTGTAACGAGCACTACCCACAAGTCATTACGTGGACCACGTGGTGGAATCATCCTGTGCACCAAGGAACATGCCAAAAAAATCGATAGCAACGTATTTCCAGGAATCCAAGGAGGGCCTCTCATGCATGTGATTGCAGCGAAGGCGGCATGCTTTGGGGAAATCCTCAATACCGACTTCAAGGCGTATTCACAGCAGGTTGTCGATAATGCTGCGGCCATGGCTGCACGTCTCTCAGAGCACGGTTACCGTATTGTCTCCGGTGGAACAGACAACCACCTGATGCTCGTTGACCTTCGGCCAGCCGGTATCGATGGCGATATCGCGCAGAATGCGCTGGATGAGTCGGGTATTACCGTGAACAAGAACTCGATTCCTTTTGATACGGCAGGTCCGTTTAAGCCAAGTGGTATCCGTATCGGCACGCCTGCCGTGACCACGCGTGGCATGAAGGTGGCTGATGTGGAGCAAGTAGCCGACTTCATTCACGAAGCTCTGCAAAATCATGATAATGAGGCAAAGCTCGCTGAGGTCCGTGAGCAGGTATATGCCTTTAATCGCAATTTCCCACTACCTGAGTAGTGAACACCTCCGCGGTGGGCATACTCATCAATAATCAATGAGGGAGCGAGGCTGAGACATGCCTCGCTCTTTTGATTTACAAGATGCCGTTGATGAACTCTTCCTTCTGGAAGGGCTTAAATAGCTCGGGTTCCTCGCCAAGCCCAATAAAGTGGGTTGGTATGCCGAGTTCTTGTTGAATGGCCACAGTGACGCCTCCTTTGCCTGAGCCGTCCATCTTCGTGACCACTAGACCGTCGATTTTGATGGCCTTGTTGAATTCTTTGGTTTGAGACAGCGCATTGCTGCCGGTGGTGGCGTCAACCACAAGGAGCTTGAGATGCGGAGCATCTTCGTCCTGTTTGCTGATGGTGCGCTCGATTTTCCCGAGCTCCTTCATGAGGTTGTGTCGGGTGTGGATGCGGCCTGCGGTATCACAAATCAAAAACTGGACGCCTTCTTGGATGGCTTTTTGGTGGGCCGTGTAGCAAACCGAGGAGGGGTCGGCATTGGGAGCCCCCTTGACGACGGGCACGTCCAGACGCTCGCCCCAGACGCCGAGTTGCTCTACCGCTGCTGCACGGAAGGTGTCTGCAGCAGCCAGCATGACGGAATAGCCCTTATTTTTGAGCAAATACGCCAGTTTTGCTGAGGATGTGGTCTTGCCGGTGCCGTTCACTCCTACAATGAGAATGACGGTTGGTTTGCCATCCGATCGAGCAGTGAGCTCAGTCACATCTTCGGTGAGAATATCTCCGATATGTTGCTTGCAGACGCTGATGATATCGTCGGCGGAGACTTTACGCCCCTTTGCTTGAAGCTCATCGACAACGCTCATGGCTGTGCGAGCACCAAGATCGGCACCGATAAGGTCTGCTTCCAGTTCATCCCAATCGACATCTGCCCGATTGGTTACTTTATTAAAGAGTTGTTTGAAAAATCCAGCCATGAAATTCGTGAGTGCGGGCACGATGTAGCTGTGCAGTGGCAAATTCGCAAGCGAATTACAATGTATGGCCTGAAGCAGCGGAAAGGTAGATCATCAACAAATATTTAATCAGTGCAAATCCTTTTAAATAAGGGAGTCAGACAGTCTCCAACTATGGAAATGAAAGTAATGTTAATTTTCTTTGAACGAATACAGTCATGAGGGGTCTATCATTAGTGAACACCGTATGTTTCGGTGCTCAATCACTTACCAAGTGAACACAACAGTTGCAGTTGTCAGATTTTCCAATACATCAGCGTGTAAGGAACTGAATTTAATGCCTCGGGAGACTCCAAGCTCCCGGGGCCTTTTTTTTAAATAGATAGAACAATAGGGGGCTTGATCATCTATAGAAGCTTTCTAGTTATTGATAAGCCCTAAGAATTTCTTGCGGCCAACCCACAATAAATAGGCTGACAGCACAGTTACGGCGATAACGGGTGGGTCAAATAACCCAGCACTCTTGGTAAGAAATACCTGAAAGGCGAGAATGTTGACGACAATCGGGCCGATAACCAGCAGTCCGAGGTTACGCGTTTTGGGCAAGGCGACGAGAATACCGCCTATAATTTCGCAAACTTTGACAAAGCTCAGGAATCCGGTTGGCCCTATTGCGCCAAAAAACAGATAAGGAGGAGATCCTTCGGGGGGTTTAGGGACTTCGAGGAAATGAAGAAAGTGATTGGCACCGAAGATGACGAATGCGAGGCCGAGCAGGCCTGCTGCGATGTTTGGGATGTGTTTCATGGTTAAGTGTATTTTGTGGGGGCTAACCTTTATTTTAGAGGGCTTTAGATAGTAGGGGAATAATAATTTTCAGTATGCTAGCTGGATTAGTTGAAAATGAACTATCCTTGCGCTTGCATGGTGAGGATGCGCAGGTAATGTCTGCGCCTGTGATGAATCTGCCATTAGAAATAGCTGGGCGCCGGTTTCAATCCCGCCTGATGGCTGGGACCGGAAAATTTGCGTCTAATGAGCTGATGCGGGATACGCTGGCATCATGTGGTTGTGAGATTGTCACCGTGGCTTTAAGGCGCGCTGATCTTACAGGCGGGAATGATCCACAGGCAGATATCCTCAAATTTATCGATCCAGAGAAGTATTTGATCTTACCTAATACCAGTGGAGCCATGGATGCGGACGAGGCTGTGCGTCTTGCTCGCCTTGCTGAAGCTGCTGGACTTCCCAAGTGGGTGAAGCTCGAAATTCATCCCGACCCGACCTATTTACTGCCAGATCCAATCGAAACATTGAAAGCCGCTGAGATTTTGGTGAAGGAGGGTTTTACCGTTTTACCTTATATCAATGCTGATCCAGTGCTTGCCAAAAGGCTGCAGGAGGTCGGCACGGCTGCTGTGATGCCGCTGGGT